>CAZEJJ010000097.1:0-29047 GCA_964512185.1 uncultured Enterobacterales bacterium | reverse complement strand
GGCGTGCTTTCAGCACGTTGACCGAGAGCGCTGCAAGCAGGGACGGCCGCAGTCGTGACTGCTGGGCCGCAGTAGATTCGGGGTTCTGTCGCCTGCTCCATGTTATCTGCCGTCCTCCATCGGCCCCCGATGTCATCGTGTCCAGCTCCTCCCTCGCCCTGGCCCCCCTCGTCACCCTGCTGTCTCTGCAGGCCTGCGATCCCCGCAGCGACGACAGCGCCCAGCCCGTCGGTGACGCCATCCTCGGCACAGTCACCGTCAAAGGTCACCCCCTGGGCGGCGTCACCGTCAGCGCCGGCCAGGCCCAGAGCGCCAGCTCCCTGGACGACGGCAGCTTCCAGCTGCCCCCCAGCGACCAGAGCGGGGCCGCGGTGGTCCCCTCGCTGCTGGAGCACAGCTTCGATCCGCCACAGATCGAGATCGAGCCCGGACAGGACGCCGGGCCGCTGGAGTTCGCCATCGCCAGCGCACCCTTCCCGTCGGCTCGCGACGCCTTCGAGGGCGACGACAGCCGCGCAACCGCCCGGCCGCTGGAGCCTGGCGCCGCGCTCCAGCACGGCACCGGCTGGCCCTCCGGGGACGCCGACTGGTTCGCCCTCGAGCTGCAGGGTGGCACCCAGTACGAGGTCTTCACCACCCACATCTGCCCCACCTGCGACACTGAGCTGAGCATCTACGACAGCGACGGCCAGACCCTGCTGGCGGAGGGTGACGACTTCATCGAGTGGGACGCCCGGGCCCTGGTCCAGCCCGCGACCTCTGGCACCTACTACGCCCGGGTCTTCCCCTTCGCCGAGCGCCACGGCGTGCTCGAGTACCTCATCGGGGCCCGGGTCTACCAGGACCAGGACGGTGACGGCTTCGGCAGCTTCCACGACTGCGACGATGGAGATCAGCAGATCAATCCCGCCGCCAGCGAGCAGCCCGGCAGCGGCGTGGACAGCGACTGCGATGGCTACCTGGTGCCCGCCCTGGACGAGGCAGACAGCTTCGAACCCGACAGCCAGCAGGCGCCCCGCAGCCTCGAACCAGCGGGGGTGTCCGTGGGCGAGGTCATCCACGCCGGGCCCACCATCGAGGAGGCCGCGGGCACCCTGCACGAGGCCGCCGACGTGGACTGGTTCTCCATCGTCGTGCCTGCCTACGCCTACTACGAGGGCCTCTTCCTCACCAAGAGCGACGGCCCCTCCCTGGCCTTCGAGGTCCTCGACGCGGCCACCATGCAGCCCGTCGAGGTCGAGAACGGCTGGTTCGGCATCCACAACGACAGCGCCGACGAAGCCAGCTACCTGGTGTCCCTGTCGCGCAGCGAGACAGCCGGAGGCCTGTGGTACTTCCTGTGGCTGGACGACTACGGCACCGACGCCGACGGCGACGGGTACTTCAGCAAGGACTTCGACGACGAGTGGGACTGCGACGACAGCGATCCCAGCGTCCAGCACTGCGGCTGAGCAGGCCGCGTCGGGTCGGGCCGCGAGATCGGATCTCCGAGTGGGCTGGGCCCCGCGCGGCTATCCCTCGACCTGGGCCATCACCGCTTCGTTCCCGAGCAACAGGCCCTCTCGGGGGCGCAGGTGCAGCCGACCCGACACCGAGGGCAGGGCGCCCCGCCTGTCCAGCAGCGTGCCGAAGATGAGCCGGCGCTCGTCACCCTCAGGCAGGGGCCAGGCCAGGGCGCGATCGGACATGTTCAGCACAGCCAGCAGCGAGTCCCCGCCCAGGCTGCGCCGCCAGCTGAGCACCTGGAAGTGGGCCTGCTCCGGCAGCTCCATTGCACCGCCCTGCAGCACGCACAGTCGCTTCCGTAAGGCGATCAGGCAGCGGTAGACCCGAAAGATGGAGCTGGGATCGCCCCGCTGCACCGCCAGGTTCCGCGTGGCGGCCTCCGCCTGCACCGGCAGCCAGGGGGTCCCCCTGGTGAAGCCTGCCCCTGGCCCGCCATCCCACTGCATGGGCGTGCGGCAGCCATCCCGGCCGCGGTGGAAGGGGTAGAAGCGCCGGCCCACGGGATCGCGCAGCCTGCGGAAGGGCAGCCGCGCTTCGCGCATGCCGATCTCTTCGCCGTAGTACAGGAACGGCGTGCCGCGCAGGCAGATGGCCACCATGGCCGCCAGCTTGCAGCGGTCATCGGCATGCCGGCCTCCCCAGCGGCTCGCGTGACGCGGGAAGTCGTGGTTCGACAGCACCCAGGTGGGCCAGCCGCCGGAGCCCAGGGCGAGCGTCCAGGCGGTGATGGCGCGGTGGAAAGCCGGCGCGCTCCAGCGCGAGCGCAGCAGCTGGAAGTTGAAGGCCAGGTGCAGGCGATCAGGCCCCACATAGCTGGCGGCGCGGCGGTACTCGGGATCCTCGTCCAGCGTCTCTCCCACCAGCATGCGATCCGGCTGCTCGTCCATCACGCGCCGCATCATAGCCAGGGCCTCGCGCAGCTCCGGCTGATCCCGGTCGCGCTCATGCCGCTGCCCGATGTAGGCGTAGAGCAGGCCGGCCGGGTGCCAGCTGCGGGGGTTGCTCCGGAAGCCCGCGTCCTTGAGGTAGCAGTTGAAGACATCGAGCCGGAAGCCATCCACCCCCCGCTCCAGCCAGAAGCGCAGCGCAGCCTCCACCGCCTGTACCACCGCGGGCTCCCGCCAGTTCAGATCCGGCTGCTGCGCCAGGAAGCTGTGGAGGTAGTACTGATCGCGCTCTGCGACGTGGCGCCAGCCTGGGCCACCGAAGGTGGAGGCCCAGTTGTTGGGCGCGCCCGAAGCGCCGCTGCCCGGGCCTTTTTTTCCATGGCGCCACAGGTAGAAATCGGCGTAGGGCCCGCTTCGCGATGCGCGCGAGGCCTGGAACCAGGGGTGCTGATCCGAGCTGTGGTTGAACACTCCGTCCAGGATCAGGCGCAGGCCGCGCTCGCGGCAGGCCGCCACCAGCTCGTCGAAGTGCTCCAGCGTCCCGTAACGGGGATCCACGTCGCAGTAGTCGGCGATGTCGTAGCCGAAGTCCCGATCCGGGCTGGGCTGGATGGGCGACAGCCACAGGGCGTCCACCCCCAGCGAGTGCGGCGACCCCGCCAGGTGGTCGAGCCGCTGGATGAGCCCCCGCAGATCCCCCACACCGTCGCCATCGGAGTCCTGGAAGCTGCGCGGGTAGACCTGGTACACCACCCCGCGCTGCCACCAGGGCTGCGGCTGCTGGTGGGGCATGGGGATCTCCGGGCCTGCGCGCTGAGGCGCACCAGGGTAGCACGGGCCGGTGGTACACACGGGCGTGGTCCGACCGGCGGGGCGCCGGAGGGGGGTGGCCGGGGGGGGCGGGTGGCGGCGGGGGGGCGGGGCGGGGGGGGGTGGCGGGGGGGCCCCCCCCCGCTACTCGAAGCGCAGCTCCAGCACCACGGCGCCATAGACGCTGGCGCTGACCGTCATCTGCCGCTCCTTGGGCAGCACGTAGTCATCGAACTCGCGCTCGTTGAACCTCGAGCTGAACACGTCGAAGGCCAGCCCGGCTTCCAGCCCAGAGACAGCGCCGCCGCGGCAAAGTAGCTGCCCCCGACTCCCAGCTGGCCGCCCCATGAGCTCAAGGACTCCAACATGCGCTGCTGCTCGGCGCGCATGGCGTCCACCAGATCATCGTCGTCGATCTCGTCCTCCAGGGAGTGCTCGAAGTCGCCCCAGACGAAGGCCCGGTGCAGGCCAGCGCCGAGGTAGGGGCTGGCTCGCCCCACCCGCACGTCCTGCAGGTAGCCGCGCATGCTCGCCGCGAAGTCGAGGTCGTTGACGCTCGCCTCGTAGGCGTACTCGTAGCTCTCCAACTCGTCACGGGTGGGATACCTGGCCCAGACATCCACCTTCTGCCGATCGAAGCCCAGGCTGACCAGGTAGGCCAGCTGCTCCTTCTGCAGACCGGCGTGGAACCTGGCGGCCCGCCGGGGCACGAGGGCCCAGGACGAAGCGTCATCGGCACCCATGCCCACGGCGGCCGCGACGGAGTTCATCTGCGGCCAGGTCATCCCCACGCCCATGATGATCGGGTCTACGGGCTCTCTCCTGGCCAGCAGGTCTCCGGGAAGACAGGCGCCCAGGACCACCAGCGCGAGGCCCAGCCGGTACGACCATGACATGCGAGAGCTCCGCATTCCACCACCTCCATGACGCGAACCGGGGGACGCGGGATCAGCCCCCCCGAGAAACGAAGATCCTACCAGAACGGCTGCACGACGAGGAGGAAGCGCGGACCCGCTTCGCCTCGAGCTGCTCTGGATCAGGCGACCCGGCAACAACCCACCTCTGCGACCCCGCTACCACTCCAGGTCGTACCAGTCGCCCGAGTCATAGCCGGTGTAGGGGTAGCCCCAGCCATCGGGGAACTGGTCGCAGAAGTAGTCGGGGGGGCCGCACCAGCCGGCTCCAAAGCCCATGCTGAAGCCGTCGATGGTCAGATCCATGACCGCCGGGTCCCACTCCAGCAGCAGGCTGGTGGCGTCGGGGCTGGACAGGCTGGGGGCGGTGATCTCGTAGTGGGATCCATAGTCGGGCCAGCCCAGCAGCGACGCCGAGCCGGCCTGCACCACCAGCTGGTACAGCACGAAGCCGGCACCCGAGGAGCTGCCCCAGCCTTCGATGAACACCGTGTCCGGGTCGAACTCGGTGGCGGACTCGTAGCGCAGCTGGATGTTGCCATCGTTGATGCGGTACCAGGCGTTGACCCAGTCGAAGTCGTAGCTGTCCACCACGTCGCCCACGTCGTCGTCCACCGCGCCCACCGCCAGCCAGGGGGGCTCCCCCAGCACGAACTGGGTGGTGACCACGTAGGTGGCGCTGGAGTCGTACAGGTCCAGCTGCAGATCGAGGCTGTCGCCCGCGGAGCCGCCGGTGACCAGGATCTCGAACTCCTCGTCACGCGAGTCGCCCGGATCCAGGGAGCCGAAGGACTGCTCCCCGTCGAGCACGGTGGCGGCGCCGGTGCTGCTGGAGAGCACGCTGAGGCTGCCGCGCACGATGCCGTCGCTGGCCTGGTCGCCCGTGTTGACCACGTCGAGCTCGAGCACCGCCTGCTCGTCTGGATCGAGGATGCCGTCGTCGTCGCCGGTGTCCGAGTCGTCCACGGCCACGCGGATGATGCGCATCACCGGCCAGGGGACTTCGACGGTGAGGGGAGCGGAGAAGGTCTCAGCCTCGTCCTGCAGCTGCAGCTCGAGGACGACAGGCAGGCTGTCGAGGTGCTCGGCGCTCACGTCGAAGGCGAAGGCGTCGAGCAGGGTGGTGGTCTGGCCTGCATCCCACGCCTCGGCCGCCACCTCCACCGGTCCGCCACTGGTGACGGTGACATGGGGATCGTCGCTGCTCAGGGTGGCCTGCACCGCGCCGCTGCTGGTGTCTCCGTCGTTGTACAGCTGCAGTGCGGCCAGCACCACGCTGTCGCCGGGCTGCACGGTCTCGGGGCTGGTGTCGAAGTCCAGCACCTGGGGATCGGGCGGCTCGGGCAGGTAGACCAGGGTCTCCTCGCCGGACACCAGCTCGGGCAGGTGCCTGGCCAGCTGCTCGTCGCCGCCGAAGCTGATGCTGAAGCCGTCCACCTGGCCATCGGCCCAGGCCGTGACGCGCGCGAACCAGCGCCGCTCCCCCGGCTCGGGGGGCAGCAGATCCACCTGGTCGGTGATGTCGGCTTCGGCCACACCGTCACCCACGCTCATGGTGCTGGTGAGGATGGTGCTCTCCCAGGCGGGATCGTCGGGATCGCCGGCACCCAGCACCACCTCCACCAGGGCGGAGGCGTCGAGGGTGAACTCCAGACTGGCCCAGGAGGCGTAGCCGAGCTGCAGCTCGAAGCCCTGGCTCCAGCTCTGATCGCCTGCGTCGATGGTGATCTCCACCGGCAAGCGGCTGTTGTCCACCAGCTCGCCGCTCAGGGCGAAGTCGAAGCTGGTGGAGGTCTCGCCCAGGGCCGCCAGGGCGCCCAGCTCCTGGCTGTCTTCCACCACCGCGCCGTCGCCCATGTCCACGTAGAGCCCCACCACCACGTCGCTGGCGGCCAGGTCCACGGTGTTGACGACGGTGACGTCGAGGGTGACGTCATCGCCGGGGTGCACGGGCTCGGCGCCCCAGGCCACGCTGGCCAGCAGGTCGGGCGCCAGCTGCTGCACGGCCACGGCGTCGATGGACCAGCTGTCGGCGTCGGCGCCCTGGTAGCGCCAGGCCAGGTAGACCACCCGCTGGCCGGCGTAGTCGCTGAGCTCCACCACGGCTGATCGAGCCCACTCGTCGGTGGGCGGCTCCAGCGCCCCCACCTCGACGAAGTCGCCATCGGCGGGGTCGCGGCTGCCGGTAGACAGCCACAGGCTGTGGTCCGCGAGATCCGGATCGCTGCCGTGCTCGTACCAGGTCACCTGCAGCCTGTCGGCACCCGAGAAGTCCAGCGCCGGGCAGATGAGCCAGTCGTCCATGCTGTCGCTCTCGTCGCCGGTGCCCACCGCGTGCCGCACGCGCAGGCCGCCATCGACGCCGTCGTCGGCCAGCTCCCAGGGATAGCCGGGGAACTCGGCCTCGTAGGAGACCCAGCCCAGGTCGCGCAGATCGTCCTGGCTGTCCTCCAGCTCGAAGTCCTCCTCGAAGGGCAGCGGCAGGGCCTGCACCAACACCTCAAGGGCGAAGGGGCTGTTGCCAGCTTCCTGGGGCAGGTAGGAGACCGCCGGCACATCGCCGCTGTCGGTGCCCTTGAAGTAGTACTCGAGCCCGGGGGCATCGAGATCGATGCTGGCAGCCCACTGGCCGCCTGCCTGCTGCATGTCCGCCCAGTCCCAGGTCTCGGTGCCCAGGGGGCGATGGAAAGCGCGCACGCCCTCCACACCTTCCTGGTCAGAGGCGCTCACCAGCAGCTGCACCTGCTCGCCCTCCACCAGGGTGTCGGTGGGCTGGCTGTGCTCCATGTCGGGGCCGAGCAGCTGGACGGGGCGGGCGGTGTCCACGGGCTCGGGGCAGCCCAGCAGGCCCGCCGCCAGCAGCGGGGCGGCGAACAGCCGCGTGAGCCGCGCGCTCATGGCTGCGCCTCGTCGCCCGGCTCGGGCTGGGTGGACCGCTGCTGGGGATCCAGGGGCAGCAGGCGCTCGTCCGGTGGAGCAGCGGCCGGCCTTCGCGGCCTGCTCTCGTAGGATTCGTAGTACTCGCAGAGCGTGAAGCACTGGTAGTACTGGACGTTTCCGGCGTTGTCCACGAAGCCGTAGCAGTAGAAGCCAGCCGGGCAGTCCGCGTCGCGGGTGCACTCCACCAGACAGTAGCCGCCGTAGCAGTGGTTGCCGCTGGACTCGCCTCCGCAGTCGTCGTCGTCGTTGCAGGCGCTGCAGTAGTAGCCGGCGGCCTCGTAGCACTCGCCCGAGGCGGCGTTGCAGAACTCCTTGAAGGCGCAGTCGCGGTGGGCTTCGGCGCAGGGCGCCTGCTCGCAGACACCGAAGTCGGCGTCGCAGCGGTCGCCGGGGTAGCAGTCGGCGTCCTCGCTGCAGCCGGCGACGCAATTGCCGGCCTGGCAGTGCTCCTCCATGCCGCACTGGGCGCTGGTGGCGCAGCGGGCCGCCTCGCAGACCCCCGCGACGCAGGAGGCTCCGAAGGGGCAGGGTTTGTCAGCCGAACACTCCGACCTGTCGAAGCAGCCGGCGAGGCAAGCCAGCAGCAGGGCGAGCAGAGCCACGGGGGCGAGCCTGTGCATCATGATCCCTCCATCCCGCTGTCGTCGCCTTCGTTGGTGGCCCCCTCGGGCAGCACCTCGTACTCGGCCACGATGTAGTACTGGGCGGGGGGCACCTGGGCCTCGTCGAAGTGGACAGCGTTGCGCTCTACGACGAAGGAGTAGTCCTCGTCCTTGACCAGCTGGCGCACCAGGCTGTCGTTGTCGTCGGTCTCGTACAGGGACACCACCAGCGAGTTCTCGTCGCAGGCTTCGGACAGCTCGAACTCCACCTCGAGCCCCGAGGCGGTGAGCCCCAGCTTGGCGGCGATGGGGGAGAAGTCCTCTTCGCAGATGGACTCCAGCACGCCCTCGGTGTACTCCACCGCCTTGACGTAGCGGGACCCGTAGGTGGCGTCGCCGTGCTCGGAAGAGCAGGCCGGATCGCCCTCGAATTCGGGAAGGGTGGCGCCCACCACCGCCGAGATGTTCAGGATGCGATGGTCCCGGTAGGCTTCGTCGCCCTTGAGATCCTTGAGGAAGCGCAGGTAGTCGTCCACCTCGTAGGGTGAGGAGTCCTCCTCGTCGGACAGGTAGACCACGCTCAGGCTGGCGTTGTCGCGCAGGAAGGCCTCGTTGTCGCTGCTGTAGACGGGATCGAGGAAGGCGGCGCGGGTGGCCTCGAGGCCCATCTCCCAGCCGCTGCCGGTGATGCCCACCGCCACGTTCTCGGCGAAGGCCTCTTCGGGTGCGTCGGTGCTGGGGGTGATGAGCAGGGCGTCGTTGTTCAGCGTGAAGCCCTCGTCGATGACCGCATCGGCGGTCACTCCCCCCTGCTGCGATCGGGCCAGCACCAGCGTGTCGCCGGGCTCCAGCTCCAGCCCCGCCGGCAGGGGGAAGCTGTTGGCGTCGTCGTCCACCAGGGTGCAGCCGTCCAGGGACCGGGGCTCGCCGGAGAGGTTGCTGATCTCGATCCACTCCCCCAGGCTGTCGGCCACGTCCACCGGGTCCGCCATGAACTCGGTGATGATCAGCTCACCCGCGGCCGGACCGCCCTCGACGCCGCCTGTGTCGGCCGTGTCGGCCAGGCCCGTGTCGGGCAGCGGCGCCCGGCGGGCGCAGGCGTGGTTGTCGGCTCCGGGGGTGCCCGTGTCGGTGGCGGCGTACAGCTCGCTGGAGGCGCACCAGGCGGCCGCGTCGTCGTTGTCGGTGGCGCTGGCGTAGCTGGGATCCAGCTGCCAGGCGCGGCCGGCTTCGATGCCCCAGGAGCGATCGTAGGCCACGCGATCGATGCTGACACCGGCGGCGTTGACGAGCACGATCTCGTCGTCGCCGCCGTGCAGGCGGCCCTGGTGGCCTTCGGTGGACATGTCGGTGGTGATCACGCCGATCTGGTAGTCCACGTCGATGTCGGTGAAGTGCTGGATGAAGGACTGGAAGTTGCTGGCCAGCTTGGCCTGCTCCTCGATCATGGAGCCCGAGTTGTCCACCACCATCAGCACGTCCACGACGTTCCGTCGGTTCTGCTGGAAGACGTCCACCTGGACCTGCTGGGTGTAGGAGTACTCGGTGCAGCCGGCGAGGGTGACCAGCGCGAGGGCGAGACTTGCCTGCATGGAAGGGGTGCTCCCGTAGGATCGGGGGATGCGTCGCTCGGAGGGCCTGCGCATGGCGGGGATGATCACTGCAAGGTCTGGATCTAGCTGCCCGTGTCGGCGGGGCTGTCGTCCTCTTCTTCGCCGCCGCCGGGATTCAGCCCCGCGACGATGGAGAAGAGCACCGCGTCCGCCACGGCGGGGACCTGGGCGCGCCAGTGGAAGGTAGAGAAGTAGACATGGCCCGAGCCCGAGGCGAAGCCCACCAGCAGGGGGAGATCGCCGGCGTCCACCTCGCCTTCGGTCTCCGAGGCGCGGTAGCTCACGTCTCCGCTCATGAAGACGTCCACATCGTCGGCCACGTCCAGGATCACCGCCCAGTGGGAGAAGTCGTAGCTCACGGAGAGCAGGTCCTCGCCCAGGTCGTTCACCAGGGCCTCGTCGTGCACCATGGCCTGGACCGAGCCGCGGCTGCCCCGCTGAGCATCGTCCAGCACCGCCTGGTCGCCGGCGAACTCGATCATGTCGGGCCAGCCGGCCTCTACGAGATCGTAGGCCCAGTCGCTCACCACCAGCACGCCGCCCCCGTTGACGAAGTCCACGATGGACTGCACCACCTGGGCATCGGAGACCAGGTCGTCGTCGGGCTCCACGCCGTTGTAGACGAACTGGCCCAGGCCGCGGGTGCCGGAGTTGACGAACACCGCGCCGAAGGCGTCGAGCTCGTCCTCCACCCCCAGCAGGCCCTCGACCTTGAGGATGATGTCGTCGGGGTCCACCTCTTGATCGTAGGTGGCGGCGACGATGTAGCCCTCGTAGAGCTGGTAGGAGACCAGCTGGCGCAGCAGCGCGTCTTCGACGCTGTCGTAGTCACCGGCCACCACGGCGATGGCGTCGATGGGGATCTCGCGGACGGTGTTCTCGGTGGTGCAGGCAGACAGCAGGCCAGCGAGCAGCAGGGGCAGACATCGACGCATGGGTCTACTCCAGCACCATGTAGGCCGAGAGGTAGATGTACGACTCGGTGGGGTTGCTCTGGTAGATGCTGTCGGGCAGGCCGAACTCCGGACCCTCGATGTAGGAGTAGAAGTAGGGCTCGGCGGGGTTGGCCACCAGCTGCGACAGCTCCGAGCTGTAGAAGGTGTGCTCGCCGTCGTCCCATGGGATGCATCCTACGAAGCCGCCTTCCATGGTTGCCTCGATGGTGCCCGGGATGCCCGTGGCGAAGATGGCGTCGGGGTAGGTCTCCGCCGGGGTCCAGGTGTAGGTGAAGTCCTCGGCGCGGCTGTGGGTGTAGTCCTGGCACAGCGCGGGGCTGGTGAGCTCCCAGTCGGCGGGCACGGTGGGCTGCACGTCATCCACCAGGTACTCGGGCAGGCCGCCCTCTTCGCCCTGGGTGTGCAGGTCGTACCAGCTGCCGGCGGCGTAGTCAGCCGCGGTGAGGTTGAAGCCGTAGTAGTAGATCATGCCGCTGCCCGGGTCCTCCACGCGGTCGAGGGTGACGGTGTTCACGTCGCTCTCGAACCACACGAACTCGCCCGCAGGCACGCTCCTGGGGGTGGGGCAGTCCTCGTCTCCGCCCTGGCTGGCCGGCGGGTAGGGGAAGACGCCGTTCGCGTCGTAGGGCTGGGGGCCGGAGCCCATGGCGCCGCCGCCCCCGCAGGGGGGATCCAGCGGGACGTAGAACCACACGTAGGCCACGACGCTCTCGGCCACCTCGCAGGTGCTGTTGTCGATACCGCGCGCGATGTAGAAGGCGATGGACACCGCCACCTCTTCCAGCTCCCAGGGTCCGTCCACCACCTCGAAGGCGTCGGGGATGATCACGCCCTCTTCGCTTGAAGTGATGAGCACATCGCGGGGGCCGATCTGGGCGGCGTTGGACAGGGTGATCTCGCCCCACAGGCTGGTGGCGTCGGTGATCTCCAGCCGGTTGATGGAGTAGTCGTTGGGCTCCTCTCCGTTGTCGAGCACGAAGATCTCGGTGTCGCCCTCCACGAAGCTGGTGCCGCGGGCGTCCACCTCGAACTCCACGGTCTCACCCTGCTCGATGAGCGCGGGATCCCAGCTGGCGGCCAGGGCCACCCGGTCCACCTGGAAGCCGTCGTAGAGCACCACCACGTCGGGGCCGCTCTCCATGAGCACGTCGCGAGGACCGGCCCAGGTGTCGGCGGCGATGGAGATGGTGGCCTGGGCCAGGTGGGTGGTGATCACCGTGAAGTCCAGCAAAGTGACGCCCTCGCCGAAGGAGGGCCAGGTGACGCCGCTCTCCCAGGAGGTGTTCTTGCCGACGATCTCGATCTCGACGGTCTCGCCCAACATGCCCACGTCCGGATCGACGCTGAAGGACTCCTCGATGACGGTGAAACCCTCGGTGATGGTGCGCTCCAGGCCCCTGGAGTCCACCTGCACGTCACGCGCGCCCAGCGCCGCGTCATCGGCGATGGTGATGGTGGCGTCGATGTTCCAGGCGTCCTGAACGAGCACCTCGTCGACGGTGATCCCGTCGCCGAAGCTCAGGGCGGTGTCGTCGAAGTCGAAGGCCGACTGGGTGGCGGCCACGCGCAGGTCCAGCGTGGTGCCCAGGCCGCCCTGGGGAGGCAGGACCTCCAGGGAGAGCACGCCGGAGGAGGGATCCACCGCGTCGGGGCCCGACGTGTGGCAGCCCGTGACGAAGGCCACCAGGCAGAGGAACAGGGCGCCCGGGTTCGCGAAGCTGGGGCGGAGATGGTCCAAGTTCATGGCTCGATTCTCGCGGTGGGGGCGAGGGGGACACGGCGAAAGCGTGAAAAGCACGGTAGAACCGTTTTTAACAACGAATTCTCGCCATTCACGTGCAGCAGTATACCTGCGCCCGCACAGCAGGGTCAACGCGAGGATCGAGAGGATCCGGACCCACCGCGAGTGCCAGGCAGCGGAGGAGCGGGGCGCGCCGCCACCATCCGCTCCACCACCTCGCAGAGCAGATCGAGCGACCCGTGCAGCGCGTGATCATCGTCCAGCTCCAGCAGGCGCACGTGGTCCCCCGAGCGATCGCGGTACCGACGGCTGCCCTCGATGGAGACCACATCGTCCTGCACCCCGTGGAGGATCACCGTGGGCAGATCCGGCGGGGCTGCGAGCCGCCCCGGCTCCAGGTTGGGCGCCTCGCGCAGCGTCAGGGCCGGCGCACAGAGCACCAGGCCCGTGAAGCGCTCCGGGTGCTGCACTGCCAGCAGGGCCGCCACCAGGCCGCCGTAGCTGGAGCCCACCAGCAGGACACCCCCCGGGCGGGTCTGCTCCTCCACCACCGAACAGCGGCCTGCCAGGGGCACACCCCGCAGATCGCTCACCAGCAGTGGCAGGCCCAGCGCCCGCAGGCGCCGGGCCTTGTTTCCCTGGGGGCTGCCCTCCAGTCCGTGGGCGAAGACGATCATGGCTCCTCCGGGGCTCTGGGCCGGTCCTAACCCCCGCGGCCCTGGAACCGGATACCAGATCCCCGTCGTCGTGAAACCGTCCATGCACCGCCTCCTCCTCCACACCCTGCTGCTGGGAACCACCGCCTTGATGCTGGGGGCCTGCTCCATCAAGCGCCTGCTCCCGGAAGGTCCGGCCCTGTCTCCCCGCGAGCAGGCCAGCTTCTCGGCGAGCCCGCCGCCATCGGGGGTCCAGTACGGCGCCCCTCCCTGGGTGGAGGCACCCATCCTGCCGCTCCAGATCTGGGGGCTGCACTACGCCATCGACATCGTGCTGGTGTCGGACCACCCCCACTGGAGCATGCATGAGTACGCCCGTGTGGACCTGCCCCAGGGCAGCCTCTGGCTGGCCAAGGACGCCGATCCCGACGGAGATCAAGTCGTGGTGGCCGATCTCGACGACATCCGCGGCTGGGTGCCGGAGATCCCCGTGCAGCGGCACCGGGCGACGCTACAGGCCATCGACCACAGCGACGACCGGCGGGTGGACCTGCAGCTGACCACCGAGACCCCGCTGGGAGAGCCGGTGGAGCTCAGCTTCCACGGCCGCCGCCCCCAGCGGGCCTCCGGCAAGCGCAACGGCAGCACCATGGAGCACAGCCGGCAGGCGGTCGCCGCCGTGCTGGACCTGGCGGGCAAAGCCCACGGCGGCGAGGTGGCGCTGCAGATCGGCGGCGAGGAGCGCCGGATCCGGCGCCTGCTGGGCCTGTACCGCATGAGCTTCGTGCTCGACCAGGTACAGGCGGGCTTCGCCGTAGCGTCCTTCCAGCAGCGGCCCTCCGCCCAGGGCTTCGAGCTCCAGCGCCCGGCGCCCGGCGTGGAGTGGCCCAGCGAGAGCCTCGAGAGCTGGGAGGACGACGGCCAGAGCCTGCGCCGCCGCGGCGACGTCGTCACCCTGGAGTACGACTTCCCGGCCACCGACAGCGCCCAGGGCTCCGTCCGCGAGCTGCACTCGGCGAGGGTCTTCCAGGCGGGCCACGAAGACCCCATCCTGGTGCTGCGCCTGGACCGCGCCCTGCCCGATCTGCGCCGCCCCTTCCAGGGTCGCAGCAGCAGCCGCTTCGTGCTGGATGTGAACGGACAGGCCGCCCACGGCACGGGCACCATCGAGTGCTGGTGGACCGACCAGGGACCGATGGTGCAGATGCTACCCAGCGCCCCCTGGTGGCTGGCGGAGCGTCCCATGCTCACCAGCGTGCGCTTCGAGGAGCAGGGCGCCGTGCGGGTGGGCATCCAGCGCACCGAACCCGTCCAGAAGCCATGAGCACCGACCCTGGCAGCTGGAGCGGAGCGCGGATACACCCTGGCACCGCGGACCCTCCACCGCAGCGAGGCCCTCGTCATGAAGCGCACCTACTACTGTCCCAAGTGCCGGGCGGTGCTCAACCCCAACGTCAAGATCATCCTGACCGCCCTCCGCAGCGACAAGCACGGCCTGGTGCTGCTCTCGCCACAGCCGGGCAACTACAAGGCCATCATCGCCGACGATCTCCCCTTGACCGACGGCGACCTGGTGGAGTTCCACTGCCCGGTGTGCACCACGCTGCTCACCGCCGCCCACGACGAAAACCTGGCCGGCCTCGACTTCCGCTTCTCCACCGGTCTCGAGGGCAAGGTCTTCTTCTCGCGCCGCTACGGCGAGCACGCCACCTACTTCGTCACCGACGAGGCGGTGCGCTCCTACGGCGAGCACACCCCCGACAGCGGCGGGCTCAACTTCTTCGGCGCCGGCCAGGACAGCTGGTAGTCAGAAGGTCAGCTGCAGCAGGCGCTCCTTGATCAGCTCCCGCTCGGGGAAGGCAGGATCCAGGTCGATCACCTGCTGATAGTGGTACACGGCGCGCCGCGCGTCCCGCCGGGGGCCGAAGTAGATGTTGCCCATGGCGAAGTGCGCCTGCGTGTTGCCCGCGCAGTAGCTGAGCGTGGTGCGGAACTCCGCCAGGGCCGACTCCCAGCGACGCTGCCGGAAGTAGAGCCAGCCGAGGTTGTTGTGGGCGCGGCAGTAGGAGGGATGCCGCTGGAGCGTCTCGAGCCAGACCTCCCGGGCCTCCGCCGCCTTGCCCTGTTCGGCCAGCGCGATGCCCAGGTTGTTCCAGGCATCGAGGAAGAGGTTGTCCAGCTCTACGGCCTCGCGGTAGGCGATCACCGCCCGGTCGAATTCCTTGGCGAAGCGCAAGGCATCCGCGTAGCCGTACCAGGCCTCGGCAGACGCGGGGTTCCGATCCACGGCCTGGGCCCACAGGGCCACCTCGCTGGCCCAGGCGCGGTTGCGCAGGTGGGTGGCCGTGGCCAGGGCCAACACCAGCGCCGCCACCAGGCCCAGCGCCAGGCCCCACCGACGCGCCGCCAGGGGCGCCACCACCAGCACCGCTGCCAGGCAGAGCCCCCAGCCCGCCAGGTAGGTGCGGTGCTCGGCCATGGTCTCCTTCAGAGGTACGAAGCTGCTGCTGGGCAGCAGCACCAGCAGGAACCAGCCCGCGCACACCAGCAGCCAGGGGCGCCGCCTGCGCTGCTGGATGGCCACGGCCGCCGCCACGCAGAGCAGACCGAGGCAGAGCAGCGGCTGCCAGTGCAGCAAGCCCGGTGCGGGCGGGTGATCGTGGAACACCGACTGCCCCACCGGCAGCAGCCACAGCTGCAGGTAGCGGACGATGACCTCCAGCTCGGTGGCCAGCTGCACCTGCAGGGGGCGCAGCCACTGGTCGGTGATGAACACGCCGTACAGCGCCTTGCGCAGCCAGGCCCCCGCCAGCAGCGAGAGCCAGAAGGGCGCCAGGGCCAGCAGGCCGCGGCGCCCCAGGGGGCGCTCCGAGGGCAGGCCCAGCTCCATCAGCAGGATCATGGGGGGGATGGTGGCCGCCACCTCCTTGGTGGCGGCCGCCAGGAGAAAGGCCAGGAAGGCCAGGAACAGGTGGAAGCCCCCGCCCTCGCGGCGCCAGCGCAGCCACTCCAGCACCGCCCCCAGGTAGAAGGTGGCGCAGAGGGCCTCGGAGCGGCCCGTGATGTAGGTGACCGCCTCGGTGGTCATGGGGTGCACGGCCCACAGGGCGGCCGCCGCGAGCGCGGGGAGGAGCGGTGCCCGCCAGCCGAGCCTGCGCAGGACCTCTTCACCCAGCAGCAGCACCAGCCCCGCGTTGAGCAGGTGTACCAGCAGGTTCACGGCGTGGTAGCCCGCGGGGCTGAGCCCCCAGAGCCGCCAGTCCAGCGCCCAGCTCAGGATGACCACAGGGCGGCTGGCGTTGTAGGCCAGCACCAGGTGCCAGTCCTCCAGGGTGCGGATGGTGCGGTTGCCCACCACCTCGACCTTGTCGTCGTAGGTGAACTCCCCCTGCAGGCCGTTGGCCCAGGCCGCCAGCACCAGCACCGCCAGCAGCGCGAAGCCCGCCCAGCGCAGGGCGCTCGCCCGGGCCTCGGGGCTCAAACCTGCCCTCCGGCGCGGGGGCTCTGGGCCTCGCGGAGCACGTCGCGGTACAGCTCTTCGTGCATCCGGGCCACCTGCGGCCAGTCGTAGCGATCCCTGATCCAGGCCCGCCCCCGCTCCACCATGGAGCCCGCCAGCGCGCGATCGCTCACCAGCTGCCGGATCTGCTCCCGCAGGGCCGACACATCGCCGTGGCGGACCAGCAGGCCGGCCCCCGCCTGCTGGATCAGCTCCCCACAGCCGCAGTCGTCGCCCACCACCACCGGCGTCCCCGAGAGGAGCCCCTCGAAGGGCACCAACCCGAAGACCTCGGCCGTGGACGGGTAGACCAGCACATCGGCGTCCACCAGCAGCTGGATGCGCTCCTCGCCCTCCAGCAGGCCGACGAAGTGCACCGGAGCGGCGGGATCTGCCGCCGCGCGCGCCAGCTGGCCGCCGCCCATGTCGTTGCCGCCCACCACCAGCACCGCCCCGGCAGGCGGATCGTGGTTGAAGGCCGCCACCAGGTGCTCCACCCCCTTGCGCGGCGAGAGCTGGCCCAGGTAGACCACCACCGGTCGGTCCGCCGGGATTCCCAGCCGACGCCGGAACAAGCCGCGGGGTGGCAGCGGGTAGAACTCCCCCAGGTCGAGGCCGTTGGGGATGCTCACCAGCCGCTCCCGCGGCAGGCCCGCTTGCAGGTGCTGGCGCAGCTCCGCCTGGCTCACCACCACGCAGCGCGCGGCCCGCCGTGGGATGCGTCCGGAGATGAGCAGGTCCCACAGCAGCTTCACCCGCTGCTTGCGCTCATGCCGCAGCAGGGTGCCATTGGCGGTGAGCACCGTGGGCACGAAGCTGCGCCGCGCGTAGCGCTCGGCGGCGTTGTTGAGCAGGTGTCGGTGCCCGTGCAGGTGGATGATGTCGGGACAGGGCAGCCCCGCCAGGCGCTGGTTCACCGCCCGGGGCAGGAAGAGCTGGTGGTCGTAGGCCAGCCGGTTGGACAGGTTGCGGCAGGTCACCACGCGCATGCCGTCGAGCACCCGATCGGGCTTCACCGAGGCGCGGGCCCTGGCGTCCAGGGCGTCGGTGGTGAGCACCGTCACCTGCACCCCCTGCTGGCAGAGCGCTCGGCCGAGGCCATAGACGATGCGAGGGATCCCCCCGTAGGCCCAGGTGGGCGGGAAGTAGGGAGTGACATGCAGGACGTGCACGAGCCTGGGCCTCCGCCGAGAGCGAGGCCGCCCTCGGGAACGGCCACGCCTCTGTCGTCAACCTGCCGTCAGACGGACGGCCGGCATGTTGACCGACCTCGCGGTGTCCATTAGCATGCCCGCCAGCCGAGAGCGCGCGGCTCTCGCCAACTCGGCATGTCTCTGGGAGGCTCCATGCACAGGCTCGTAGCGGTCAGCCTGGTCGCAGCGGCGGCGCTCGCAGCCACAGGCTGCGGCCCCAACTGCCAGTCCACCTGTGAGCGGCTCTACGGCACCACCGGCGAGTCCTGCAGCATCTCAAGGCCCGGTACCACCGCCACCGAGCTGCTCACCCGCTGCTCCAACGAGTGCGAAGGCGCCCTGTCCGTCCCTGGAGAGCTCGAGGGCTACGATCCCAACGAGCGCCAGGGCAGCAGCGCCAGCGTGCAGCTGGAGAACGAGAAGCAGGCCGCCATCTGGATGGACTGCATCGCCGAGACTGCCTGTGAAGACCTCAACAAGGGCTACTGCGCACCTGTCTGGTAGGTCGGGGCTTCTGGCCCTGCTGCTGCCGGCCGTGCTGCTGGCGGCGCCCGCCTGCCATCCAACCTGCAAGCAGGTGTGCACCAAGCTGCTGGAGTGCGACGAGGTGGAGTCCTCGCGGGTCTCGGAGTACGAGTGCCGCGACTCCTGCCAGCGCGAGGAGAACCTCTACGAAGGCTGGGAGGACCTGCAGGCCCTCGAGCTGCACTACGACCAGATGAGCTGCATCATGGATGCCAGCTGCCAGGAGGTCGCCGACGGCGAGTGCTACGACGAAGAGCTCTACCTTTTCTAGACTCTAGCCCCATTATCTAGGCTCTAGCCCCGCTGCAGGCGCACCGAGACCTCGGGCGGCTGTGAGAATGCCCGCACGACGGGGCACAGCTGGACGGCGCGCAGCAGCGCCCGGCGGTGACGATCGGAGAGCTCCTCCGGCACCCTGAGCTCCAGCTCCAGCGCCACCAGGCGATCGGAGCCGGGTTCGCGGCGTGCCCGCTGGACCAGCCGCAGCCCGGCCACCGGCAGCTCGCGGCTGCGGCAGTAGCCGAGGACCCAGTCACCGGCATTGGTGGCGACAGAGGCCAGGAAGATCCTGAAGCCGTCTCCACCCGATCGGTCCCTCGGGCCGCGAGGGACAGCGAGCTCGCCGCTGGCCAGCCGGACCTCCGTCCGCTCGCCGCCCGGAAACGTGACGTGGAAGTCCATGCTCTCCTCCGCCTCCTGGTGCTCCAGGGGACACGGAACCGATACCCACCGGCAGCCCTCACAGCCAGCCAGCGACGGAGCAGGCTGGTGGGGCCGTATGCGCCGCTACCCGCGGCCGCTCAGCAACCAGCCCACGGCCACGCCAGCGAGCCACGGGGCCTCCACCCAGGCCCCGCTCTCCAGAGCCGCGCGCGCCAGGCGCGCCAGCGGTGCCGGGCGCAGGTAGAAGTCGCACCAGGCGTGCCGCAGCCAGCGGGAGAGCTCGCGGGCCGGGAGGTCGGACAGGCAGCGACGCTGGAGATCGGCGTCCAGGAAGGAGCGAACGTCGACGCCCCCCGGCTCACCGGCGCCGAGCGTGGCCCCGGGGAGGGCCGCCAGCGTCGAGAACTGCGCGAAGTCGGCCCGCAGGTGTCGGCAGAAACGCAGCGTGGCGTCGAGCTGCGCCGGGCTCTCTCCGGGGGAGCCCAGGATGACGTAGGCCAGGGTGCGCAGGCCAGCCTCGCGGCTCGCGCGGAAGGCGCGCTGCACCTGGGCCCTGTCGAAGCCCTTGCCCAGCGCCCGCAGGGTGGGCTCCCAGGCACTCTCGACGCCGTAGGCCACCAGCTGGCAGCCAGCCGCCGCCATCAACCCCAGCAGGTGGGCGTCCACGCCGTCCACCCGCGCCTCGCAGTTCCAGGCCAGGCCGAGCTCGCGGTCCAGCATGCCCCGGCAGATGGCGGCCACGCGCTGGGGGTCGTGGGTGAAGTTGTCGTCGTAGAAGGTGACGAAGCGGGTCCCCTGCCGGGCCAGCTCATCCAGCTCCCGCAGGACATGCTCCGCCGAGCGCGCTCGCCAGCGCCGCCCCCCCACGGCTCGATCGCAGAAGGTGCAGCCGTGGGGGCAGCCCCGGCTGGAGATCACCGTGGCCATGGGTCGCCGCGTGGCCAGGAGGTGATGATAGCCGCGGCCGGGCAGCAGCTGGCGGGCCGGGCCGGGGAGGGCGTCGAGATCGTCGGGCGGCGAGCGGCGCTGGAAGCTGCGCCCGACGACCCGGACCCCCGCCGGTGGTGGGCCCGCGGCGCCGGCCTCCAGCCAGGCCAGGGCTTCTGGAGCGCTGTGCTCCGCCTCACCCTCGATGGCGAGATCTGCCTCGGGCATCTCCGCGAAGAGCCTGGGACCCACCGCGGTGGGATGGGGCCCCCCCACCATCAGCCACCGAGCGTGGGGCCGAGCCAGCCGAAGCACCCGCGCGGCCAGGTCCGCCACGGGGCTCAGGGCGCTCACACCCACCAGGTCGGCCCGCGCAGCCGCGAGCCTGCGCTCCAGATCCCGCCACCCCAGCCCGGCCGCTCGCCCGTCGATGATCTCCACCCGATGGCCATGGGCGAGCAGCGCGGCGGCCACGTAGGCCAGGCCCAGCGGTGGCACCACCAGGCTGACATCGCGCAGGCCACGGCGCGGAGGCCGGACCAACAGGACCTTCATGAGTCTGTCGCCGGCGTCAGGCCGGAACCAGGTGCTTGCCGCGGACCTTGAAACCCGAGGGCGGGTTCTCGGTCAAGGCCGCGGCCTGGGCGGCCACCGACCACCTGCGCCCCGCGAAGGTCTCGGCGATCCGCACCCGCAGGCGGTTGGATTCCTCTTCGGGGTTGGCCAGCGCAGCCAGCAGCTCCGCTGTGCCGTCCTCGTTCTCCTGGTGGATGATGGCCTGGGCCGCGGCGTAGCGCACGCCCTCGTCGAAGTCGCTCAAGAAGCGGACGGCGCTGGGCACGATGCGCGGATCGCGGTAGTCGGCGAGCTTGACCAGCAGGTCGCGCTTGCGGTCGGGCTTGAAGTCCTCTTTGGCGGCCTCTTCGTCGAGCATCACCAGCACGGTGGCCAGCAGGGGTTCCGTGCCTCCCACGGCCTCCACCAGGCGCAGCGGGTTGGCGATGTTCTTGCAGCGCAGCGCGAAGGCTCGGGCGGGCTCGAGGCAGGGCTCGCCCAGCTCCACCAACAGCTCGAACACGAAGGCCTTCTCGTTGGCGTCCTTCATGCTGTTCTCGATGGCGATGTCGAAGCGCCCCAGCAGGCCGTAGATGGCCCGCTCGGTGCCGTTCTCGGCCAGGTACAGGGCGGCCGCCTCGCGCTCCTCAGGCTGCCCGTTGATGTTCTGCACCCGCTTGCACTGGCGATCCAGCTGCTGCTCGGGGCTGCCGAAGATGAAGTCGAACAAGCCCATGGACCCTCCTGACTGGCCCGGACGCCTGCGGGCGCCCTGTCAGGTAGGATCTAATGTACGGCGGATCCCGCGTCCCGTCTCTCTCGGGGCCAGGGCCCCATACGGGTGCCCAGGCCCACGCCGACCCAGGCGTCGGATGAGGCCGGCGCCAGCCCCAGACCGCCCTCCAGGCGGATCTGCCAGCGCTCTCCCCAGAGCAACCCTGTCCAGAGCTCGCCGCGCACCGGGTTCCACACCGTGGGAAGCGCCAGATCCACACCCAGCCGCGGCCTGGGCAGCCAGGCCTGGCCACCGGCCCGCGGATCGGGCCCGTCCGCCCAGACCTGGAGGAACGCCACATCGTCCTGTGCGGCCATCATCAGGGGGTTGCCGAGGATGGCCAGACCGCCACCCGCCCCGAAGCGCAGCGGCCCGAGATCCGCGGCGGCCAGGGCCAGCAGGGTGAGATCGGTCTCGTCGCTGCCGAGCTCGCCCTCGTCAGCCGCGTTGGGCAGCTTGCCGCGCCAGCCCAGCGCGACGGCGGGGCCCAGGCGGCCCTCGGCCTGCGCCGCCCCTCGCAGCTCGGGAAACAGGGGCAGGCGCACCAGGGCGCCCAGCTCCAGGTCACCCGCCCCCAGCTGTCGCGTGCCGTCCGGGTGCAGATCCGCCAGCCCTTCGAAGCGAGCATCCAGCAGCACCCACTCCGCCAGCCCCAGCTGCCCGGAGGCGACCGCTCTGAACCTCTGGCGGCTGCCGGCGCGGAAGGCCGGCACCAGCCCCCAGTCCGCCCGTGCTCCCGCCTGCAGCTCGGCTCCGGGGACACATGCGGGTTCCAGGTGGTGAAAAGTGTCGGGCACCACCGCGCTCGCCGCCGCAGGAAAGCCCCCCGCCAAGGACAGGAGGAGCGCGACGGAAGCCCTGGATGGACCCAGAGTGATCGGGTGGGACAACGATCTCGTTGACGGCGTCATGGAAGTCTTTCTACAATGGCTCGACAGTGCGGATTCCATGTTAGTCCGTGGTGTCGCCCACCCGGGCGAAGGGCGGGCCGTGTAGCGGCCCGGTACTCCCGTAGCCACGGGTACAGTCTTCACAGGGAGTCCTCTATGAGCACCCGCACCCGGACGCTCCCCCTGCTGCTGCTGGTCGTACCGATGCTGATCGCCGGCGAGTGCGGTCAGAAGGACACGACCGACAGCGCTCCACCCGACTGCGATCCCGTGGCCAACGCCGGCAACGACCTGGAGATCACCCTGGGGAGCACAGCCACCCTCGACGGCTGCCCGGAGTCAGGCTTCTCCGTGATCTGCGATGGCACCACCTACACCTACGTGTGGGACTTCGAGTCCGTGCCGGTGGAGTCCTCCATCGACGTCTCCCAGCTCACCGACAACAACAGCGCCGAAGCCTGCAACACCGGCTTCTCTCCCGACCAGGTGGGCACCTACGTCCTCTCCCTGGCCCTCTCCGACGGCCTCGATGAGACCTCTCCCGACGTGGTCATCGTCGAGGTGATCAGCGGCAACCAGGCCCCGGTGGCCAGCTGCGGCGGCGACGCCGTGGTCGAGGTGGGCGAGCGCGTCGAGCTCGACGGCTCCGAGTCCTACGATCCCGAGGGCGCCGCCCTGGAGTTCAGCTGGGCCCTGTCGTCCTGGCCCGCCGACTCCACCCTCGACAGCGAAGACATCTTCAACGCCGGCAGCGCCACCCCCACGGTCATCCCCGATGCCCCCGGCATGTACCTGGTCAGCCTGGTGGTCAGCGACGGTGGCCAGTGGTCCGAGCCCGCCTACTGCACCATCACCGCCAGCAGCGAAAATCAGCCGCCCATCGCCGATGCCGGCACCGGCGGCCCCCTGCCGCCGTGCACCGAGTCGGAATTCGAGCTCAACGCCTACGGCTCCTACGACCCCGAAGGCGAAGGCCTCGAGTACCTGTGGGCCGTGCTCGAGGTGCCCGCCGGCTCCCACGCCGACGGCTCCCTCGACTCGGGCGACACCGGCCCCGCCGGCAGCCCCGCCTTCGACGACCCCAGCCTGGCCACCCCCACCTTCACCTGGGACGTGGTGGGCACCTACACCTTCCAGCTCAACGTCTTCGACGGCGAGCTGTGGTCCGCACCCGACGTGGTCTCGGTCACCATCCCGGATCGCTCCGAGAACACCTCGCCGGTGGCCAACGCCGGCGACGACCAGTCCATCGAAGCCGAGGCCGAGTGCGACCTGGTCTCCTACGGCGTGCACGAGTGCGAAGACTGCGAAGGCGAGACCATCGAGCTCGACGGCACCAGCTCCAACGACCCCGACGGCGACGAGCTGAACTACTACTGGTCGGACGCCACCGGCGAGCTGTACATCCACACCCCCTACGCCAGCTACACCCAGGTCACCACGGCCGCCGCCGCCACCACGGTGGGCAGCACCACCACCACCACCTGGGAAGTCAACCTCGACGTCAGCGACTGCGACTACAGCGACAACGACACCGTCAACGTCACCTTCTCCTGCGAGGGTGCGTACTAGGAGCCCGCCATGCGCAGCCTCACCAAGGTCGCCGCCCTCCTCGTCGTCCCGATGCTGATGGCATCGGACTGCGGCAACACGGGCGGCAAGGACACCACCACCGAAGCGGGCAACAACCCGCCGGTGGCCAACGCCGGCTCCGACGTCAGCCAGCCGGCAGACCAAGTGGTCACCCTCGACGGGCACAGCTCCTATGATCCCGATGGCGACGCCCTGAGCTACCACTGGAGCTTCGAGCACCTGCCCGATGGCTCAGCTCTCGAGGAGCGCGAGGCTCCCTTCGCGCGCAACCACGACGCCACGGCCGTGTCCACCACCTTCACGCCCGACATCATCGGCACCTACGTCATCCAGCTGACCGTCCAGGATCTGCACGACGCCAGCTCGGCGCCCGACTACGTGGTGGTGGTGGCCGAAGAGCCCGAGAACCTCCCCGTGGCCGACGCCGGCGACGACCAGACCGTCGTGCTGGGCACCACGGTGGATCTCGACGGCAGCGACTCCTACGACCCCCAGGGCCGCACGCTCACCTACTCCTGGTCCCTGGTGGACCTCCCCGACTCCTCGGCCCTCACCTCCAGCTCCATCAGCAACGCCACCGCCGTGCAGGCCAGCCTCCTGCCCGACGTCAAGGGCGTCTACATCGCCAACCTGGTGGTCAACAACGGGCTCGCCGACTCCGCCCCCGAGGCCGCGGTCATCACCGTCACCGGCGAAAACGGCGCGCCCACCGCCAACGCGGGCGAAGACCTCACCGCCAGCGACTGCACCGACATCCCGCTGGACGCCTCCGCCTCGGTGGACCCCGACGGCGACGCCCTCACCTACTACTGGGATCTGCAGTCCAAGCCCGCCGAGTCCACCGCCACGGTCGACAGCTTCAGCGAGCGCGACATCGCCGCCCCCACCTTCTTCGCCGACGTGGCGGGCGACTACGTGCTGTCGGTGGCGGTCACCGACGGCGAGGAGTGGTCCACCCCCGACCTCCTCGCTCTAGACGTGTCCGAGCGGGCCTACAACAGCTCCCCGGGGGTCGATGCCGGCGCCACCAAGACCTTCAAGGGCGGCGACGTCTCCTGCACGCTCAACGGCTACACCTACGACTGCGACGACTGCGACGATGTCTCCACCACCCTGGGTGACGACGCCAACGTCTCCGACGCTGACGGCGACCCCTATGTCGTCAGCTGGTCGGTCACCGAGGGCAGCGCCACCATCCACGACAGCACCAGTCTGGAGACCCAGGTGGTGCTCTCCGACATCACCACCGAGTCCCTCAAGTGCGAAGCCACGGAGTTCATCTTCGAGCTCTCGGTCACCGACTGCACCGGCGAGGCGGTCACCGACACGGTCACCTACACCGCCACCTGCTGCGGCGTCGAGGCCCGCTAGCGGGCCGGTCCCCCTCCCGGTGCGCGCACCGCACCCCCACGCCGCCGCCCCCTGGGCCCTGGCCCTCGGGCTGGGCTGCGCCTCGCCGCAGCCCGGCTCGGCGGGCGCGCTCCGCAGCGAGCCGCTGCGCCTGGCGGACCAGCTCGCCGCGACCCCCTTCCAGCGGCTGGCCTGGCCGGAGCCGGCCGCCCCGGTGGAGCTGGATCGTCGCCCGCTCCCGGCCTTCGACAGCCGCTGCCAGGACCGTCGGTATCCGAAGCTGGCCGGCTCCTGGCTGGTGGGCTGCCGACACCAGGGCCTGGTGGACCAGGCCTGGCACCTGTCCGACGGCCGCCGGGTGCAACTCGACGGCCCTGCCATCTCGCCGGCCAGCGCTCCCGGCGTGCTCTACGCCCTGGGCAGCGACCATGGCCTGTGGCGCCTGCCCCAGCCCTCAGCGGTGCACGCCCAGCCCTGGGCCGGGCAGCGCCCGGTGGCGCCGGTGGCCAGCGACGGCAGCCACGGCGCCCTGCTGCTGGAGCGGCGCGTAGCCGCCTTCGCGCTGGACGAGCGCCGCCAGCTGCTGCACGACGCCGACCCCCTGCCCTGGTTCCCGCCCGCGCTGGACTGGCCCCTGGTGGCCTGGGTGGACGGGCGCGAGCGCGCCACCACGGGCATGGACATCTGGGCCTGGGACGCCGAGACCAATGACTCCTTCCCAGTGGTGGCCGATCCCGGCGACCAGCGGCACGTGGCCGCCAGCGGCGGCTGGCTGGGCTGGCTGGACGAGCGGGGGGTGTGGGTGCAGGACCTGCAGGGATCCCGGCGCCTGCACGCGCCCGCGGACACCGGCTTCAGGGCCGGCCTCAGCCTCTGGCAGGCGGTGGCCTGCTGGGAGGACCGCAGCGGCGGCGACAGCGACGTGATCTGCTCCGATGGCCTGCAGCTCACAGGTCCTGGCGACCAGGGCTGGCCCAGCCGCTGGGGCCCCTGGCTGCTCTATCGCCTGGACGGAGAGCCCTGGCTGGCCACCGCGCGCTGGCTGGTGCTGGACGACGACGACCCCCGCGCCACCGCGCTCGGCCCACGCCTGCCAGGGGGCTACGGCGGCAGCCACGTGGAGGGGACGATCCACTACCGCCTGGACTGGCCGGCCCAGGGCTGGTGCGTGCAGCACTGGCGCGACGGAGGCTGGAGGGCAGCAGGTGCCATGCCCACGGGCCTGGTGAGCATCCCGGCCCCGGGCGACGCCATCCGCCTGCTGCCACGAGCAGCCACCCGCTGTGCACTGGAGAGCGCATGAGCGGCGCCCGGCCCTCCCAGCTCGGCGCGGCCCTGTTGGTGGTCTGGATGCTGGCGCTGGCCATCGCCTTTCCACTGCTGGAGCCCTCCCACACCCTGGGGGCGCCGGCCCTGGCCGCGGGTGCCAGGGGCCTGGCGGCGGCCCTGGCGGCGCTGCTGGCCTGCACGGGTGGCGGCGCGGCGCTGCTGCAGCGCGCGGCGCCGCTGGCTCTCGAGCACCCGCTGGGCTGGCTGCGTTCCCTGGCCACAGGCCTGGTGCTGCTGGGCCTGCTCTCCCTGCCCGCGGCCGCTATTCTGGGCGTGAGCCCGTGGCTGGGAGCGAGCCTGCTGCTGCTCCTGGCGGCGGGCTGGCTGCTCCGTCCAGCGGTGCGCCTGCCGCGCCTGGGCGCCGCGGAGATCGCCGTCGGGCTGCTGTTCCTGGCACCGGGGATCCTGGCCATGCTCGCCCCGGTCACCGACACCGACGAGCTCTACTACCACCTGGCCCTCCCGGCTCGCATGCTGCAAGAGGGCAGCCTGCTGGGCGGCCCGTGGATGCCCAACGGCAGCCGGCCCCTGGCCCTGCACCTGCCCTGGGCCTGGCTGCTCGGCCTGGGCGGCGCCACAGCCCCCAGGGCCTTCCACCTGCTCCTTGTGGCCGCGCTGCTGCTGGGTGTGCGCCGCACGGCGGCGCGCTGGTGGGGCCCCGTGGCCGGGCTCGCGGCCCCGCTGCTGCTGCTCGGCTGCGCCAGCTTCCTGGACAAGACGGGCCTGGCCTACGCCGACCTTCCGGCCGCCCTGCTGGTGCTGGTGGCCACCGAGGCCGCCATCTCCGGCGGCCTGCTGCCCCTGGTGGCCCTGTGCGCGGGGGGCGCCCTGGCCATCAAGTACACCGCCGCCGCCCCGCTGCTGCCCCTCTTCCTCTGGCTGCTGCTGCGCGCGCTGTGGCGCCGCGGGGCCGCCCCTGTCTCACCCGCCGCCGTGCTGCTCGCGGGCCTCGCCGCCCTCGCCCTGGTGGCCCCGTGGTGGCTGCGCAGCGCCCTGGAAGGTCTGCACCCGCTGTTCCCCTTCGCTGGCTGGAGCGAAGCGGGTGAGCTCGTCTTTCAGTACCCGGAGAAGTACGGCCTGGGGCGCGGCCCTGTGGACCTGCTGCTGCTGCCATGGAACGTGACCATGCGCGCGGAGACCGACAGCATGGTGTTCCTGGGGCGCCTCAACCCTGCCCTGCTCGCCCTGCTGCCCGCGGCGGTGCTGGCCGCCCTGCGCTGCCCGAGAGCGCGGGCGGTGAGCCTGCTGGCGGCGGGCGGCTTCGCGTTGTGGGCCGTGGGCCCCCACTGGCTGCGCTACCTGCTGCCGACGCTGCCGCTGCTGGCCCTGGCCGCCGCTGCGGGTCTGGCGCGCCTGCCCCGCTGGGCGATCCCCTTCGGCGCGGCGGTGTGGCTCGCGGGCCTGCCCGCCAACCTGCAGCCCAGCCTGTCCCAGGCCAGCGAGCAGGCCGCCGTGGCCCTGGGCCAGGAGAGCCCCGAGGACTACCTCCAGCGCGAGCTGCCCCCGTGGTCGGCGCTGCGCTGGCTGAACGAGGAGACCGGGCCCGAGGCCCGCGTGGCGCTGCTGTACTCCTGGTACGCATGGCACCTGCAGCGTCCCTGGATCCTCGGCTCGGTGGAGGATCACGTACCCACGCGCCACCTGCTGGCGCTGCACGGCGACCAGGCCCTGGAGCAGCTGCGCGCCGCCGGGGTCTCGCACCTGCTCGTGGCGCGCATCCACTTCCTGCGCAAGAGCTATCCCTTCCTGGACGAAGCGAGCTTTGAGGCCCGGTTCCGCCAGCCCGAAGAGCAGCTGCAGCGCCTGCTGGTGCAGGAAGCGGTGCTGGTCTTCGAGCAGGGCCGCCACTCTGTCTGGAAGCTCTGATCTCTGATCCTCCTCGTCCTGCGCCGCCACAGCTCCCGGGCGGGATGGCAGTGCCTACGCAGGGTCCGCACCATAGGAGGGCGACCCCAGCCATGCCCAGGAGGGCAGGATGAAGCTCAAGAGCGATCGCTACCACAAGCGCTTCCACCCCGAGACCCTGGCCCTGGGCTATGCCTACGAGCCCAGCCTCTCCGAGGGCTCCATCAAGCCCCCGGTGTTTCTCACGAGCACCTTCGAGTTCTCCTCGGCCGAGAAAGGCAAGCAGTTCTTCTCCGCGGCCTACGGGCTGGAGGCCATGCCCCAGGGCGAGGCCATGGGGCTCATCTACTCCCGCCTGAACAACCCCAACCTCGAGATCTACGAAGACCGCCTGGCTGCCTGGGAGGAGCTGGAGAAGGCCGCGGTCTTCTCCAGCGGCATGGCCGCCATCACCACCACGATCATGGCCCTGTGCCGCCCAGGTGACGTGATCCTCTCCACCGCCCCCGTCTACGGTGGCACCCACTTCCTGGTCGAGCACATCCTGCCCGAGATGGGCATCCACACGGTCTTCGTACAGGCCGGCCACCTGGCCCACGAGGCCATGGCCGAGGCCGCCAAGCAGCACGCCGGCAAGGTGCGCATGCTCTACGTGGAGGCGCCGGCCAACCCCAGCCTGGCGCTGAGCGACATCGAGGGCTGCTCACAGCTCGCGGCGCAGCTGTCCACCCCCGACCGCAAGGTCTACACTGCGGTGGACAACACCTTCCTGGGGCCGCTGTTCCAGCATCCCGTGCACTTCGGCGCCGACATCATCCTGTACTCGGCCACCAAGTTCCTGGGAGGTCACTCCGACCTGGTGGCCGGGGTGGCCATCGCCGACACCGCCACCATCGGAGCCATCGCCACCTACCGCACCATCATGGGCAGCATGAGCCACCCCTTCACCGCCTGGCTGCTCACGCGCTCCCTGGAGACCGTGTCCGTGCGCATGCGGCGGCAGGCCACCACCGCCCAGAAGCTGGCGGAGCTGCTGGCGGAGCACCCCAAGGTGCGCTCCGTCACCTACCCCTCGCTGCTGCCTCCCAACAGCCCCCAGGGCCGCCTGTACCGCAAGCAGACCACCGGGCACGGCTCGCTGATCGCGTTCGAGGTGGAGGGCAACGAGAAGGACGCCTTCAAGGTCCTGGATCGCTTCGAGGTGTTCCGCCTGGCCGTGTCCCTCGGCGGCACCGAGAGCCTGGTGGAGCACCCCATGCGCATGACCCACGCCGACGT
>CAZEJJ010000096.1:2612-29619 GCA_964512185.1 uncultured Enterobacterales bacterium | reverse complement strand
TGGGGGGTGGTTTCGCCATAATCGCACCCCCTCCCCACCGCCAACCCCTGCCACCGCCGGTGTAGTATGGCCCATGCACCTCCGCTCCGCTCTGGCCCCCACCCTGCTGCTGGCCGCGGCCTGCTCCGGCGACCAAGCCCCGCAGGGACCTCCGGTGTCTCCGGCCAACCCTGTGGAGATCCTGGCCGCCACGGGGGTGGCGAGCTTCGCCAACGAGGCGCCGCTGGAGCTGATCCTCGGGGAGACCACCGCCTACCCCGGCTACACCGTGCAGCCGCTGTCGTTCCAGGCCTGGCCCGGCATGCGCAGCTCGGCGGCCCTGTGGCTGCCCGAGGCCGCGAGCCCCCCATCCGGCGTGCTGGTGCTGCCAGGGCACTTCGGAGAGGGCAAGACCGCCGGTGAGTGCCAGGAGGTGGCCCACGCGCTGGCGGCGCGGGGGATCGCCGCGCTGGCCGTGGACATGCCCGGCGTCGAGGAGTGGGAGCAGCCGGGCCGGCAGCTGCACCACCAGGCGGGAGCCCACAACCGGGCCGTCCTGGTGGCCGCAGGCACCTCCGCCCTGGGCCTGCAGCTCCACCTGGCCCAGCGGGGCCTGGCTGCCCTGCGCGAGGCCGCCGAGGTGGACCGCGTGGCGGTCACCGGCGCCAGCGGGGGAGCCGTGCTGGCCTTCTACCTGGCCCTGGCGGAGCCCGGCCTGGCCGGCCTGGCCCTGGCATCGCCCGTGCAGCTGCCCCACGAGCAGGGCACGGGTGGCTGTTACTGCGACCTGTTGCCCGGCTGGCCGGGCCCCGATCCCGCCGTGCTCGCCGCCCTCCCCGTACCCAGCCTGTGGCTGACCGAGCTCGAGCAGCCCGCGCTCGCCGGCCTGCCCACCAGCGCTCGATGGCAGGTGGAGAAGGGCCCGCACTCCTACACCGCCGACATGCGCGCCGAGGCGCTGCCCTGGCTGGATGCCCACCTGGGCCACACACCGCCGGACAAGAAGAGGGCAAGGGCGATCCGCAAGTCCCCGCCCTACACAGCCGGCGGGGCCCTGCAGTCGCCCACCGAGCAGGGCGCCCTCTCCATCTTTGAGCTCGCCCTGCAGCTGGGCTCACCCTCCACCTGGGCGCCCGATCCTCTGCCCGAGGTGAGCTACACCTCGCTGTGCGAGGGCCAAGGCCCGGTGGTGATCACCGCCGGTGCCTCCAGCGCCGATCGCCAGGCGCTGCTGGCCGCCGGACTCACCGCCTGCGCCCTCGACCTGCCCCCCGACGAGACCTGGGAGCTGCGGGCCCTCACCAGCGACCACGCGCTGGTGGACAGGCCCGCAGGGGCCTTGCGGGCAGCGGCCCAGGGGCCCGGCGTGCTGGGCATCTACGCCGTGGGCGCCTGGGCGGTGGCCGCCGCGGCCTCGGGGGCCCCCCTGGTCCTGCGCGACCCGCTCAGCGCACTGGAGCAGGTGGATCCCAACGCGGACCCCGCCTGGGTGCACATCCCCGGCGGCTGGTGGGGTGGACTGGAACAGCTCTACGCGCCCGCGCTGGCCACTGGCAGCGACCCCGCGCTGCTCATCGCGGCGCTCACTGAGCAGCCGTCCGCCGACGCAGAGGGCAACTAAGACATCCAGGTCCAGTCCTCCTGCACGGCCCACTTGGTGGTGACCTTGCGGGGGCGGGTCCAGAAGCGGAAGCCGTCCCAGCCGCTCACGTCGCCCTGGCCGAACTTGCTGTCGTTCCAGCCGCCGAAGGAGAAGGGCTCGCGGGGCACGGGCACGCCGATGTTCACGCCGATCATGCCCGAGGTGAAGCGCCGCACCGCGTACTCGGCCACCTGGCCGCTCTGGGTGTAGATGGCGGCGGCGTTGCCGTAGGGGCTGGCGTTCTGCAGTGCGATGGCCTCGTCCAGGGTGTCGATCCGCATGATGGCCAACACGGGGCCGAAGATCTCTTCGTGGGCCGCGCGCATCTCGGTGGTGACGTTGTCGATGACCGTGGCGCCCAGCCAGTGGCCTCCGCCGTCGCCCCGGGCACCGCGGCCATCCACCAGCACGGTGGCGCCCATGGCCTCAGCCTCGTCGATGTAGGCGGTGATGCGCGCCACGTTGGGGCCGTCGATGATGCAGCCGTGGTCCACGCCCGCGCGGAGCTTCCGGGCTTCCTCCACCACGCCGTCCACGAGGTGCTGGCTGTCACCGATGGCCACCATCACCGCCGCGGCCATGCAGCGCTGGCCCGAGCAGCCGGTGAAGCTGGCTGCGACGTTCTCGGAGGTGAGCTTCAGATCGGCGTCGGGGGCCACCAGCAGGTAGTTCTTGGCGCCTCCCAGGGCCTTGACGCACTTGCCGGCCCTGGCGGCGCGGGCGTAGACGAGCCTGCCCACGCGGGTGGAGCCCACGAACGCAAGGGCGCCGATGTCGGGGTGATCGCAGATGGCCTCGACGGCGTCCTGGGCGCCCTGGACGATGTTGAAGACGCCGTCGGGCAGGCCGGCCTCCTGGAGCAGCTCGGCGAAGCGCAGCACGCTCAGGGGCACCTTCTCGCTGGGCTTCAAGATGAACGCGTTGCCGCCCACCAGGGCCTGGGGCAGCATCCAGTTGGGAACCATCAGGGGGAAGTTGAAGGGGGTGATGCCCGCGCAGATGCCCACCGGCTCGTAGATGACCCGGCACTCGACGCCGCGGCTGACCTCGAGACCGCCGCCGTCGGCCATCTGGGGGACCGCGCAGCCGTTCTCGATGCACTCGATGGTCTTGGCCACAGAGGCTTCGGCCTGGGCGATGACCTTGCCGTTCTCGTGGCACACCAGCCAGGACAGCTCGTCGAAGTCACGCTGCAGCAGGCCCTTCACGCGGTAAAGCACCTGGGCCCGCTCGCGCATGGGCAGCGCAGCCCACGCCGGCTGGGCGGCCTTGGCGGCCTGCACGGCGGCGTCCACGTCGTCGGCCCCGGAGATCACCACGCTGGACATGACCTCACCGTGACGTGGATTCTCCACTGGGATGCTGCGACCCGTGGTGGACTCCGTCCACTCGCCGCCGATCCAGTTGAGGGCGGGCACGTAGGGCATGAAGTCGTAGCTGCGGGCATCGAAACGGGGGATGGCCATTGGAGCCTCCTGCGGCTGGACGCGAGATCGTGGATCCGCGTCCATACCACGCGCGGGGGCGGGGCGACCACCTCCTGATGGCGACCTCGCCTCAGCGCCGCTGCCACCGGCTGCGGCCCACGGCCACCAGCGGCCAGCCCAGGATGACCAGCCCCAGTCCGAGCAGCACCAGCCCGAGCCCCAGCCCTGGGGGCCTGTACACCAGCTCCCCTCTCCCGGCCTGGACCTCCACGGCCAGCAGCCCGCCGGCGGAGCCCGCGGGCTCACCCCCATGGCTCCAGCCCGCGAAGGCGTTCTGGTTCACCACCAACAACCCCGCCTGTGGCGCCTCGAAGCGGATCCGGTTGGGCGTGAGCTCCGCAGGCACCGCCTGGCCGCCCACGAGGTAGACCTCGCTCTGGTAGCCCTCGTCCTCGCGGGCCAGGACGGGCCCCGGATCCTCCAGCCAGGCCGTGGTCCAGCAACGCGGCTTGCCGCGGTTGGCGCGCACGGACTCCCAGATGGTCAGCTCGTCGTCCACCTGCACGAAGTCCGCAGCGGGTGGGATCTCATGGGGGCGCCCCGCGCCGATGTGGTAGTGCCGTGCGGCCTCCGGCGCCGCCTGCCACAGGTGCCAGCCCACCGCCAGCACCAGGGCCGGCCGCAGCAACCAGGGAAGCCATGCTGGTCCACGCCGCCGCCACAACCAGAGCACACCCCAGGCGGCGAACCAGCCCAGGAAGAGGGTCCACACCACCCCGTAGCGCTCCACCACCCTCACGTGGTCCCAGGGGGGCAAGCGATGCAGCAGCTGTAGCAGGTTCACCGGAGTGGCTCCGCCCCAGCCCACCGCCAGGAAGAACAGCCCGGACAGGGCGAGCACCGGCTTGCGCCGCAGCAGCCAGGCAACTCCCAGGGCCGCCAGCAGCAGGGGCACGGGGGAGTAGAGGACGTTCTGCCCGTTGTGGGCGCTGGGACGCTCCACCAGGCCCAGCAGCACCTGCAGCGCGCGCCAGGGCCCGTAGTCGTCGGCGATGGAGAGCGTGACCTGGGGCGCCAGGCGCTCCGCCCGGGCCCACAGCGCAGGCAGGGTGGCCAGCTTGGGGGCGCACAGCAGCGCCGCCAGGCCCAGACCCGCCACCAGGCGCGCCGGCACGGCCCAGGGCAGGCCCCGGGGATGGGGCCGCTGCCAGGCCAGCGCCACCGCGCCCAGCAGCAGCAGGGGCCACTGGGCCCAGCTCTGGCCCACCAGCAACAGGTCCAGGGCCAGCCAGGCGCCCAGCACCCACAGCCGCCCCGGATCCAGCATGCGCAGCAAGGCATCCACCCCCAGCAGCAACAGCGCGAAGAGGAACACATGGTGCGCCCCTGCCAGGATGGGCATGGCCAGGCACAGCGCCAACAGCCGCCAGCGGCCCCTGCGCGCCGCGATCCACGCCAGGGGCAGCCAGCACAAGGGCAGGTACATGATGTGCCCCATGGCGGTCTGGGCCGGTAGCTGGGCTGAGCACAGGGCGAGGATCCCCGCCCCGTGGGCCTCCACCGGCCCCAGCCCCTGCACACGACCGGCCCACCAGCAGGCCGCCGCCAGCGCGCAGAGATGGAACAGCACCCACAGCTTGAGCCCCGTGCTGGAGCCGAAGATCACGATGAGCACAAAGGGTGGGTACAGGAAGGGAGACTCGGGGTTGGCCAGCAGGGGCACGCCGCCCTGCACAAAGGGGTTCCAGCCCGGCAGCTGCTGGTGATCCAGCAGGCTCAGGCGGCTCACCTCGTAGAACTGCAGCTGCCAGTCCCAGTCCTCGTTCACCCCGTGGGAGATGGGCGTGGCCAGATCGGCCCCGAGCCAGCGGAGCTGCCACCAGGCCAGCAGGCAGAGCCCCAGCAGGCCCGCCAGGCCCAGCAGCAGGGCAGCGGAAGGCCAGCGCGTGGTCTTGGCGCTCACCGGTCCTCCAGGGGCGCACCGGGCAGCGCGACGGCGTCCACGTACAGGCCCTGCAGGCGGCCCTGCACGCTCACCCGGACTTCACCCGGCGGCGCGTCGAGCACAACCGCCAGCAGCGACTCCTGGTGTCCGGGCAGGTCGGCGACCAGCGCCTCGCCGGCCCCGACCTGCAGGCTCGCCGGTCCCCGCACCCGCGCCGCCAGCAGCACTGGCTCCCCTGCGGATCGAAAGGAGAGCTCGCCAGGTCCCGGCTGGTAGACCTGGCGGGGGAAGCAGCGCGCGGCCTGCTGGGCGCTCAGATCGAAGGGGTACCAGGCGTAGGCCAGGTGCTCGTTGGGCGGGTGCTGATCGCGCAGGCAGGCGAAGCGCGCCGGGTGCCCCCACACCCCCACCAGCCGGTTGGCCCCCACCAACATGGGCCCCAGCCCGGGCAGGTCGGCGTCCACCACTCCGGCGGGGTTTTCATCGTGCCACTGCGCCGCCGCCAGCCCCTGCTGGCCCCAGTCCAGGTCCGAGTCGGCCACGTGGCGCCAGGCCTGTGTCCGGTCCAGCAGGCGCTCGTTCTGGTAGCAGAGCCCGTGGGGGAACCAGCTCAGGCCCGACAGGCCGGCCAGCGCAGCACCGGCCAGGGCCAGCCGCCAGGGCAGCCGTGCCGCCGCCACCGCCAGCAGCGGCAGCACAGGCAGCAGGTAGCGCGTGCCGATCTGGTAGTTGAAGGCCAGCGAGAACCAGCCCACCAGGAACAGGGCCGGCCAGGCCAGGAACAGGGCCTCGCGACCACGGCGCCGAGGCCAGGCCAGCCCCAGCAGGCCCAGCACCAGCGAGGGCAGCGTGAACTTGCGCGTGGCCGCGCGCAGGTAGTGATCAGCCTGCCCCTCAGAGGTGAAGCTGCCGTCGGCGTAGATGTTGCCCGAGCCGTACTCGTCGTCGTGGCGTACCCAGTCCAGGCCTTCGGCCCAGGGACCCGGCACGGGCAGGGGCACCGGGCAGCGGGCCAGGGGCGCCAGCAGCTGCGATCGCCAGGTGGTGCCGCTGGCGGGCGTGAAGCTGCCCTGGAAGCCGTAGCAGAGGTTCAGGGCCAGCAGCGCGGCCGCCAGGTAGAGGCCCAGGTGCAGGGGCCCGCAGCTCCAGCGGCCCTCTCGCAGCCGCTTCCAGAGCAAGGACGCGGGCAGCGCCAGGGCCAGGATGGGCACCAGGAACACCGCGGTGAACTTGGAAGCCTGGGCCGCCCCCAGGGCCAGCCCTGCCCACAGCCAGCGCCGTCGCCCGCCCTCCTCGACCGCGCGCCATGCGCTGTAGAGTGCCGCCAGCACGAAGAAGACGCAGGGCGCATCGGTGGTCACCAGGCCGGCGTGGGCCTGCAGGTTCGGATCGAGGGCCACAAAGGCCGCCGCCACCAGCCCGGCCTGCACACCCCACAGCCGCCGCGCCCAGGCCGCCGCCAGCAGCGCCGTGGCCCCCAGCCACAGGCCCTGGGGCAAGCGCGGCCAGAACCAGTCGCGGTGGGTGACCTGGGGCCCCTCGTCCCTGGGGGGACCGCTGACGACCGTGGGCAAGGCGTTGAGGGCGCTCACCGGCATCTTGGAGTTGTCGAAGCGCGCCCAGTCCCGCTCCAGCAGCACCTGCCGGCCCATCTGCAGGTGCCGCGGCTCATCCGAGGTGGGCGTGCGGTGCCAGGTGGCGGCCCAGCACAGCGAGCAGCCCAGCACCGCCACGGCCCAGACCGCCCGGCTCCAGCGCCTGTCCCGGCCTGCATCTGACGGCGAGCTGCACCTCACAACGGCGCTCAAGGATAGCAGAGCCCGCCTGCGTTATGGGCTCGCGCCCCAGGAGAGCGAGCCGTTGGCCGAGGACTTCGACATCGTTGTGGTGGGCGCAGGGCACGCCGGCTGCGAGGCCGCGGCGGCGGCCGCACGCCTCGGAGCGCGAGTGCTGCTGCTCACGCAGCGGCTGGATGGCGTCGCCGCGCTGTCCTGCAACCCGGCCATCGGAGGCCTGGGCAAGGGCCACCTGGTGCGCGAGATCGACGCTCTGGGCGGACTGATGGCGCGCGTCACCGATGCGTGCACGCTGCAGTTCCGGCGCCTGAACACTCGCCGGGGGCTGGCGGTGCAGGCCAGCCGGGCCCAGGTGGACATCCTGCGCTACCCCGCCCGGATGGCGCGCGTCCTGGCCACCATCCCTGGCCTGGAGCTGGTGGAGGGCGAGGCGGCCCAGCTGCTGGTGCGAGGTGAGCGGGTCGCGGGTCTAGGGCTGACCGACGGCCGGCGCATCACCGCACCGCGGGTGATCCTGGCCACGGGCACCTTCCTGTCCGCGGTGATGCACTGCGGCGACGAGCGCCTGGGCGGTGGCCGTCTGGGTGACCACGCCGCCGACTCGCTCTCCGCCAGCCTCTCCAGCCTGGGCCTGCAGCTGGGGCGCCTCAAGACCGGCACCACGCCGAGGGTCCACGCCGGCTCCGTGGGCTGGCACCGCTGCCGGCGGCAGGCCGACACGCACCCCGAGGGCCACTTCTCCTTCAGGCCCCCCACAGAGCGCCTGCCTGCGCGCGACTGCTACCTCACCAGCACCACGCCCCGGGCCCACGAGATCATCCGGGGAGCCCTGCACCGGGCGCCGCTGTACACCGGCGCCATCCAGGGTCGCGGGCCACGCTACTGTCCCTCCATCGAAGACAAGGTGGTGCGCTTCCCCGACCGCGAGCGACACCTCATCTTCCTGGAGCCCGAGAGCCTGGACAACGAGCGGATCTACGTCAACGGCCTGCCCACCTCCCTGCCGCGCGACGTGCAGGACCGCGTGGTGGCCGCCATCCCCGGTCTCGAACAGGCCCGCATCCTGCAGTACGGCTACGCTGTGGAGTACGACTACGCCGATCCTCGCCAGCTGGGGCACGACCTGCAGCACCGCAGCATCGCTGGGCTGTACCTCGCCGGCCAGGTCTGCGGCACCAGCGGCTACGAGGAGGCCGCCGCCCAGGGCCTGGTGGCGGGCATCTCGGCGGCCACGGGGGAGCCCTTCCGGCTGGCGAGACACGAGGCCTACGTGGGCGTGCTGGTGGACGATCTGGTCAGCCGCGGGGTGGGCGGCGAACCCTACCGCATGTTCACCAGCCGCGCGGAGTACCGCCTGACGCTGCGGGAGGACAACGCCGACCGCCGCCTCTGCGCCCGCGGGCGGGCCCTGGGCCTGGTGGACGACGAGGCCTGGGCACGCTTCCAGCTCAAGCGCGAGACCATCGACCGGGCCCGCAGCGCGGCGGAGCAGCGACAGCTGCGGCCCGACGCGCCCACCCAGGCGCTGCTCGCGACCCTGGGAGCCGGTCCCCTGGACCGTCCCTGCAGCCTGGCGGAGCTGCTCCGGCGCCCCGGCGTGGGCTGGGCCCTGCTTCGCCGCCTCGCCCCGGAGCTGCCGTCCTGCAGCGCCGAGGCCACCGAGCAGGTGGTCACCGACATCAAGTACGCCGGCTACATCGCCCGCGACGCCCGCCGGGCCGAGGAGACCACCCGGCTCGCAGGGCTGCGGATCCCCTCCGACCTGCTGGAGCAACCCCTCCCCGGGCTGTCCACCGAGGTGCGCCAGCGCCTGCTGCGCGAGCGACCGCCCACTCTGGCCCAGGCGACGCGGCTGCCCGGCGTCACCCCGGCTGCCATCCACGTGCTCGGCGTGCACTTGGCGCGGAGGGCCGCCCAGGAGGCCCATCGTGACGATTGATCCCGCCCAGGTGCGCAGAGCCCACCAGGCCCTGCTGGAGCGCTGGCGCGGGGCCATGAACCTGGTGGGACCGGGCCCCACCGACCTCCACTTCGAGGACAGCGAGGCGGTGGCTCGCCTGCTGCAGGCCCAGGGCCGCTGGGCGGACCTGGGCAGCGGCGCGGGATTTCCAGGAGTGGCCGTCGCGACCTGGAATCCGGCCTCCCAGGTGACCCTGGTGGAGAGCCGCCAGAAGCGCGCCGCCTTCCTCACCCAGGTGCTGCGCGCTGCGGATCTGCCCAACGCCGCGGTCTACCACGGCCGGGTAGAGGCGCTCCCCGAGGGGGCATGGGATGGCGTCGTCTCCCGCGCCTTTGCCCCACCACCTCTGTTCCTGCAGCACGCCCGCCGCCTGCTGGCTCCCGGGGGCCGCGCAGCCTTGCTGCTGGCGCGGGGAGGGCCCACGGATTTCCCAGGTTTGACGCTGCAGAGCCTGCAGACCTACCGCGCGGGCGGGAGAAATCGCCGCCTGGCGCTCTACCTACGGCTGGCCGATAACGGCCTTTGATAGCTGTATTCAACGAGCCGCGACAAAGCCATACATTCGCGGTTCCTAAAGCGCGTGTGCCGAACCTCCGATGGGCCTCCTGTCACGGAGGTACTCATGCGCCCCGTCCACACCCTCACCGCCCTGGCCTGGAGCCTGTTGGGCTGCCCCCTGCCCAAGGATCAGCAAGCCGACACCGTCTTGATCCAGGACTTCGCCGTCGAAGCCGCGCTCGACCAACGCGTCGTCACCGTACCCCAGCTGTCCTGGACCACCGACGAACCCGGGCTCTCCTGGGTGGAGTTCGGCGTGGACGGCTCCCTGGACCAGTCCACCCCCATCGCCCTCGAGGCCGACACCGTGCACGCCTTCACCCTGCTGGGGGTACCCAGCGAGAGCGAGGTGAGCTACCGGGCTGTCACCGAGACCGAGTCCGGCACCCTGATCTCCGAAGGCACAGTCACCACCGGCGTCCTCCCCGAAGACATCCCGGCGTTCCTGCAGGAGACCGACGAGCCGGCGCTGCGGGGCGAGGAGCCCTTCCTGGTCACCGCCATCGAGACCTCCGAGACCTCCTGGCTGCTGGTGATCAACCGCGACGCCAAGGTGGTCTGGTACGAAGAGGTACCCAACGGCGGCAACCCCTATACCATCGAGCAGGGCCTGAACGGCCAGGGGCTGCTGTACAGCGGCTTCCCCATGAACGACACCCGGAACGAGTCCCAGATCTTCCACGCCGACGTCACCGACCGCAGCAAGGAGCTGGCCACCCTGCCCTGGGGCCACCACGCGTTCACCCAGCTGCCCGGCGGAGCCGTCGCCTGGATCGCGGCGGACATCCGCCCCTGGACCGACCCCAGCACGGGCGAGACCACCGACGTGGCCGGCGATGCCATCCACCTGCTGGAGCTGGACGGCAGGGACCGGGTGCTCTTCAGCACCTGGGACTGGGCCGAACCGCGCCCGAACCCCCACTGGGCCGAGGAGTACTTCCCGGGATCCAGGAGCTGGACCCACGCCAATGGCCTGAACTACGACCCGGTCGTGGGCACCCTGCTCTTCTCCCTGCGCAACCCGGCCGTGCTGCTGGAGGTGGACGTGCGCGACGGCTTCCTGGTGGAAGAGTACGGCCTCATCGGGAGCCAGTGGCACTTCGCCGAGGGCACCCAGCCGTGGTGCTACCAGCACGATCCCAATTGGACCGAGGACGGCAACCTGCTGATGATCTCCACCACGGAGGGCGTGGACGCCCAGCACACCGAGTCGGTCATCCGCGAGTACCGCGTGGACCGCGAGTTCCGCGTCATCGAAGAGGTGTGGAGCTACGGCGAGGGCCTGGGCCTGCACGCCCGCTACCACGGCGCCGCCAGGGAGCTGCAGAGCGGCAACCGCTTGCTCAACTTCGGCTCCAAGGGCGTGATCCACGAGGTCACCGGAGACGGAGAGCTGGCCTGGGCCATCTCCGCCCATCCCGAAGGCGGCCTGGGCTCCACGCTGCTGGTGGACGACCTCTACTCCCTCGCTCCCTAGCTCCCCTCAGCTCCCCGCCCTCCGACGGCCCCGCCTCGGAAGCGGGGCCTTCCTGCGTCCAGACAGGTGCCGTGACTCGTGTATGAGTTACCATGGCCGCCAGACCAGAGGAGCGAGCCATGAGCCGCAACGGAAAGACCACCAAGCGCAAAGGCGACCACATCCGGCGGGTGGGCATCGTCTTCTCGGGGGGCCCGGCCCCCGCCGCCAACTCGGTGATCGCCGCCGCCGCCATCTCCATGATCGACGATGGCCGCGAGGTAATCGGCTTCTTCCACGGCTACTCGCACCTGATACAGTACCACCCCATCACGCACCGCCTGCTGCCGGACAAGCACTACCGCATCTTCGAGGAGCGCGACGTGCTGGGCATGCGCAACCGGCGAGGCATCCTGATCGGCACCGCGCGCGCCAACCCCTGCAAGGGCATCGGGGCCACCGAAGACCTGCTGGACGGCCACAAGACCCGCCACCTGCGCAACGTCTACAGCGCGCTCACCGACCTGCAGATCGACGCGCTCATCTCTATCGGCGGCGACGACACCCTCAAGACCGCCAACCTGCTGCACCGCTACCAGGAGACCCTGCCCGAGGACGCCCCGCGGGTGCGCATCGTGCACCTGCCCAAGACCATCGACAACGACTACTGGGGCATCGACTTCACCTTCGGCTTCTTCACCTCGGCCGATGTCATGGCCAAGGAGCTGCTGAACCTGCGCGCCGACGCCGAGTCCAGCTCATCCTGGTTCATCGTGGAGACCATGGGCCGCAAGGCGGGCTGGCTGGCCTACGGCGTGGCCATCGCCGGCGAGGCCAACCTGGTGCTGGCCGCCGAGGATCTCGACGAGGACATCACCACCGAGGAGCTGATCACCGATCCCGACAGCGGCGAGGAGCGCACCGAGCGGCGCCTCGATCTGTTCAAGCTGGCGGACAAGCTGGTGGAGATGATGGTCCAGCGCGAGTCGCGCAACAACAAGCACCACGGCACGGTGGTGCTGGCTGAAGGCCTGGCGGAGCACCTGCCCGCCAAGGTCCTGGAGAACATCGAGCGCGATCCCCACGGGCTCATCCCCCTGGGCAAGCTCGACCTGGGCCGCATGGTGGCCGAAGCGGTCAAGCAGCGCTACCTCGAGCGCACCGGGCGCAGCAAGAAGGTCACCACGGTGCAGCTGGGCTACGAGAGCCGCTGCGCCGCTCCCCACGCCTTCGACGTGATGCTGGGCAGCCAGCTGGGCATCGGCGCCTTCCGCGCCCTGGTGGAAGAGGGGCTGGACGCTCACATGGTCTCGGTCTCAGGCCAGCTGGACCTGCACTACGTGCCCTTCATGAAGCTGGTGGACGAGGCCACCCTCAAGACCAGGGTGAGGCTCATCGAGCCGGGCAGCGACTTCCACAAGCTGGCCCGCTTCCTGGAGACCCGCACAGAAGAGGTGGCCGACTGGTCCCCCGGTCACCGCGACGACCAGGTGAGCTGACGCGAACCGCTCAGCCACTCGCGGCCTTGTACTCCTCGGCCAGGCGGATGCCGATGTCGAGGGCGGCCCTGTTGGCGGGCAGGAAGCGCTCCTTGCCCACCATCTTCTTGGCCATGGCGGTCTTGACGATCTCGGCCGTGGCGGCCCCTGTGAAGCCGATGTAGGAGCCCAGCACCACCATGTTGGCTGACTTGGCGGTGCCCACCTCGGCTTCGGCCAGCTGGTTGGCGGGCACGTAGAGCACGTCGATGTCGGTGCGCTCGGCCCTGCGGTCGATGAGCGAGCTGTTGACGATGAGCAGCCCGCCCGGCTTGACCAGGGGCTCGAACTTGTCCATGGAGGGCCGGTTCATGACGATGGCCGCGGAGGGGTCGGGCACCACAGGCGAGCCGATCTCGCCGTCGGACACGATGACGGTGCAGTTGGCCGTACCCCCGCGCATCTCGGGCCCGTAGCTGGGCATCCAGCTGGTGTTGCTGCCCTGCATCATGGCTGCGTTGGACAGCAGCTGCCCGATGAGCATGACGCCCTGGCCACCGAAACCGGCGATGATCAGCTCGTACTGCATGGTCTAGCCCTCCTTGGACGCGGCCAGCTCGGCCGTTCGGTCCCGGAACACACCCAGGGGGAAGGCCGGCACCATGTTCTGTCGGGCCCACTCGATGGACTCCACCGCGGCCATGCCCCAGTTGGTGGGGCAGTTGCCCACCAGCTCCACAAAGGTGAAGCCCTGGTGCTGCAGCTGGAAGGCCTTCTTGACCGCCCGCTTGGCCTTGAGGATCTGCTTGGCCGACAGCAGCGAGTGCCGCGCCACGAACAGGGGAGCGTGCAGGGTGGCGATCAGCTCGGCTACCTGGATGGGGTAGCCCGCGCCGCGGTGCCCGGGGTCGCGACCCGTGGGGCAGGTGGTGGTCTTCATGCCCACCAGGGTGGTGGGGGCCATCTGACCGCCGGTCATGCCGTAGATGGCGTTATTGTAGAAGATCACCGTGAACTTCTCGCCGCGGTTGGCGGCGTGCACGATCTCGGCCATGCCGATGGACGCCAGGTCGCCGTCACCCTGGTAGGTGAAGGCGTACAGGTCTGGTCGGGCCCGCTTGACGCCGGTGGCCACCGCCGGGGCGCGCCCGTGGGAGGCCTCGATCATGTCGCAGTTGAAGTACTTGTAGGCCAACACCGAGCAGCCCACCGGGCAGATGCCCACGGTCTTCTCGCGGATCCCCATCTCGTCCATGGCCTCGGCCACCAGCCGGTGGGCCACGCCGTGCAGGCAGCCCGGGCAGTAGTGGGTGGGCATGGTGGTGAGGCTCTCGGGGTAGCTGAAGACGGCCTGCGCTCGTTCTGTGCTCATGGCGATCTCCTAGCTGACCAGCTCGCGGACCTTGTCCGCGATCTCGGAGGGGGTCGGGACCATGCCGCCGACGCGCCCGTAGAATTCTACCGGGACTCGCTCCACCACGGCCAACTTGACGTCCTGGATCATCTGGCCCATGGACATCTCCACGTCGAGGATGACCTTGAGCTTGGGGGTGTGCTCGCGGAAGGTGTCGTAGGGGAAGGGCCACAGGGTGATGGGCCGGATGAGCCCCACCTTGATGCCCTCGGCCCGCAGGATCTCGATGGCGGTCTTGCAGATGCGGGCCGTGGTGCCGTAGGCCGCCAGGCAGATGTCGGCGTCGTACATGCGGTGCACCTCCACCCGCGTTTCCTCCGCTTCGGCCCGGGCGTACTTTCGGAAGAGGCGGCGGTTGTGGTCTTCCAGCAGGGAGGGTTCCAGGTACAGCGAGTTGACGATGTTCTTCTCGCGGCCCTCGCAGCCCGTGGTGCACCAGGAGCGGTCGTACTCCTTGGGCTGGTAGTCCTTGAAGATCACCGGCTCCATCATCTGGCCGATGAGCCCGTCGCCCAGGATCATCACCGGGTTGCGGTACTCGTCGGCCAGGTCGAAGGCCTCCATGACCAGGTCTGCGGCTTCCTGTACGGTGGAGGGAGCCAGCACGATGAAGCGGAAGTCGCCGTGACCGGGGCGGGTGGACTGGAAGTAGTCGGACTGGGACGGCTGGATGCCGCCCAGCCCGGGCCCGCCGCGCATGATGTTGACGCAGACCACCGGCAGCTCGGAGCCGGCGCAGTAGGACAGGCCCTCCATCTTGAGGGAGATGCCCGGTGAGCTGGACGAGGTCATGACCCGCGCGCCCACCGCGGCGGCGCCGTAGATCATGTTCGAGGCGGCCACCTCGCTCTCGGCCTGCACGAAGTGTCCCTCCACCTCGTACAGTCGCTTCGACATGTACTCCGGGATCTCGTTCTGGGGAGTGATAGGGTAGCCGAAGAACAGGCGGCAGCCGGCGCGGATGGCGGCCTCGGACAGGGCCTCGGCGCCCTTCATCAGGAGCTTCTCAGCCATGATATCTCCTCAGCCCGCAGGCTTGCGCTTGCGGGGCGCGCGGTAGACGGTGATGGCCACATCGGGGCAGATGACCGCGCACATCTTGCAGGCGATGCAGCGGTCGGCATCGGTCTGCACGGCGAAGTGGTAGCCCTTGAGGTTGATGTCCTGGCCCAGCTCCACGATCTGGCGCGGGCAGGTGACCACGCACAGGCCACAGCCCTTGCAGCGGTCGCGATCGACTTCGATCCTGTTTCCCATGGGGGAGGCTTCCTTCAAGGTGAACTCGTTTCAAGAGGCGGGGTTCGGATCGCCCTGCTCGCCAGCCTGGGTGGCCCGGATCTGCTCCTGCATGACGCGGCTGCGTTGATCGCGTGGCGGCGCGAACCGGGTGGAGTCCTGGTACCAGGGCGGGAACAACAGGCGGCGAAGGGTGCGGACGGGGACATCGTGGAGCAGGTCGGGCGACAGCTGCAAGGCCAGCTCCCGCTCCACGGTGAGGAATGCCACCGGGATGCCCAGATCGCGGCCTGCCCGCACGATGGTCTCGTGGCCCTGGGCCACCACCGCCGCCGTGGTCTCGTCCCCAAGGTTGGGGTTGGACACCAGGGCGGTGACCGCCAGCCGGGCCGCCTCCTGCACGCGCTCGATGGTCTCGGCGATGCCCCGGGTGTCGCCGGTCCAGGGACGGCGATCGTTGAGCACCATGTAGACCTGGTGCGGGATGGGCTGGATGAAGGGTGCGAAGCGGGCCAGGGCGCGGGAGCCGGCGTCGTCACCGCCTACGTCCAGCACCAGGTGGGTGGCGGGATCCTGGATGGCGCCCTTGACCTGTGGCGTGATGATGGGCAGATCAGCCGACGCCAGCTCGCCACCGGGAGCCAGCAGCCGCACGCCGGCCTCCTGCAGCTGCTGGACCAGCTCCCTGGAGCGGAAGAAGGGGTTGACCAGGTCGAGATCGGCGATGGCCGCCCGCTTGCCCTCAGCGGCCCAGATGAAGGCCTGCTGGAGTGCCACCTCGGTCTTGCCGCTGCCGTAAGCGCCGACGAAGATCCGGATCCGTTCACTCATGGGGGCCACTCCTGAGAACCGGCGGCTTCCGCAGGGGCGGGCACGGGCCGGCCCCCCCCTTATCCCCTCGCGGACGCCTCCCTCAACCATCAGGAGCGTAAGCCCGACCCAGCTGGATCCACGTCAGCTTTGATCCGCTTCCCCACGACAGGGGGTGCGCCACTCACGCAGGCGCGCCATCGCCCCCTGGTGGCCCGTGCCCGGCCGGCTATAGGAGGGGCCGCAGGAGGAGCTTCCATGGGCAACCCAGGCACGCTGCTGGTGGGTGTGGCAGGCGGCACCGCCTCCGGCAAGACCACCATCACCCGCCGGCTGGCCGAGCGCTGGCCGGAGCTGCTGCTCATCGCCCACGACCGCTACTACCACACCGTGGCCGATCCCAGCCGCCACAACTACGACCACCCGGACGCCCTCGACTCGGCACTGCTGTGCCAGCACCTGGACCGGCTGATGGCGGGCCAGCCGGCCCAGCTACCGGTCTACGACTACGCCAGCCACACCCGGCAGGCCCACACCGAGCAGGTGGAGCCCGCCGCCGTTGTGCTGGTGGAAGGCATCCTGGTGCTGGCCGACCCCCAGCTGGCCCGGCGCTTCCACCTGCGCGTCTTCGTGCACGCCGACGACGATCTCCGCCTGCTGCGCCGCATCCGCCGCGACGCCGTGGAGCGAGCGCGCAGCGTCGACAGCGTGCTCAACCAGTACGAGCACACCGTGCGGCCCATGCACCAGCGATTCGTGGGTCCCTCCCGGGCGCTGGCCGACCTGGTGCTGGCGGGCGAGGGCGACATGGAGGGCCAGGTGGCGCGACTGCGGGGGGCGATCTGGGAGCGAGTGGGGGGCTGAGGGCTGGGGAGCCCAACCCCTGCCGCGCCAGATCCTCGAGCGGACAGGACCGGCGGCACAGGTCGCAGGGTGGCGTTGGCCTCGGCGCGGGCCCCAGGGCCCGGGCCACCGCCACGGTGACCGTGTGGGTGACGGTGAGCCGCTCGGCGGTCTTCTCCCGGGAGGCGCTGATGCAGGCCTCGGCCTTCTCCATGCACCGCCCCAAGCGTCCCAGCCCCTCCCACGAGGGAGCTATCATCCGACGAGGCGGCGGGGACGCGCTACTCGCAGTCGGGCTCGACGCTGTAGTCGATGCTCACACTGGCGCCCAGCTCGGGCTCGGCCGAGGTGCCGATGGTGACCGCGTTGGTCCCTGCGTCGTAGGTCCACAGCCCGCTGCTCAAGAGCTGGCTGGCCACGTGGACCTGCAGGGAGGTCTCGTCGGGCTGGGCCTCGAGCTGGTAGCTGGTGCGGTCGGCGCGGGCGACCAGATCCTGACCCAGAACGTCAAGCTGAGTCTCCCAGCTGGCGTCGCAGACGGACACCCAGCTGCCGCCGGTCTGCTCGGCGGCCTCGATGAAGCCGGTGTAGTCGCCGCCACAGGAGCCGCCGTCGGGGACGCCGATGCCGTGGAAGACGGTCTCGGTGGGCCAATCGGTGGCCAAGGCGAGAGCGTCGATGTACTGCTGGAAGCCCCCCGGGGAGTCGTCGGCCTCGTCGCTGAGGCCGATGATGTGCAGCATGGCCTCCTGGCGGCGAAAGCCCTCGTTGCAGCCGCCTGCGTCCTGGGCCGAGTCCGAGAAGGCGTTCTTGGCGCGCAGCAGTCCCTGGGAGGACTCCGCGTCGCCGCCGGTGGGCTCCTGGGCGATCATGGCCTCGATCAGCCCCTGCGCCGCGGACTCGGCGTAGCTGTCGTCGATCCAGAGGTCGGAGGTGACCACGCAGCCGTCCAGCATGGTCACGGCCATGATGCGGTAGTCGATGCCCCAGGCGTACAGGGCCTGGGCGAAGCCCGAGAACCCTCTCTCGAGGGCGCTGCGCTCGTCCGGGGTGGAAGAGGAGTGGTCCACCGTGAAGAGCACGTCCATGGGCCGCGCGCCGGCGGTGAAGGTCTCGCTGTGCTGGCTGGGCTCGCTGGCCGAGCCCTCGACCCGCAGCTTGGTGTCGGGCGAGGTCCGGTCGGTCGAGCTGATGATCAGCTTGCCCAGGTCCGCCGAGGGCGGCACCACCGTTGGCGCGAACACGAGGAAGCCCAGCGTGACGGCGTCTTCGGGTGCGAGGACCCAGGGCAGGGGCATGCTCCCGTCGTCGTCTGACAGCTCGAAGCTCAGGCCGTCCGCCGCGTCCTGCAGCTCGAAGTCCTCGATGGAGAGCGGCCCCTCACCGACGTTGGCCACGCTGACCTCGGCCTCTACCCCGCAGCCGATGACCACCTCGGGCAGTCCCACTACCTCGCTGGGATCGACCTGGAGTCGGCCGGGCTCCTCGCCGCTGTCGCCGGTGCCGGAGTCGTAGTCAGGCAGGCGCGGCAGGCAGGCGGTCAGCGAGGCGAAGAGGAGGCAGGCGAGGCGAGAGGTCATGACGCGCTCCGCGCTAGAAGGTGGTGCTCCACCCCACCATGGCGCCTGCGGGTCTGGGCCAGACCAGCAGGGTGCCGCCGGTGACGAGGGTGGCCGCAGAGGCGGCGAAGAGGATCGGACTCCAGAGCCGATCGCGGTTGTAGCGATCGTTGAGCTGCCCGAGGGTCGTGCCATCGGGCAGAGGGCGCTCGTTCTGGCCCACGTAGGGATAGATCTGCAGGCCGTCGAGGTACAGCCTCAAGCCGCCGCCGGCCAGGCCGATGCCCACCGCGCCCAGCGCCGCGCCCGTGACGCGGCGGGGGCGGGCGTTGTGCTCAGGCTCGCTGTAGGCGGCGAAGTCCTGGGGACCACGGGACACCTGGGCGACCGCCAGGGAGGGGTTGTAGCTGCCGGATTCGGCCGGATGGGCCTCGTCTCCACGCGTGTTGTCCAGCACGAAGCGGTGCAGCTCACCGGCGGCGACCAGGCCATCCAGGTCGGCGTCGGCCGCCCCGGAGAGGCCGTCGGTGACGAGCTGGCCGAAGGCGGTCTCGCCAGCGATCTCCCTGGGGGAGCAGGCCGAGAGGCTGAAGAACTCGTCGGTGATGTCGGGCCAGCTCTTGGCGTTGGGGCCCATGAGCACCAGGTCCCCCAGGCGCATGTCGTGCACCGCGTCGGTGATCACCACCAGGCTGCCAACGGGCAGGGTGTTGCGCAGCTGCGTGCTCATGGACTCGACCGAGAGGGCCGTGGCCTGCACGTCCTTCGGGTTCACGTCGTAGGGCAACAGGTAGGGATCGCCGAAGTCGCCGCCCACACCGTGGCCTACGAAGTACAACAGCAGCGTGTCCTCGGCGCCCAGCTGCTCGGGCAAGGTGCGCAGCAGCAGATCCTCGATGGCGGCGCGGGTGGCGACGGCATCGATGAGGGGCAGCACCTGGTCGAAGCCTCCGTGCTGGTTCAGTGCGAGGGAGAGCTGCGCGGCCGTGGCAGTGGCGCCAGGGACCGCCAGCGCGGGCTCGAGCTGAGCGTAGGAGCCCACACCGATGACCACCGCCACGCGACGGGCCTCGGCCGCGGTGGGCACCGCGAGGAGCGCCGCGGCGGCGACCGGAGGGAGCCAGCGGTGGAAGCTGGAGGGGGATGGGGGCACGGATCTCACCTGCGCGGAAGCGGAGCGCTGCCACTATAGCCCGGTCAAAGGGGCCGCGACGCCGGTGTTGGAGGCGCCGTCACCCGCCGCCAGGGCTCGCCGGTCTGGCCAAGCCGGACGGCTGCGCGAAGCCGCGACCGGCGCTGCGTCACTACCGGCCAGCTCGCGATGCGGATAGTTGCTCTGCTCCACATCAGGCGGCGCGCTCCTCTCCCTCTCGACCAGCGTGACTCCCATGCCCGACACGCCCCCATCGTCCCCGAGGCGCCGGGTGCCGGTCACGGTCTTCCTCATCAACGGCGCCCAGCTCGACGCAGCCCTCGCCTCCTTCCGCGCCAGGGACGAGAAGCTGCAGCTGTTCGCCACCAGGTCGCCCGGCGACCAGCGCTTCCGGGTGATGAACAGCGAGAACATCGCCGCCATCGGCTTCCGCGAGCCGAGCTACGAGAAGCCCGGGGTGGAGACGGAGCACTACAAGGTGCGCGTCTCCGGGGACCATTCCTTCCGAGTGGAGGCCGAGCGCAAGCGCGCCCTGGGGTCGCGGCGGGGCTTCCTCGGCTGGGTGTCGGACCGGGACAGCGACATCAGGAGCGTCTTCTTCTACCGCCACGGCATCCTGGTCTGCGAGGAGGATCGGCCCATCGGCTCCATGCTGGTGGACCAGGGCGCCATCGGCGCCCAAGAGCTGCAGCGCGGCGTGCGCGCCCAGGAGGAGGGCCGGCGGCTGAGCCTGGATCGGATCCTGCTCGAGCAGGGGCGCTTCTCGGAGCGGTCGCTGGCGCAGGCGATGGAGCGCGAGCCTCGCGAGAAGGGGGCGATGGACACCGTGGTCTCCCTGCCCGAGCCGGGGCGTCCGTCCCTTCCCCCGCTCGGCGAGCTGCTCATCGAGGAGGGCCTCGTCACCCAGAGCGACATCGAGCGCGCCCTGATCCTGCAGCAGCGCCTCGAAGGCCGGCGCCTGGGCGAGGTGCTGCTGGAGATGGGCCTGGTGGGGGAGCAGGCCCTCACCACCGTGCTGGCCAGGAAGTTCCAGCTGCCCTTCGTGGACCTGGGCGAGTTCCCACCCACCCAGGAGGCCTTGCAGCTCGTGGCGCCCGTCACCATGCGCGAGCTGGGCTTCTTGCCCCTGCAGCTGGGCCGGAGCGCCGTCACGGTCGCCATCACGGATCCCATGGACTCCGAGATGCTTGAGAGGCTGCGTTTCCTGATGCACACCGAGATCCGCGAGGTGCTGGTGGTGCCCTCCCAGCTCCAGCGCTTCCTGGATGACCTGGAGACTCCCGGGCCGGCGGAGCTGGAGGTGACCACCTCGGTCCGCGACATGGCCCGGCTGGCCACCGAGGCGCTGGAGGCCTGCTCGGACGGGAGCGATGGCAAGGAGGCGCTCTGGGAGCAGGCCTGGGCTCCCGAGGTGGGCAAGCTGGTCTCCCAGCTGTTTCGGGAGGCCCTGGACGACGGCGCCACGGACATCCACCTGAGCCCGCGCGAGGAGGGCCTGGCGGTGTCCATGCGCGTCGACGGCTTCCTGGAGGAGCGCCAGGTCCTGGACCAGGGGATCTGTGCCTCGGTGTTGGCGCGCATCAAGCTGGTGGCGGGGGTGGACATGCGCGAGCGCCGCGCGGCCCAGGAGGGGCGTATCCTGCTGCGGCAGGGTCGTGACAAGGTAGAGGTGCGCGTCTCCTCCCTGCGCGTGATCCAGGGTGAGAGCGTGGTGCTGCACCTCGGCACCCGGGCGCGCGACGTGGACCTGCGGCAGCTGGGGTTCCAGGAGGAGCACGCACGCACCCTGGCACGCCTCTGCCAGCGGCCCTTCGGGATGGTGCTGGTGACGGGACCCAGCGGCTCCGGATGCACGACCACCCTGCGCGGGTTGCTGGGCAACCTGGTGGGCCAGGGCCAGCACGTGATCTCGGTGGAGGATCCCGTGGAGACCGAGATCCCGGGAGTCACGCAGATCGAGGTGGACGAGGCCGCCGGGCTCGGCTGCCGCAAGGCCCTCCGCCAGGCCCTGCGGCACGATCCGGACGTGCTGCTGGTGGGAGGGCTGCGGGACGGCGCCACCGCCATGATGGCCGTGGAGGCGGCGCTCAACGGGCACCTGGTCCTCTCGTCGCTGAACACCAGCTCGACCACGGCCACCGTCGGGCGGCTGCTGGACATGGGGATCCCCTCCTACCTGCTGGCCCCGGCGCTGCTGGCCGTGCTCAGCCAGCGCCTCGTGCGGCGCCTCTGCCCGAGCTGTCGCAAGAGCGCCCCCCTGGAGCGCGCCATCGAGCGCAGGCTGGAGGCCGCCCGGCTGCGCGTCCGCGGCCCCTTCTTCCGAGCCGGAGCCTGTGAGAAATGCAAGGGCCGCGGCTACCTGGGCCGCGCGCTGCTCTACGAGCTGCTGGTGCTGGACTCGGGGGTCAGGGCCGCCATCCACGAGGGAGCCCCGCAGGAAGTGCTGGTGGAGCGGGCCCTGGCCAGCGGCCTGGTGCCCCGCGGGCAGCTCGCCGTCGGGCTGGCGCAGAGAGGACTGGTGGGCATGGAGGTCCTGCTGCACGAGCTGAGTTGATCGTCAGTCGATGGGATCCAGCTCGAAGACACCCCTCCTGCGCCGCCCCGGCTCCCGGAGGTGCTTTCGACAGCTCTCCAGATGCACCCGCACCGCCTTGTCGCCGGGGTTCCGGGACAGGCACCTGCGGAACGAGGTGATCGCCGCCGGGTAGTCCTTCGCCCGCAGGGCGGACAGCCCTTCGCCGAGCTCCTCGGAGGTGAGCCGCTTCCGCTCCCTGGCCTCGGCCGGATCGGCGTCGTAGACCTCTACGACGGTCACCGGCTCCTTCTTGCCCTTGGCCCTGACGTGATCGATGACCCGGAGCTGGTAGGTCGAGGGGTCCTCCAGGGAGAGGTAGGTGGCCTCACCGATGAGGACCGAGGCCCCGTACCTCTTGGTCATCTCCTCGATGCGGGCCGCGAGGTTGACCGCGTCCGACACCACCGTCCCCTCCAGCCGCTCCTCTCCCCCCACGATCCCCAGCATCAGCGTCCCGGTGTTGATCCCGATCCCGATCCGGATCGGGTCGCGGCCGACCTCCGCCCTCTCCTGGTTGTACGCTTCGACTGCGGCCTGCATCTCGATGGCGGCCAACACGGCGTCGTCTGCCCTGTCGAACAGCGCCATGATGGCATCTCCCAGGTACTTGTCGATGAACCCGCGATGCCGGGAGATGAGCTGCAGCTCGGTGATGTCGGGCGCCTGGAGCGCCTCCAGGAACTCGTGGGGCACGTACTTATCGAATGTACTGCTCAGCGCCGCGACCCGCTGGCTCTGGCGCAGCCGCTGCTGGAGGGCCGCCTCGCGCTCCCTGTTCATGAGGTTGATCTTGTACCCGATACCGAAGGGGAGCAGGAACACCTCCGCCGCGGCCCCTATCTGCGTCGCGTACCTGGTGACGAAGTTGCTGGGCAGCAGGCCCACCTGCCTGGTCACGGTGACCAGGACACCCGCGAGCAGCAGCAGCCACGCGACCAGGTAGTAGCTCGCCGCCGGCGTGCGGCGCGCGACGCTGAGGATCGCCACTCCCAGCATGAGCAGCGGGGTGGCGCCTGCCATGGCCAGGTTCACAGTCAGGCCGGTGGAGAAGGAGACCACCAGGTGCATCGGCAGCACAAAGACGCAGACGACCAGGAACGCGCGCAGAACCAGGTCCATGCTCGGGAGGCGCTCCCTGGTGTCCAGGAAGGACCTGCAGAACAGGATGGCGAAGAAGATCGGGAACACCACGGCCAGGGGCCCGCTGATCCTGTTCCATCCCGGGGCGCCGGGCCAGAGGTACTCGTAGGACAGCCCCAGGTCCGAGAACTGCCAGAAGGCGAAGGAGGCGACGTAGAGGAAGTAGTGCAGGAACACCCTGTCTCTCGAGCCGAGGAAGACCACCAGGCTGAAGAGTATGATGACAAGGAAGAAGCCGAAGTAGGCGCCGAAGACCAGCTGCTCGTCGTGGTCCTTGGCCGCGAAGGCCTGGGGATCCCACAGGGTCATGGGGAGGCTCATGGCGTCCACCGACAGGAACCTCAGGTAGACCTCGCTCGATGTGCCCCCGCGAGGGCGATGTCGAACAGGTAGTTCCTGTGCTGGATGTCCCGCTCAGCCGCCGGCTGCAGGGCCCCGCCCAGCCTGACCTCGCGCTCCCCGCCCGGCGTCTCGGTGTACAGCTCGATGTGGTCGAGGTGCTGCCAGTCGATCTCCAGCACCAGCCGCTGGTCACGGGGCAGCGGGTTGACCAGGCGGAACCTGACCCTGTAGGCGGACTCGGTGTAGCCGTAGTTGGGGCGGTCGGCCTCGCTGGCCTGCCACCTGTCATTCAGGCGAGGAGCGCTCACAGCCTCGAACGTCAAGGCCCCGCCCGCGTCCTCCAGCACGTCGAGGTGCCGACCCAGGGGGTAGCTGCCCGCGCCCTCCTCCAGCACCACCGGGGGCGCCGCGGAGACCCGGGAGGGGAGACAGAGCAGCAGCAGCAGGACCAGCAGGCCGCACACACAGGCCGGCGGCCACAGGGCTCGTGATCCACGGATAGGGTTCATCGCGACCCCGCTCTCCGCTCCGGGTTCCTCGATGCGCGAGTATAGCTTTCGTCAGCTCGCGAGGACAAGCCCGGAGGCTGGGGCGCTCGGGTCCGCGGCCAGACCGCCGCTGCCGATCGAAGCGAGGGCCGCGAAGCGCACGTAGAGGGGTGCGGATCGTGGGCCGCAGTAGATTCGGTGCGACCTAGCGCAGGATCGCGGCCATGTCCTCGCGATCGATGTCCTCGATCTCGCTGGCCACGTCGGCCGCGTCAGCGCCCTCGCAGCTCCAGTCCACGCCCAGGTCCAGGGCCAGCTTGCCTGCCGCCGCGAAGAAGACCTCGAAGTTGCCGATGTTCGCGGCGGCCACACTGTAGGGGCCCACGAAGCCCTTCATGATGCCCGGCATCTGCATCACACCGAAGCCGTCCGTGAAGTCGGCCCACTGCTCGGTGGTGGGGGTGAACTGCCACTGCAGCTCGCCGCCCTCGAAGGCGCCTCCCTGCCGGCAGACGGCCTGGCCGCCCTCGTCCGCCTCGATGACCAGCTGGACCTTGCTCCACCCGGTGCAGTCCCGGCGGGAGACGATGATGAGCTGCCGGCCCTCGCTGTCGGCGCTGTCGATCCAGCCGGAGCCGGAGCGACCCAGGGCCGCGGGCAGGGAGGTCTGGTTCCAGGCCTCGCAGAGCTGCGCAGTGTAGCCGGCGTCCAGCAGACGAGGCGGCTCGGCGCTGGCGGGCGCCGCGAGGATGATGGTGGCGAATGCGTACGCGAGTGGCATGATTCCTCCAGGGGTTGCCCGACAAGATGCGCCAGGGGGGCGAAGTGTTTCGGGCTGTCCACAGCGACCAACGCCTCCCGCTCCTGGCCACGATTCGGTTCGCTGGCACGAATCCGCGCCTCCGCGCGGCGAGGACGGCGACGCCTCCTCCGGAGCGCGCCCTCCTCCCGCGCGGTCCGGCGCCATGGGCGCCATGGCTCGCCGCTCCGAGATATCCTCTGGGCTGTCTCGCGATCCGGAGGCGCGCATGCCGCGACAGAGATCTGGTCACGCCATGCTGGTCACAGGAGCCCTCCTGCCCAGCCTGCTGCTGCTCCCGCTGGGCTGCCCCGACAAGGACCCCGGCACCGCACCCCCGGACGAGACGGCCACGCCTGGGGACATCGAGCTGGACGTCGCGGTGCAGAGCGAGGCCCTGGACTCCATGGTGCTGGCCCGGCGCTTCACCGTGCAGACGTCCAGACCGGCCAGCGTGGCCCTCGGGTGCGTCGCCTCCGCCGATGAGGTGGAGGAGCGCCACCTGGTGACGAGCGTCACCTTCCAGCAGGAGCAGCAGCTGATCATCTACGGCCTGCTCGCCGAGACCACCTACACCTGCTCGGTGGAGGCCGCGGCGGAGGACGGGACCAGCGGCTCCACCCAGCTCCAGGTGGCGATCGGTGCGCTGCCCTTCGGGCTGCCGGCGTGGACGGTTGACCCCCTGGAACGCGATCGGACCTGGGGAGCCTACACGCTCTTCAGCACCAACGCCCAGGACGAAGAAGGCGGCCTGCCACGGCTGCTGATGGTGGACCTGGACGGGCGGCTGCGCTGGTACCACTTCCTGGACGCGTACACCAGCCAGGCCGCCAGCTCGGTGGACGCGAGCTACCTGGGCGACGGCCGCTTCCTCTTCGGCGGCGGATACGCCATCGCGCCCACCATCGTTGAGCTGGACGGAGGTCTGCTCTACCAGGCCCCGGATCCCTCCAACGGCGGCGCCTACCACCACCACGTCGAGCTGCTGGACAGCGGACGCATCGCGGGCCTGACCGCAGCGGAGAACACACACGGGGGCGAGAAATTCACTGGCTTCGCGGTGGTGGTCCACGATCCCGAGACCGGCGAGGAGACCTTCACCTGGAGCAGCCAGCAGGCGCTGGACGCCGGCACCCTGGAGCCGGATGAGGGGCAGGACACGGGGCAGGATCCAGACACCGAGGACGATCCGTTCCACGCCAACGCGCTCAGCATCGTCGACAGCTCGGAGCCGGCGGGGGGCTTGTGGGTCTCGCTCCGCCGCGACAGCGAAATGCTGCGCATCGACCAGGATACCGGGGAGATCGTCGCCAGGCTGGGGCCCTCCGGCGACTACACGCTGCTGGACGAGGGCGGGGAGCCCGCGGAGGACGAACGCTGGTTCTACAACCAGCACGATCCTGAGTTCCACGGAGACAAGGTCCTGCTCTACGACAACGGCGGCGACCGCCCGGGGGAGGCCTACTCGCAGGCGCTCGAGCTGCAGCTCGACCACGAGCGGCGCCAGGCGCAGATCACCTGGTCGTGGACCGAGCAGAGGTGGAGGGAGAAGAAGACCGGCGACGCCGACCTGCTCGACAACGGCAACGTGCTCATCGCCATGGGCCACACCTACCGGGACCGGGGCGAGGACGAGCGCAGCTCGGCGCTGGTGGAGGTGGAGCGCGACGGGGACGAGGTGGTCTGGCGGCTGGAGTTCGACGAGCCCACCGACGGCATCTACAAGGCGGAGCGCATCGACGGCTGCGCCGTGCTGAACCACCTCGGGTACTGCCCGTCGCTGGCGCGCTGACCCAGGAGGCGGCATCAGCGGCCGTTCGGCTCCCACGCAGCGCAGCTGCTCGCCATCAGCAGGCCGACCCCGTGGCGCAAGATGCGCGCGCTCTGGGCGCGCTGTCGCAACATATTGTCGCGATACTTTGTCGCGATCCTGCGGAAGGCTGTATCGATGCTCACAGGGTTTTCGGCCAATCTCGGCTCCTGAACGGGCTGGCACGCATCTTGCTACCGGTCGCCCCCTGCGCCGGCAGCAGCCGGCCCGAACCGCCAGGAGGCAATCATGAGTGAGTACAGCGCCGACATACAACTGGACCTCGAGGGGCTGCTCTGCCCCATCCCCGTCGTGAAGCTCGGCAGGGCCGTCAAGGGCATCGAGATCGGGCAGGTCGTCGAGGCCACCGCCACAGATCCCGGCGTGATGGCCGACATCCCCGCGTGGTGCCGCAGCACCAAGAACGAGCTCATCAAGTGTGACAAGGAAGGCAGGGTCTTCGTCTTCGCCGTCCGCAAGCTCAAGTAGCCAAACACACGCACCCCGGCGGCCGCGGCCGCCCGGGGGGCCCCCGGGGGGCGGGGGGCGCCCCCCCGGGGGCGGTGCCGCCCTTGAGAGAGGATGACCAGCAAGCCC
>CAZEJJ010000096.1:0-2602 GCA_964512185.1 uncultured Enterobacterales bacterium | reverse complement strand
CCCCCCCCCCCCACCCCACCCCCCCCCCCCCGCGCCCGGCGCCCGCGGGGGTCTACCCGGGGGGACGAGGGGAGCCACCATGGGTCCTGTCCAGCACTTCATCGAGTATGACCTGCAAGCCATCGCCCTGGCGACGATGGCCCTGCTCTACACCATCAAGGCGGTGCAGCTGTCGCGGCTGCCGATGCCCTGGGAGCGGGCCGAGGCCCGCGGCAGCGCAGCCAGCGGCGTGCTGCTGTCCTACGCCACCATCTTCATGCCCTGGGCCATGGAGAGCTCGCGGACCCACATGGGCCGCTGGCTCGAGTTCGCGCTGTACCACATCGCCGCCCTCGTCGCGATCGTGAACACCTTCACCTTCCCCTTCGCCCCGAGCCTGATGACCGACCCGGTGCGCCTGGTCTTCGCCCTGCTCATCGCTCCGGCGCTGCCCATCGGCTTCATCAAGCTCTACCGGCGCTGGGCGAGCCCTGAGCTGCGCCTGGTGAGCACGCCCGACGACTACTTCTCGCTGATCACCCTGCAGCTGTTCTTCGGCACGGCCATCGGCGCCCTGCTGCTCGACACCGCGATGTGGCGCAGCACCTACTTCCTGATCACTGCATTGTTCCTGTTCTACGTCCCCTTCAGCAAGATCTCCCATTACATCTACTTCTTCTTCGCGCGCTTCCTGACCGGCTCCCGCTACGGCACCCGGGGCGTGCTCCCACGCAGCGGAGGTGCACGATGAGTACCCAACGCGCCGTCGAACAGCTCGAGAAGCGCTTCAACCGCCTGGTAGGCACCAGCGCCACCAACCTCTGCACCCGCTGCGGCTGGTGTATCGAGTCCTGCCACGTCTACCGGGCCACCAAGGACCCCAGCCACACCCCCGTCGCCAAGACCGAGCGCGTGCGCGCGGTGCTGCGTCGCCGCCACGACTGGCTGTCCAGGATCCTCCCCGGCTGGACGGGGGCCAGGGACCTGACCGAAGAGGAGCTGGTGTCCTGGGTGGAGCTGGCCTACCGCAACTGCACCCTGTGCGAGCGCTGCGTGGTGAACTGCCCCATGGCGGTGGAGACCCCGCAGATCATCGGAGCGGTGCGGGGCACCCTGACCTCCCTGGGTATGTCCCCCGAGATCCTCGGCCAGCTCGCCGACTCAGCGCTGGCCCGCCAGGAGATGTTCGGGGACATGGAGGGGTTCCTCCGGGAGCAGATGGCCGACCTCGAGCCCGAGGTCCAGGCCCTGTGCGGCAAGCCCGACGCCCGCATCCCGATCCTCGAGCCCGCCGAGCTGCTCTACGTGCCCCTGTCGGGCTCCCACACCATCGTGCCGCCCGCGGCGGTCTTCGAGACCGTGGGCGCCTCGTGGAGCATGAGCCTGTACGACGCGGCCAACTACGGGCTCTTCCTGGGCGACGTTCCGCGCGCCAAGAAGATCGTCAGCCGGCTCATCGACGACGTCGAGAAGGTGGGCGCGAAGGAGCTGGTGGTCACCGAGTGCGGCCACGCCTACGGCGTGCTCAAGTGGGAGGCTCCCAAGTGGTTCGGAGGCCCGCTGCCCTTCAAGGTCACCAGCCTGGTGGAGCGCATCGACGGTTGGATCCGCGACGGTTCCCTCACCCTGCACCCGTCCAGGAACAGCGCGCCGGTCACCTACCACGATCCCTGCAACATGGGCCGCAAGGGCGGCATCTTCGACGAGCCGCGCCGCGTGCTGCAGGCCGCCTGCGCCGACTATCGGGAGATGACCCCAGGCCGCGAACAGAACTACTGCTGCGGCGGCGGCGGCGGAATGGTGGCCAACCTGGACTGGGAGGAGTTCCGGATCCAGGCCGGCCACACCAAGGGTGAGCAGGTGCGGGCCACCGGCGCCGAGGTCGTGGTCACCTCCTGCGACAACTGCCTGCACCAGATCAAGGAGGTCGGCGAACAGCAAGACCTCGGGATCACCGTCAGCAACGTCACCCAGCTCGTGGCCAACGCGCTGCTCCCCTCCTCCCCTTGACCCGCCACCCCGAGGCCACGGCCTCGACCCGGAGACTCTCATGTGCGACAACGAAGACCGCCCCAAGAGCCTGGCCATCATCGCCTCCAAGGGCACCCTGGACTGGGCCTATCCACCCTTCATCCTGGCTAGCACCGCGGCGTCGATGGGCATGGACTGCACCATCTTCTGCACTTTCTACGGCCTGCTGCTGCTCAAGAAGGAGCTGCCGCTGAAGGTGGCGCCCCACACCAACCCGGCCATGCCCATGAGGATGCCCTTCGGTCCCGAGGGCTTCCAGAATATAGAGTGGCCCATCCCCAACTTCATCATGGCCGGCGTCCCGTTCTTCAACGACATCGCCACCGGGCTGATGAAGAAGACCTTCGCCAACAACAACGTCATGACCGTCGAAGCTCTGCGGGAGCTGTGCATCGACTGCGACGTGAAGCTGATGGGCTGCCAGATGACCATGGACGTCTTCGGCTTCACTTTGGACGAGTTCATCCCCGAGGCCGAAGTGGCAGGCGCCGCCGCGTTCCTGGACTACGCCGCCAACAGCGACATCCAGCTGTTCATCTAGTCTCGGGTTTCGCCACAAGGGTGGCCGGTCCCCGTAACGTAGGGGTTCCAG
>CAZEJJ010000095.1:0-29759 GCA_964512185.1 uncultured Enterobacterales bacterium | reverse complement strand
CACCCGGGTGAACAGCGAGCTGGGGCGCGTAGAGTGCCCCAGGTCCCGCTTCACCCGGGTGAGCAGCGAGCTGGGGCGCGTAGAGTGCCCCAGGTCCCGCTTCACCTTGGTGAGCAGCGAGCTGGGGCGCGTAGAGTGCCCCAGGTCCCGCTTCACCTTGGTGAACAGCGAGCTGGGGCGTGTAGGGTGCCCCAGGTCCCGCTTCACCCGGGTGAGCAGCGAGCTGGGGCGCGTAGAGTGCCCCAGGTCCCGCTTCACCCATGTCGAGGGCGGGTGGGGTCAGCGAGCGCGGTCAGCCCCGGCGCCCGCGACGCGACATGTACAGGCAGCGGCAGGCGCGGCTGTGCTCCTCCCACGACGGCCAGCCGGTGGCCTCCAGCAGGCCGTCCTCCAGCTCCTCGGGCTCGCGTGTGGGCCGGTAGACGCCTCGCGGAACGTGCTGGATCCTGGCATGCTGCTCGGCCAGCTGCTCCTGCAGCCCGCGGAAGGCCAGCGGCGCCGAGCCGCTGGCCAGCCCCGGCCACGCGCCCAGGTCGGTGACCCCCTGCACCGCGCGCACCACTCCCTGGTCGTGGTGCAGGTCCAGCACGCCCACCCGACGCTCGCCGCGAGCCTCGAGCCTGCCCTCTTCTCTCCTGCGTCGGCTCCGCAGCCGCCGGAAGCGACGGATCACCACCTCGCCCGCCACCACCAGGCGCAGCTCCGGCTCCGGATCCTCGCGGCGGCAGAAGGCGGCGAGCTGCTCGGCCGTGGGAGTCCAGTGCCAGGTCTGGGCGGTGACCCAGGGGCCGCCAAGACACAGGGCCAGCGCCAGCACCGCGGCGGGCTGCTCTCGCAGGATGTCCTGGTCGAAGACACAGGCCGGCAGGTCCAGCAGCAGGCGGTACTGCTCCGCCCGGCGCTCCAGGTCGGCGCGATCATCCGAACGCAGCGCAGCGCGCGGCTGGGGAAGCAGCGCCACCTGCCGGGCGGTGGCGAGATCCGTCTCCAGGGCGGTGGCCACGTCCGCGGCCAGCTCCACGTCGCCTGGGCTGGCCACGAACACCGCCCAGGTCTGGCGGAACGGAGGCAGCACCAGGGCGGGGGGGGGCTCGTGCTCCCGCAGCGCCTCCACCAGGGCCTGCAGGCTGTCGCCAGCGCGGCCCAGGTACTCCAGCGCCGCCTGGGGATCTTCACGCCAGCCAGCGGCCTGCTGCACCTGGTCCACCAGCCGGGCGTGCAGTGCGCCGGGATCAGCTGGGCTCGAAGCGGCGGCGGGCTGGGGCTTGGCCACCAGGGCTTGGGAGGCCGCGGACCTGGGGGCCCGCTCCAGGGGCCTCGTCGCGGGCGGGCGCTCTCGCTTAGCGCCCAGCAGGTCGCGCAGCTCCCTGGTATCGCCCTGGGCCATGGCCCTCTGGAAGGCTCGGTTCAGCTCCTTGGGCTCCTCGCTCTGCCCCTCAGGGGTAGGAGGCAACTCCGACGGCTCGGGCATGGCATGCCCGCAGTACAGGCAGGCGACACGATGGGGCGCGTTGGGCCGCTGGCAAGCCGGACAGGGAACGGGGGACATCCCGAGCCTCAGGCCTCGGCCACCTGGCCGCCCGCCGCCTGGAGCTGGGCCTCGGTGACCAGGAACTGGACCTGACCGGAGCCCGAAGGCAGGTGCAGATCGGCGCTGAAGCGCTGCCCGGCGAAGGCCCCCAGGGAGACCGCATCCGACTCCATGCGCAGCTCACCGCGACAAGCAGGCCAGTCGAAGGCCACCTGGGCTGTGTCATCGAAGTAGGAGCTGACCGCCAGGCGCACCAGGTCCAGCTTCTGCTCCTCGCTCAATCGCAGCGGGCAGTGCAGGAACACAAATCCCCAGCGCATGGGCACAAAGGAGCGGGTGAAGGGCATGGTCCTCAGGCGTCGATGTTGCCGAGCACGCGCCAGGGCTTGGGGAACCAGGCCCAGTGATCGTCGAGCCAGGCCAGCCCGTGGAAGGCCATGCCGGTGCGCTGACGGGGACGGACGAACTTCCAGCAGCCCCAGGTGGTGCCGTCGCGCAGGGTGTGCGCGATGCGACCGAAGCCGCCCGGGAAGGCGCGGGGAGCGCCCTCGGTCTTGATCTGCTCCGCGGTGGCCAGCGAGAGCAGCAGCCCGCTCTGCCCAGGCTTGGGCGCGGGGAACACGTCCGGTCGCTCCCAGATCAGCTCGTAGGCCTGCTGGGCGACGGCGGCGTAGGCCTGTTCGAAGGCGAGCGCGTAGTCGCCTGGCCGGGGCCGGAGGCCCGCTCCCAGCCGCTGCAGGTCGGCGCCGGGCACCAGGAAGGCCCCCAGCAGCGTGCGGGCGCTCAGCAGTAGATCCTGCTTGCCGGGATCGGCGGGCGGCCCCGGCTGGATGTCCTCGGGGAAGGCCTGCTCCAGGTGCAACACCGCTCGCTCGAGGGTCTCCGACAGGAACTGCCGGGTCTCTGGCGTGTCCAGCTGGCCCACGCCCATGGCGTTGAGCACCGCGGACAGGCCCCGGTCGTCGGGGTCGTCCCGCGCGGCCCGCAGCTCGCTCACCACCTGGTCCAGCTGGTCCCTGGTGACGGAGCCCCCCGTCTGCTGCAGGATGGTCCGCGTGATGATCTCCTTCCAGTCCAGGTCGTCGGGATTCATGCACACCTCGCTGACGGGAGTATTCGGGCCACAGACTCCAGGCTACACGCAGCGTCGACGCCCCAGGGGATCAATCCGCGAGATCGCCACAGCAACGGAAGCCGATCTCGTAGAAGCGGAAGCTGTCGCCGTGGCTGGTGACCCCGGACTGGCAGCTGCGGCTCTCGGCCCAGTAACGGCCCTTGAGGCTCCCGTGAAAGCTGGTGGTGCCGCCATCAGCTCGGCGGGTCCACTCTTCGACATTGCCCACCAGGTCGAAGACTCCATGGGATCCAACGCAGCCCGGGTTGTCGCCGCCTCCCTCCCCCTGGTACAGCGAGAGGACATGATCGGCGGCGAGGCCACCGCTGCCGCTGGCTCCCGCGGCAGCCCACAGCGCCTCCAGGCTGCCGATCTCCGGGGAGGATGCGCTGGCCGGCCAGTGGTTGAGCAAGGACTGGTCATACACCCGCCAGACCTCCTCGTCGTTGCACACCCCGGGCTGATGCACGTCGCCGTAGGGATAGGCCAGCCCGCCCTGACCGGCGCAGGCCAGCTCCCACTCCTGGTCGGTGCACAGCCGCTTGCTGCGCGCCTGGCACCAGCCCGCGGCCTCGTCGAAGCTGTACATGACCAGCGGGAGGGCCCCCGGCTCGTTGGGGGCCTCGTACAGGTCCATGCAGGCCTGACCCAGCGGAGCCATGCCAGGCGGGCAGGGCCCCTCCCGACCTGTGTCCTGAGGCTGGCTGTCCCCGGCAGGCGCGGAATCCTGGTCAGGCGGATCCGAGTCTCGGGGCGAGGTCTCCGGCCGCTCGCCGGGTGAGTGGCGCTGGACCACGCCCGGGGTGCAGCAGAGCAGCAGCAGGACCAACACCCTCATCGAGCCTCCGGAGCGCGGCATTGTAGCTCCAGAACCCGCACTGTCCACGGAATTCGTCTGTTCAACCCCCACTATTCATCAGATCGCGTAGCGAGACCGACGAGGTGCGAGTGATCGGGGTTCGCGCGCAGCGCCGACTGACCGAAGGCGTGTCACGACACGCCGAGGATGGAGGCCAAGCGCGGGCCGCGAACGCCGCAACTCGGCGGTCGCAGTAGCGAGATGGTGAATAGTGGGGGTTCAACCCCCGCCTCGGCCGGACAGGCCCTGCTCCAGCAGGAACCCTGCCAGAAGCTCGTTGAAGACCCGTGGATCCTCGGCATGGGGGGAATGGCCCAGGCCCTCCAGCAGCTCGAGCCGAGCCCCCGGGATCCGTTCACCGAGCGACCGACCGTTGTCTGGCGGGCTCATGCTGTCGGCCGTGCCGTGCAGCACCAGGGTGGGAGCCCGCAGCTCGGGCAGCCGCTCCCACAGGTCGCAGCCCTCCCAGGCCTGCCACTGGCGCGCCAGGCCCACCGGCGACTGGGGGTGGGCGGCCCACCAGCGGGCCAGCCGCCACAGGCGGTCGCGATGACGCTCCCTGAACGCGGCCCCGAACAGGTGTGGGATCAGGCCCTCGTACCACTCCTCGGCGGACAAGCTGGCCGCCCGACGCAGCAGCGCCCCGGCGCGAGGATCGCCGTCGAGGTGGCCGGGCCCGCCCCCCGAGGTGGACACCAGCACCACGCCCAGCGCGCGGCCGGGCCAGCCCAGCGCCAGCTCCTGCACGACCCGGCCTCCGAAGGAGACCCCCACGAAGACCGCGCGGAAGATGCCCAGGTGGTTGAGCAGGCCCACCAGGTCGCGGGCGAAGTCGCGCATGCTGGCGTCCTGGTCCAGCACCTGGGAGCCGCCGATGCCCCGCTGGTTGTAGGTCAGCACGCGGTGGGCATCCTTGAAGGCCACCACCTGCGCGTACCAGGACTCTTTGAGGCCGCCCAGGCCGTTGACGAAGACGAGGCAGGGACCGCCGAGCGCACCGCCCAGTCCATAGTCCAGGCGGGGGCGGGTGGGCGCGAGGGGTGACATGGCGGTGGGGATCAGACCCGGACCGGGAACCTCTCCGGATCAAGCGTGAACCAGAAGACGGCGCCGCTGCCGAGGGAGGAGTCGACCCCCAGCTGTCCCCCGTGCAGCGCCACCACGCGGCTGGAGATGGCCAGCCCCATGCCATAGCCGTCCAGGGTGTGCTGACCCCGCTGGAAAGGCTCGAAGATGCTGCTGTGCAGCCTGGGATCGATGCCGCGGCCGTTGTCGCGCAGCTCGAACCGCCAGCCGGAGCTCTGGGCGCGCCCCGAGAGGTGGATCCGGGGCGGCTGATCGCCGCGGAAGGTCAAGGCGTTGCGCAGCAGCTGAGTGAAGAGCAGCTGCAGCGCCGCCGGCTGCCCTGAGACCGAGGGCAACGGGTCGCTGGTAACCACCGCACCGGTCTGGTCGATGAGCTCCTGCTCGCCCGCCACCGCCGCAGCCCAGACCTGTTCGAGGTCCACCGCTTCGCTCATGGCAGCGCGCTGGTCGAGGCGCATCAGGCCCACCAGGGCGTCGATCATGCCGTTCATGCGCTGCACACCCGACATGGCGCGCTCCACCAGCTGCTGGCCCCTGGGATCCAGCACGGAGCCGTACTTGTAGGACAGGAGCTCCACGTAGCCGGAGATGACGTGCAGAGGCTGGCGCAGGTCGTGGGAGATGCTGCGGGCCAACAGGGCCTGCTCGCGCTCCAACAGCCCCAGCTGCTCGACGAGCCGATCTCGCTCCTTCTCAGGGGACTCGCCGTGGCTCACGCTGCACTCCTGGGGAACATCCTCGGATTAGCGCCTAACTCCGGATGGCCCTGGTCGCAGCGCTTTCACTCGCCGTACAGGCTGGTCAGCCACTCGCCGTACCCGAAGACCGTGCCCAGATCGGAGCTGAGCTGCCAGAGCAGCTCCCCCTCGGGTGAGACGATGTCCACCTGTCCGGACACGGCCCAGGTGACCGCCGTGTTGCCGTTGGGCAAGCGATCGACATCGCCGAGCACCGAGCTGAAGCGCACGGGATCGGCGCTGTACTCCCACACCTCGCTGGCGGTGAGGGCCTGCTCGTCGAGCGCATACTCCACCGCGCGGGACTCGGAGGTGCTGGAGTCGCCGTTGTCGTGCATGAGCAAGCCGCCGTCCAGCAGCACCTGGCCGTGCTGGTAGGTGGGGAAGCTGCCAGCACCCTCCAGGGTGAAGTCGCCGTAGAGCTCGCCAAAGGCCCAGCGCTGCTCGCCGCTGGCGCCATCGACCCGCACCACGGTGCTCAGGTTGCGCAGGGAGACGATGTAGTCGTCGGTGACCTCGTCGTAGAGCAGGTAGTTGGTGTGGGGCCAGGTGTCGTGGTTCCCGTCGGCCGAGGCCACCTGCTGGTCCCACTCGAAGTGGTCCCAGACCGTCCAGAGCTCGGTGACGGTTCCATCGGGAGCGCGCTCCACCAGCAGGTCGCCGTAGAGGGTCTCTCCTTCGCGTTCCTCGGCCTGGTAGATGACATAGACCAGCGTCCCGTCAGGATTGAGCACCGAGACGTAGTGGGCCCCGGGCACCGAGATGCTCTCGTGGTCGCTGCCGTCCAGGGCGACGGACTCGAAGCTGGACTCGAGGCTGTCGGGCTCCGACTTGAACGAGCCCCAGACGATGCCGTCGCGCTCCGGGGTGAGAAACGCCGTGCCCAGCTGGCCCGTGCCGGTGTCCTGGTGCCACCAGACGTAGTCGCCTTCGGTGTCGTAGATGACCACGAAGCTGGGGTTGCCGCGGATGACGGTGAGCACGAAGCCCTCGAAGGCCGCCGGCAGATCGTCGGTCTCCACGGAGAGAGAGGGCAGCTCGGCGGGCACGCCGCCCGTGGTGAGCTCGGTGGCCGGTCCCCAGGCCGTGCCGCTGTCGCCTGCGACCCCCGCCCGCACCGTGTACTCACGGCTGGCCTTGAGCCCCAGCAGCTGCGCCTCGTGGTGCAGGCCATCGGGGCTGCTGCCGGCCACCTGCACGGCCGCCTGCCCATCGAGGCCGAACGCCACGAAGCTCTCGCTGACCTCGGTGGTCAGCCAGCGGGCCCGGATCACGGTGGGCACCACCTCGGAAGCCTCCAGCTCCAGCTCGCCGAACAGCTCCGGGTCCACCGGGAAGCTGTCGCTGCTGTCCGCCACGCTGTCGGGCTGGGAGTCGGGGTCGCTCTCGGAGGCAGGGTCACAGCCCCGACACCCGATCAAGGCCACGGCCGCGAAGATCAACAGCTGCATGGGGGCTCCTCCCGTGGACCGGTCCCATAGCACGGGAACCGGCAGGCCCTCCACAGAGTCGTCCTGACTGGACTTTCTATAGGCATTTTCGTGCGCAAGACATTTCTTGACATCTCCGTCCTGATATCGAACCGCGATCACGACGATGAGCAAGTCCCGGGTGCGAGCATGGTGCTCTCCCCGACAAGGGCAAACCAGCCGCGAGGCTGGGACGCAAAGCCACGGGTCTTCAGAGACAGCCGGGCTACCGAAAAGGAGAAAGCATGACCTTCCGCGCCTCTACCCTGACCATCTTCGCCGCCACTCTCGTCGGCTGCGCCACCTCCGCCACCGCAGACCTGGACCAGCTGGATCGCTCCGTCATGGAAGCGATGAACGCCGGTGACTACGACCGGGCCCTGCAGCTGGTGGAGCAGGTGGGTGAGCTCGCCCCCACCGAGGGCGAGGGTAGCACCGGCTACTTCGACGCCACCTTCGCGCTGAGCGCCGAGGATCCCACCGGCGGTTCCAGCGTCATGGACGGCACGCTCGTGGGACTCGGCGGCGCCAACGAGACCGACTTCGAAGGGCGCTGGATGCCCACCCCCGAAGGGGATCGCGGCATCTTCATGGGCGCCACCATCGCCCCTGACGGCACGGTGGTCGGCAGGGTCTTCGGCTCCTTCCGCGAGGGCGACGGCATGGCCGACACCGGCCCCTACCGCGCCACCTGGATCCTGAACGAACAGCGCGGCATCGGCCACATGTCCGGCAGCTGGACCGAGACCGTCGCCGGTGAAGGCGTGCTCTCCGGTGACTTCGACTTCACCCCACCCCCCGCGTGGGGCACCGGGATGCGGGTGCGCGTCCAGGTGGACGGCCGCAGCAACCTGACCATCGATCCCAACCAGGCCTTCTTCCAGCACCTGGAGGGCTCCGCCCCGGGCACCTGGGGCCTGGACGCGGAAGAGGGCAACGGCGAAGGCCGCGCCACGGTGATCAACGGAGCAGCCTGGTGGCCCAGCTGGCCTGACGCTGGCGAGAACATCGACTGCAGCTGCGCCTCGGACGCCTTCACCGTCTCCGAAGAGGGAGCCGTGATGGTCCCCGAAGCGGCCGTGGACGTCACCCTGACCGAGTACGAAGGCCGCGGCGGTATCACCATCCTGCAGTACCCGGACGTCAGCAACGACTACCGCATGGTGATCGAGATCGACGACCGCGCCCGCGCCGGAGCAGCCTGGTACGAGTTCCAGGTGGACTACGCGGCCCTCTAGGCCACATCGACCGAATCGCCGGCGCGGCGCCCCGTGAGAGCGGGTCGACGCGCCGGTGGCGCGTCTGGGGTTGACGGGCCCACCGGCCAGGTGCAGGTTGTGCGCTCGCGCCGGGAGTGAGCATGACCCCAGAGCAGAAGGCCCCTCGCATCCAGGCGATCCTGGAGGATCTCTTCCCGAGGCCTGCGGTCACCCTGCAGCACCGCGACCCCTTCACGTTGCTGGTGGCCACGGTGCTCTCAGCCCAGTCCACCGACAAGAAGGTCAACGAGATCACCCCCGCTCTGTTCGCCAGGGCACCCTCACCCGCCGCCATGGCCGGCCTACCCCTGGACGAGCTCCGCGAGCTGATCCGCGTGGTGGGGCTGGCGAACACCAAGGCCCGCAACCTGAGCTCGATGGCCAGCCAGCTGGAGCGCGAACACCGGGGGGAGGTGCCCGCGGACTTCGCCTCCCTGGAAGCCCTGCCGGGGGTGGGCCACAAGACCGCCTCGGTGGTGATGGCTGCGGCCTTCGGCCAGCCCGCCTTCCCGGTGGACACCCACATCCACCGCCTGGCCTGGCGCTGGGGGCTGTCGGAGGGCCGCGACGTCAAGCAGACTGAGCGGGATCTCAAGGCCCTCTTCCCCCCGGAGAGCTGGTACGACCTGCACCTGCAGATCATCTACTTCGGCCGCGCACACTGCCCCGCGCTGCGCCACGCCCCCCAGGCCTGCCCAATCTGCTCCTGGGCTGGCGTGCCAGGACGCCTCACCGCGAGCCGCGCTCCTCGGCGTAGCTCCCCTCGGCGTTGACCCCCCAGATCCCATCGCGGTCCAGGCGCCCGGCGCACAGGCCGTCCACGGTCACCATGGCGGTCAACATGGAGTGGTCCATGTTGTTGTAGCGGTGCTGTCCGTTCCGCCCCAGCATCACGAGGTTCGCGATCCCGTCCAGGTAGCGACGCACCAGGGGCAGCCGCGCATAGCTGCCGTGGTAGGCCGGGTAGCTCCCGGGCATCCGGATCACCACCTGGTCCAGCAGGTCCCGCGGATCCGCCACCGCGAGCCGCTCCAGCTCCGCGGCACCCAGCGCCATCAGCTGCTGGTCTGAGCGCTCCCACAGGCTGTCGCCGCGGGCACAGAAATACTCCAGGCCCAGCCAGACCAGGGCGGGATCGCGCACCAGGTAGGGGCTCCAGTTGTTGAAGATCTGCAGCCGCCCGAGCCTGACGCTCCGATCCTGGATGTAGATCCAGTTGTCGGGCACCAGGCCGTTCAGGCTGGGCCGATCGCTGCGGTCGCGCAGCAGCAGCCGCCTGGCCAGCACGCCCACGGTGATGAAGTCGCGATAGGCGAGCCCGGCGGCTGCGTCCCGCACCTCCACCGGCACCGCGGCGCCCAACCCCGCCACGGCGCTCTTCAGGGGCATGGAGGACAGCACCAGGTCCGCCTCCAGGCGCTCGCTGGAGCCCGTGCGGGGATCCTCCACCCGTACCGCCACCACCCGGTCTTCCGCCAGCTCGAAGCCGGTGACCCGACAGTTCAACCGGAGCTGACCCCCCGCCTGCTGGACCTGGCGCGCCACCTCCTCCCAGAGCTGGCCCGGCCCGAGCTTGGGGTAGAGGAATTCACCGATGAGGGAGGTCTCCCTGGCGGAGCGGTCCATCCCCAGCCCGCCGGGCAGGCTCCGGAGCAGGCCGTCCGCCAGCGCCCGGCCCGCCGACAGCCCCCGCACGCGCTGGCTGCCCCAGTCCGGAGGGAGCGCCCGCGGCGGCAAGCCCCACACCTTCTCGGTGTAGTCCTCGAAGAACAGGCGGTACAGCTCCCGCCCGAAGCGGTTGACGAAGAAGTCCTCCAGGCTGCGCTCCGGCCGCCTGGGGCGCAGGCGCGCCCGCGCGTAGCTGAGCCCCATGCGCAGGCTGCGGCCTGGACCCAGCCGGGCGATGGTGGGCCAACCCGGCGACAAGGGGTAGTCGAAGAAGGCCCCCTCGAAGAAGATGCGCGACAGCCTCTGTCGCACCAGCATCACGTCATCGCTGAGCTCGGGATCGGGAGCGGGTCGCCGGAGCGCCGCGCCGGCTCCCGGAGTGCGCTGCCGGCAGTGGCTGGCCAGGGGCACCTCGCGCCCCAGCAGGCGATCATCCCGCGCAGGGGCCCCCTGCAGGGGGAGGATGTTGGTCCACCAGTCCATCACGCGCGCGGAGCGTGAGAAGAAACGATGCCCGCCGATGTCGATGCGGTTGCCGGCATGCTCAACGGTGCGGGAGAGCCCACCCACCTGCTCCGACGCCTCGAGCACCAGGGGCACGAGCTCGCTCCGGTCCAGCAGCTCCCAGGCTGCCGTCAGGCCCGCGGGCCCGGCTCCGATGATGATGGCGCGTCGCTTGCTCAAGGGCTGCCTCGCGCGAGCTGGCCTGTGCTGTCGAGCAGCATACCTATGTTTCGAGCGCTGCGAGGCTGGCCAGGAAGGTGTCCCGTTGGGCCTGGTAGCCCGCCAGGCGGTCGCGCTGCCGCTGCACCACCTGCTCGGGGGCGCGCTGCACGAAGTTGGGGTTGCCCAGCTTGCGCTCGCAGATGGCCAGCTCCTTCTCCACCCGGGCCAGCTCCTTGCCCAGCCGGGCCCGCTCCTCGGCGGCGTCGATGGCGTCGTGCACCAGCACCTCCACCTCGCCCACCAGCTTGGAGGCCATGCCCGCGACCCGCGTGGCCGTGCTGTCCACGTGCAGCGCGCTGAGGTTCACCAGGTTGGCCACCAGGGCGCGGTGCTCCGTCAGCGCGGCCGCGGCTGCCTGGGGCGGCCTCAGGGTCACCACCAGGGGCTGCCGCAGGGGGATGTTCTGGGTGGAGCGGAACTCGCGCAGGCCGCGCACCAGGGCCTGCAGCTCGGCGAAGACCATGGCGGAGCGCTCATCCCGCAGCGCTGCCCGCGGGGCGGGCCAGGCCGCCTCGATCAGCAGGCTGGAGCGCTCAGCCAGCGCCAGCCGCCCGAGATCGCGCGCGGGCACCTTCTCGTTGAGCTTCTGCCAGAGGTGCTCGCTGATGAAAGGCACGAAGGGGTGCAGCAGGCGCAGCACCTGGTCGAGCCCGAAGGCCAGCACGGAGCGGGCCACGGCGGCGCTGCGGCCCCCGGCGGCGAGCCGCGGCTTGATCAGCTCGAGGTACCAGTCGCACAGCTCGCTCCAGAAGAACTCCCGAGCCGCCCCCAGCGCCGCGCTGGGATTGTAGGCCTCGAGCCCCTCCTGCACGCCGACCACCGCCGCGTCCAGGCGATCCAGCAGCCAGCGATCCTCCAGGGCCAGGTCGGCAGCGATCACCTCGCTGGCGGTGGCCTGGTCCAGGTTCATGAAGGCGAAGCGGGCCGAGTTCCACAGCTTGGTGCAGAAGCCCCGACCCACCTCGAAGCGGGGGCTGGTGAGCCGCGCCGCGGGCAGATGGGGCATGGTGCCCAGCACGTCGAACTCGGCGCCGCAGGAGCCCTCGCGGCGCCGCTTTCGTGAGACGGCGCCGCAGACGTAGGTGAAGATGCTGGAGCCGTGGCGGGTCTCGCCCAGGTCGTTGTGGTGGCCGCACAGCGGGCAGATCGCGGTGACCGGCAGGCGGATGTCCTGGGTGCCGGTCTGCATGTCGCACAGCACGTAGCGCATGGCGTCGGTGCCGTAGCTCTCGATGATGTCCACCGGATCGATGCCGTTGCCCTTGGACTTGGACATGATCATGCCCTTGCCGTCCAGGATGTTGGCGTGGATGAACACGTCGCTGAAGGGGACGTCACCCACGCAGTACAGGCCGGCCAGCACCATGCGCGCCACCCACAGGGTGATGATGTCGCGCCCGGTGACCAGGCAGGAGCCCGGGTAGAAGTAGTCCAGGCAGTCGTCGCCGCCGTCCACGGCACCCAGGCTGCGCTGGCCTGCGCCGATGGGCGCGCTGCCAGAGTCGGGCCAGCCCAGGGTGGAGAAGGGCCACAGCGCCGAGCTGAACCAGGTGTCCAGCACGTCGGGGTCGCGCAGGAAGCCAGCGCCCTCGAGGGCGGCCACGAGCCCTTCGTCGTCCTCCAGCAGGCAGACATCGAGGCGACCGTCGCGGCGAGCGAGCAGCGCTCGCGGATCGCTCAACACCCCGGAGATCCCCTGGATCTCCTTGTCTCCGCCCTCCCGGCTCCACACGGGGATGCGATGCCCCCACCAGAGCTGCCGGCTGACGGGCCAGTCCCGCTTCTCGGAGAGCCAGCTCAGGTAGGTGGCGGTGTAGCGGCTGGGATGGATGGTGACGCGGCCATCGGCCACGGCGTCCATGGCGGCCTGCACCAGCCCGGGGGAGCGGTGCTCCCGAGGCGTGCCCGCGCCCATGACGATGCCACCGGGCAGGTCACCCATGGTGATGAACCACTGGTCCGAGAGGTAGGGCTCGATGGGGGTCTTGGAGCGGTCGGAGTGGCCGATCTCGATCTCGCGGTCCTCGACGCGCTCCAGCAAGCCCAGCGCGTCCAGATCCGCGATGACCTTGTCGCGGGCCACGAAGCGGTCCAGCCCCTGGTAGGCGCCCACCGCCTCGTTCAGGGTGCCGTTGGGGTTCAAGATGTTGATGCTGTCGATGTGATCGCTGTGCCGGGTCCACACGTCATGGTCGTTGGGATCGTGGGCAGGGGTGATCTTCACGCAGCCGGTGCCCAGCTCGGGCTTGGCCCACTCGTCGAGGATCAGCGGCATGGGCCGATCCATCAGCGGCAGCAGGATCTGGCGCCCGTCCCGCGCCATGTCGCGCAGCTGGACCAGCAGGGGCAGCACGCTGGCCTTGCGCTCGCGCAGGTAGGCGAGCTGCTCCTGGAGGGCGGGCTGCTCCTTGGCGCGGGCCTCGCCCAGGTCCAGCTCCGCCTCGGCGATGAGCCGGTCCAGCTCGCCCTCGGGATCCGGGTGCGTGGCCACGGCGGTGTCGCCCAGCATGGTCTCGGGGCGGGTGGTGGCCACCACCACGTGCTGGGGCTCGCCAGGTTCGGGATCGATCACCGGGTAGCGCATGTACCAGAAGTGGCCCTGCACGGTCTCGTGGTAGACCTCGTCGTCGCTGATGGTGGTCTGCAGGAAGGGATCCCAGTTGACCAGCCGCTTGCCGCGCACCACCAGGCCGTCGCCGAAGAGCTTGAAGAAGGCGTGGCGCACAGCCCGGGCGCAGACCGGGTCCATGGTGAAGCGCTGTCGCTCCCAGTCGCAGGAGCAGCCCATGCGCTGCTGCTGGGCGATGATGCGCGCCTGGTACTGGTCCTTCCACTGCCAGATGCGCTCCACCAGGCCCTCACGCCCGATGTCGTGGCGGGTCTTGCCTTCCAGCTCCTTCAGGCGCTTCTCCACGACGGCCTGGGTGGCGATGCCCGCATGATCGGTGCCGGGCATCCACAGGGTGTTGTCGCCGCGCATGCGGTGCCAGCGGATGAGCAGATCCTGCATGCCGTTGTCCATGGCGTGGCCCATGTGCAGGGCACCCGTGACATTGGGCAGCGGCATCATGATGACGTAGCGCTGGCCAGCGGGCCGCTCGTCGGGCACGGCCGTGAAGGCGCCGGCCTCCAGCCAGTGCTGGTAGATGTCTGGCTCCACCTTGGCGGGCTCGTAGGTCTTGGGCAGCTGCGTGGCGTCGCTCATGGGCTCACCTCGTTCCCCTGGGGATCGGCGGTGGCATGTACGCGGATCGCCGCTGGGGATCAAGTACCTGGGGCGTATCCGAGGCGACCAGCCCCGCGAGCGCCGCCGCCGAGCGCGGGATAGATGCCTCGGCCCTCGGCAAGGAGTGCAGGGTCTTGAGCCCGGATCCCAAGGTAGCAGGCCGAATCTCGGCAGAGATCACCGACCATGTGGCCCCTGAACCCGGCATCCCCGGCCCGCTCCAGCTCCAAGCACAGGTGCCGCGCAGCGAGAAGCTGGAGAGCCTGGCCCTGCTGGCCGGCGGAGTGGCCCACGACTTCAACAACCTGCTCACCGCCATCCTGGGACACGCTGAGCTGGCCCTGATGCAGCTGGAGCCCGAGGCCCCCGCCCGCCACCAGGTGGAGCGCATCGCGGTGGGAGCCAGGCGCGCCGCCGACCTGGCCTCGGAGCTGCTGACCTACGCCAGCCGCGGCCAGCGCTTCTCCCAGCCCGTGGAGCTCTCGGGCCTGCTCCGGGAGGTCACGCCCCTGCTGGAGGGCGTGGTGGGGCGCCGCGACAGCCTGCGCCTGGATCTGCCCGCCGACGCGGCCATGGTGCGGGTGGACCCCGTCCAGCTCCAGCGGGTGCTGGTGGGCCTGGTGAGCAACGCGGCCGAGGCGCTGGGCGAAGAGGGGGGCACCGTGCGCCTGCGGGCCGGCCTGCAGCAGCTGGACGCGCCCGCGCTCGAGGCCTGCGCCTTCAGCAACGCGGCCCCGGGCAGCTTGGCTTTCGTGGAGGTCAGCGACTCCGGCCGCGGCCTCGACGCCGAGAACCACGGCCGGATCTTCGATCCTTTCTTCAGCACCAAGGGCGCGGGCCGCGGTCTGGGCCTGGCAGCGGTGCTGGGCTTCGCGCGCAACCACGGAGGCGCGCTGCGGGTCTCGTCCATCCCTGGCAGGGGCAGCAGCTTCACCCTGCTGCTTCCGGCAGAGGGCCCCGCAGACAGCAGCTCCCTGTCCGGCAGCCTGGAGACCAGCGCTGCGCCAGCCCGCCACGTGCTGGTGGTGGACGACGAGGTGACCGTGCGCGAGGTCATCGCCGAGATCCTGCAGAGCGCCGGCTACCGGGTCACCTGCGCCGTGGACGGCCGCCAGGCCCTGGAGCTCTACGCCCGGCACGGCCGGGACTTCGATCTCGTCCTGCTGGACATGACCATGCCCCACCTGAACGGCGTGCAGACCCTCGACCGCCTGCGGAGCTCGGATCCCCTGGCGAAGGTGGTGGGCATGAGCGGCTTCGCCGAGCACGACGCGGTGCATCGCTTCGGCGAGGCGGGCCTGCTGGGTTTCCTTCAGAAGCCCTTCGCCACCCGCAGCCTGGTGCGGTGCGTGGCGCGGGTGCTGGGCGAGGCTACCAGCTGAGCTCCGTGAGCTCCCACTGCTTGTCGCCGCTGCTGCGGGTGGCCCAGGCGCCGTCGGGGCTGGCGGCCAGGCTCTCGATGTAGGGAACTTCGAGATCCAGGCAGTCGGAGCTTAGCAGATCGCTGGTGCTGGCCCGGCAGACCTCGGCGGTGCCCCCGCTGGCCAGCCGAGCCCAGTAGACGTGGCCGTCGTCGGACCACACCGGCGGGATGTGGGCGAAGACCGTGCCCGAGGTGTCGATGCTGCGGGTGACCCCCCAGTCGCCGTCGGGCAGGGAGATATTGGCGGTGAGCAGGTAGTTGCCCTCGCTGTTGAAGCCCAGGTAGGCCAGGTACAGCGCGTCGTCTGCCAGGTACAGGGCAGGGTCTTCCTGGCGCTCGAAGCTGCGGCCCGAGCTGTCGGTGTCGGGCGAGGTGTAGGACTGGCTCCAGGTCTGCGCGCCGTCGGAGGGCCAGCTGACCCGGTAGACCTCCACCTTGCGCTCGTAGCGCCCCGTCTGCTCGTCGGTGCTGCCGCCCCAGGCCACCCAGTAGGACACCTCGCCCACTGCCAGGGCCGGGCGGGTGGGGAAGTAGACCAACGCGACGGGATCCTCCTTGTAGCCCTCCCAGCCACGCGAGGCGGTCCAGCGATCCAGCACCAGGCTCTTCTCGGCTTCGTTGCTGCCGGTGAGATTGGACGACCAGGCCATGGTGAGCCGTCCGCCCGCGTCGGCGGCCAGGGCGGGGGAGGAGTAGGGCCACACCAGCTCGGCCGGCTGGTCCACGTCGTGCCAGTCGCTGTCGGACTCGCGCTTGGTCTTGCACACCGGGATCCAGTTCCAGAACTCCTCGCTGGTGCCCACCTCCACCTGCCGCCAGCAGAGGTAGCGGGTACCCTCGCCGGTCAGCAGCAGGCGCGGCTCCTCCACGTGGAAGGCGTCGGTGTCCGAGAAGACGGTGTCGTCCACCACGATCTCGGAGCGGCTCTCCAGGTCGTCGCGCCACTGCTGGTAGGCCACGAATTCGCCGGATGAGGCCAGGCGTGCGGGGCCGGTACGCTGGGCGATCTCGGGCGGATCCACCAGCAGCTCGGTCATGACCATGCCCGTACCGTAGGGCAGCTCGAAGCCCATGAGCCAGGCCACCGTGGCCGTGACGTCTTCCATGTTGTAGGGCTCATCGACCTCGATGCCTGGCTGGATGCCGGGGCCCAGCAGCAGGATGGGGATCTCCCGGCAGCCCGAGCAGCCGTCGCCATGGTGCGCCCAGGGACTGTCGCCCTCCATGAACCGGTGGCGACCGTGATCGGACAGATAGACCAGCACGGTGTTGTCGGCCAGCTCGGCGTCCTGGCCCACCGTGTCCTCCCAGAGCTCCACCAGGGGCACGTCCACGTCGGCGATGAACTCCCAGTGGTTGACGGCGTTGTAGTGGCCCGAGCGATCCACCTGGTGCAGATTGGCCACCACCAGGCGTGACCCGTCCAGCAGAAAGCCCGCCACGTCGTCGATCACGGGATCGTCGCTGCCCGCTGCCGTAGACCCGACGTCTCCCGTGCCGTCCTCGGACAGGAAGCTGTAGACCGCGCCCTTGGCCTCGCCCATGCCCGGGTACAGGCTCCAGTTGAGGGCCTGCAGGTGCACCGAGTTGGCGGTGAACACCGCCTGCTCTTCGCCCACGCTGCCATCGCTGGCGCGCAGCAGCTCGAAGATGGTGGGCAGCACCGGCCGGTACAGGCCCGCACCCTCGCCGCTGGGGAAGTGACCAAAGGGCGTGCGGGCGCCCAGCAGCAGGTCGACGTTGCCGGGGGCGGTGATGGTGATGCCCGTGGCATACCCGGGCTTGGCCAGCGCTCCCTCGGGCACGAGCCTGGCGCGGATCTCCGGGATGATCTCGGCGGTGGGGCCGCCGTAGGCATCGGAGTAGCCGTCGCCCCAGGTGGTCTCGTCGCCGTAGGTCTCCTCGATGCGGGCGCCGTCGTGCACCAGCAACGCCGCGTACCTCGCCATGCCGTAGCTGGCGCCCGCGGGCGGAGCGGTCTCGTCGTCAGGGGGGTCGGACTCGAAGCTGTCTGTTGTGTCGGCGGTCTCGTCGGGGTCGGGCCCGCACCCACGCCAGCAGCCGCACAGGACCAGCAGGCAGACAAGGCTGAGCTTCTTTGGCGTCATGGTCGTCTCTCCGGGGCCGCAGGGTATCACCGGCCCGGGCCACCCACCACAGCGAGAATGCCACTGCAAGTAATGGAATCGACCGAGCTCGCGAGATGGTTCACCGAACGCCGAGGACGCCAGAGGCGCGATGGGGGCGGCACACCTGGGTGGGCGGGCTGTGCTAGGCTGGACCCATGGTCCGCTCCAGCTCCCGACGCCTGCTGCGCAACCTGGGCTTCGCGGTCCTCACCGCGGGGCTGGTTCTCGGGGTGCTGGAGCTGGGCCTGCGGCTGGCGGGCTACCCCGACCCGGGCATCTACGCCGGCGACCCCGGCAGCGTCTGGACCCTGCAGCCCAACCTGGAGGCTCGCCAGCTCAACCACACACAGACGGGCGCCCGGTTCTCGGTGCGCACCAACAGCCTGGGCTACCGGGGTCCGCTGCCCCAGCCGGGCGGCATCGCGGCCCTGGGCTGCTCCACCACCTTCGGCTGGGGGGTGGAAGAAGAGCAAGCCTGGCCCGCCGTGCTGCAGGCGCTCACGGGCAAGCCGGTGCTCAACGGCGGGGTGCCCGGCCACTCCACCTGGCAGGGGCGCGCCACCCTGGCGCAGGCCCTCGAGGTCGAGCCCTCCATCGTGATCCTGGCCTGGCTCGTGCGGGACGCGGAACGCACCACCCAGCCCGACCACCTGCACCGCCCCAGCCCCCCCTCCCAGGTCCTGCGAGCCATGCGCGCCCTGCAGCGCCGCCAGCCGCAGCCGGACCTGGGTCTGAGCGCCCCCAGCGAGCCGCGCGTCCCGCCTGAGAACTACCGGGAGAACCTGCTGGCCATGGCGCAGCAGGTGGAGCGGGCCGGGGCGATCCCCGTCTTGCTGGCCTTCCCCATGCAGGACCCGCCGCGCGCCCACCTCGACGTGCTGTACAGCCTGGCTGGCGAGATCCCCCTGCTGGAGCCCAGGGTCGACGACCCGCTGTTCTTCGAGCGCGACCCCCTGCACCTGCGGCCCGAAGGCCACGAGCAGCTGGCCCACGAGGTGGCCCACGCCCTCAGGTTGCTGCCCTGATCCCCCCGCATCGGGCGGTCCCCCAGCTACTTCGACCACGAGGTTGACTGCCTGGTGGAGTGGGCCGGGCAGCGCCACGAGCAGCTGCGCGGCTGGATCGCGCAGCAGGCAGGGCCGGAATAGCCTGATCCCCCCAAAGGAGGATCCATGCGCCGCTGTCTGCTCCTCGCCGCCCTGCTCGCCGCCCTGCTCGCCGCCTGCAGCGACTACGACCTCAACCGGCCCGACGACGGGGACAACAAGGACCCCGACGACACCGGAGAGTGGCCCGACACCGAGGACCCCGACGACAGCGACGAGCCCCCCGCCTGCGAGCAGAGCGAGCTGCCCGGCGCAGAGGTGGGCGTCAACGACCACTGCACGGTGGAGCCCAAGGGTGGCTTCACCCCGGTGGTGGAGTGGACAGCGGGCGGAGGCGAGGGCTGCCTGTCGTTGCCGGTGGTGGCCGACTTGAACGGCGACGGCCTGCCCGAGGTGCTGCTGAACCTCACCGACCTGTTCAACAGCGCAGGCGCCCTCAGGGTCTACAAGGGCGACGGCTCGGGGGTGCTCTGGCAGGACTCCAGCGCCGATCTGGCCTACGGCTCTCCGCCCGCCGTTGGCGACGTGGACGGCGACGGCCTGCCCGAAGTGGTGGTGGTGCGCGAGTACGCCTCGGCTCTGTTCGCCGACGGCGACTACACCGCCGCCATGTACGACAACTCCGGCGTGGAGCTGTGGGAGTCCGAGCACTTCATCGGGCTGGACTTCGACTGGGCGACGGCTCCCGTCATCAGCGACATGGAGCACGACGGCGACCCCGAGATCATCGTGGGCCGCGTGATCCTGGACGCCGAGGGCAACACCCGCGGCGTGGGCGACTACGGCCGCGGCTCCTACGGCATCACCTCCCTGGGGTCATTCACCATCTCCGAGGCCTCGGTGCCCGCCGTGGTAGACCTGGATCTGGACGGGGTCGAAGAGGTCATCGTCGGCAACGCCGCCTACGACGCCGACGGCAACGCCATCCGCTCCGACGACAGCCAGGACGACGCCATGATCGGCATCGCCAACCTGGACGACGACCCCGAGGGCGAGATCGTCGCCATCAGCTACAACACTGTGCGCGCCCAGGACACCGACGGCAGCATCCTGTGGGGGCCCGTCACCATCCCCTCCGCCAACATCCTGTCCACCCCGGCCATCGGCGATCTCGACCTGGACGGCTACCCCGAGATCGTCACCGCTGGCGGCAACCAGCTCATCTGCCTGGACCACGAGGGCAACACCCAGTGGACCGCGCCGGTCACCGACATGAGCGGCGCCACGGGTGCCTCGATCTTCGACTTCGAGGGCGACGGCCAGCCCGAGGTGGTCTACATCGACGAGGTGGAGATGGTGGCCTACGACGGCGCCACCGGGGCCATCAAGTTCTACTCCACCGAGCACAGCTCCAACACCATGATGGACTACCCGGTCATCGCCGACGTGGACGCCGACGACCACGCCGAGATCCTGGTGTGCCACAACGGCTACAGCCACGCCATGTCCGTCTTCGGCGACGCCGACGACAGCTGGGTGCCGGCACGGAAGATCTGGAACCAGCACGCCTACGACATCGGCAACGTCAACGACGACGCGTCCATCCCGGTCACGGCCGTGCCCGGCTTCACCAGCCACAACACCTGGCACTCCGCCATCGCCACCGACGGCTCCGCGCTGGAAGACGACTACGAGGCCGAGATCAGCGATGTCTGCCTGGACGACTGCGACATCGACTCTGTCTGGGTGGCCATCCGCCTGCGCAACACCGGGCTGCTGGACACCGAGCAGGACATCGAGCTGGCCCTGTACGCCACGGTGGATGACACCCGCGAGCTGATCACCACCCTGGCCGTGCCCGCCACCGTGGTGAGCGGCTGGTCCAGCGAGGCCACCTGGATCGAGCTGGAGGCCAGCGCCCTCGACGGCGCCGAGGCCCTGTGGCTGCAGGCCGACGACGACGGCACGGGCACCGGGGCCGTGGCCGAGTGCTCCGAGTCCAACAACGGCTTCCAGTACAGCGGGCCGTTCTGCGACTAGGAGCCCTCGGGAAAGCTCATGTCTACTACGACCCACCAGCGCCTACTGCGACGCGTCCTGCTTGCAGCGCCCGACTGTCAGAGTGTTGAAAACACGCCTCCGCCGGTCGCTACTGCGCAGAACCCGTCTCGCTACGGCCCTGGAGGCTCTCGCTACGACATGAACCGGCGGCAGGTCTGCCGCCTCTTTCCCGAGGGCCCCTAGGAGCCTGTAGGGCGTAGGTGGCGCGGGCCGGGCGAACGCACGGATCCGTGCCGTCGGTGCCGAATCGTAGCGAGGGCCGCGAGACAGGCCTCAGGGGGCGCCCTGCGTGGTGCTGCTGGGAGAAGGCATGTTTTCAACATGTTGATGTCAGCGGCGCCGCGAAGGGCGCGTCAAGAGGTGTGGATCGTGGGCCGCAGTAGATTCGGTACGCCCTACAGGCTCCTATGCGGCGTGTATACTCCAACCATGGGACATCCGGAAGCGCGCATTCTGCTCCTTGTCGGCCTGGCCTTCACGGGCACCGCCTGCCCCGAGGACACCTGCTCCGACCCCGACCTGTGCGAGCTGGCCGACCCGGAGGCCCAGCAGAAGTGCGAGGACCTGGTGGACACCCTCTGCCTGGCCGTGTCCGAGAACTGCATCCCCTTCACAAGCTACGAGTACTGCCTGGACGAGTTCGAGGAGATCATGAACTGCGACCGCACCCTGGGCATCGGCGACAGCTACGACGAATGCATGGACCTGCTGGAGACCGAGGACAGCTGCTGGCTGAACGCGCTGCCCGACGAGTGCGACGGGGTGCTGATCTACCTGGGCTAGGCGAGAGAGGTCCTTCCTGACGCAGGTATGCCCGGTCGAACGCAAGACTCACGCGAGTATGTCTGGGTGAACGCAAAACCAGGGCCTGGCCCAGACCGCCGATCCCTCGATAATCGGCCTGGTACCGTCAGCGCGTCCGGGCGATCGCCCTGGAAAAGCTGGTTGTTCTGCGTTCAGGTGCACATACCTCGCGACCTGTCGCGTCCAGGTGGACATACTCGCGGGAGCAGGCACGGGCTGGCTCGAAGCGCTAGGAACCAGGACCATGCCCAGCTCTCGCCGCTCCTCCCTGGTGTCCATCGCAGCGCTCTGCACCCTCGCCTGCTCCCGGCCCGAGCCTGCAGCCCCCACCAGCGACTGCGACGGCCGCGTCGTCGATCCAATGCTGGCGCTGGAGCGCATCATCGACGGGCAGGCCGACGCCTGCCAGCTCGCCCAGTACGAGCGCATGCTGGGTGAGCGCAAAGACAACGCGGGGCCGCAGCACGAAGATCTGTGGCTGCTCTCCACCCCCGACGCCCGCAGCTTCTCCCTGCAGCAGGCGGTGCACCTGCGCAGCTCCGCCGCGGTGCCGGAGCTGGCGCGCGACGACGACGGGCGCATCTACCTGTTCTTCGTGGAGGGCAGCCTGGAGCGCGGCGAGCAGCTGGCCCGCGAGGGCTCCGACTGGTTCCGGGGTCACGGGCTCATCGGCTTCGGCGCGCTCGACCTGCTGGTCTCATCCGACCAGGGCCAGACCTTCACGGCGGTGCCGGAATTCGAGGTGCGCGGCCTGGTGCGCGGCATGGTGGTAGACCCCGAGCTGCTCCGGCTACCCGACGGGCGCTGGCGACTGTACTACCTTGGGGTGCCGGTCCCAGCCCTGCTGGCGCCCGACGCCTGGGTCGACGGGAGCCCCCACAAGGTGTGGTACGCCGAGAGCGACGACCTGGTGCACTGGGAGCAGGTGGGCCTCGCCGTGGACGGCCCCAACGCCGACCCCACGGTGCACTGCAGCGACCGCGACCGCTGCGTGATGATCTCCACCGGCCTGGACCGCTCTTTCTCCGTCGACGGCGGCCAGAGCTTCCAGTTCCGAGGCCACTGGGGCCTGCCGGGCTTCGCGCCCGAGCTCGTGGAGCTGCCCGATGGGGCCCTGCGCCTGCTCTACAACCGCAAGGAGCAGGGCGGCCCGCTGCACGCCACCCGCTCCGAAGACGGCGGCGTCAGCTGGACGGAGCAAGGGCAGCTGATCCCCCCCTTCAAGGCCGAGGCCATCAGCATCACCGCCGCAACCCAGGGCGGCTTCCTGGCCGCCTACCACTACTGGCAGCCCGGCTACTCAGGCGACTCCTGGGTGGACGGCTACGAGAAGCGGGACGACGACAAGCTGCCGGAGCGCCGCCTGCCGCTTCAGTGAGCAGGGCGCCCCCGGTCGCGGGTCCGGGCCCACTCCAGCCGCCCGCGCACCAACGCGTTCGCCTCGGACCGGGGCTCCATGTCGGCCAGCGCCGCCGGTGCCATGTCGGCGGCCAGCCGCGCCGCGGTCCAGCGCAGCAGGGGATCGGGGTGGCGCAGCGCCTCCCGCAGCAGCGCGGCCTGGGCCAGCCCGGGGTTGCGCGCGGCGGCCTCCACCACGCAGATGGCCGCGTCCAGCCCCGGATCGCTGTGCACCGCCCGGCGCGCGAAGCCCCGGTAGGCCAGCCAGGCCAGCTCCTCTTCCCCCGCCAGGTCATCGATCCAATGTCCTCCGACCCCGTCCAGCAAAGGATCGCCGTGCACCTCGGGCTGTCCTTCCAGCCGGCGCTGCAGCGCCTGCTCCACCTGCTGCGCCCACCAGTCGAGCTGACGCCGCCGCTGGGTACCGCTGGTCCACAGCTGCCAGGCCACCGCCGCCCGCACATGGGGCAGGGCCCAGTCCCCCACGTGGTCCAGGGGCGCACCGTCGGGCGCGCCGCTGCCCTCGTAGGCCCAGGCCATGGAGTCTGCCCACAGCTGATCCACCCAGCGCTGGGCCAGCTCCGAGCTGGTGCGCGCCAGCACGCGGTGCACCTCCTGGGCCGCGGCCTCCAGGCCCTGCCAGGCTGCAGCGTCCTGGCTGTGGGCGGCGGGAGCCGCGCGCGACACCTCCCCCGCCAGGTGACCCAGGCAGCGGTACAGGAAGTAGCCCGAGCCCAGGCAGAGCTCCGCGGCGGGGCCTGGCTGCCCAGCGCGTTCAGGCACATAGGCCTCTTCGGCCACGGTGAAGTGGCACTCGTACACCCACTTCTGCCCCTCCGCGCCCTGGCAGAGCAGCGAGGCGTCGCGGGAACGTCCGGCGCGGGCCGCTTCCTGCGCGGCGTGCACCTGGCAGGTGTTGCGGTGGGCGGGATCATCGCAGGGCGCCTGCACGGGAGCGTCACCCGCCCAGGGCAGCTGCGGATCGTCCAGCTCCACGGCGATGTTGCGGTAGACCTTGCCGGAGCCGGTCTCACCCGCCGCCGGATCCGCCTCGTCCACCTGCCACAGGTGGGGCCGCTCGTTCAGGTCACGGCAGCGGGACTGGGCGGCTCCCAGCGGCAACAGCTCGCACAGTGGCGCCGTGCCACCGGGCCAGCGCTCGGTCATCACCTGGATGAGCGCGTCCCGATCCCGCCCCGGCGGCAACGCAGCCACCTGGGCCAGAACGCTCGCGGAGTCCTCTGCCCAGTAGGCCGTGACCCAGCGCTCGCCGCAGTCCAGATCGGGGCAGGAGGCGATCTCAGCAGGCAGCGAGCGGCAGCCCACCAGCACCAGGCCTGCGCTCAGAGCGCAGCGGATCCTCATGGCTCGCCCTCCTCCTGGGGTGGGCGCTCGCGGCGGGCCTCCTGCGCGTCCAGCCGCTTGAGCTTGCTGCGCAGCATGGGAGACAGATCCTCCAGCTCCGCCTCGCGATCGCGCTGGGAAGTGGGCCAGCTGGGCGGGCAGCTGCGATCCAGGGGGCTCCAGCCCAGGGAGTTCACCGGACCCGCCTCGGGCATGGAGGTGCCGTCGGTGGACAGGTAGGCATCTTCTGGCGCAAAGGCGGGCAGCTCCACCCGCTCGACGCCCGTGTAGGAGTCCAGATCGTAGACCCGCAGCAGCCGCCGGTGATCCACCAGGGGAGGCCCGAAGGCCGCCTCGAACAGCTCCTGGTAGCGAGGCACCAGCCCGATGAGCTTGCCGGGCAGGTACTCGCCGTTGAGCACCAGGTAGCGCAGCCCCTCGTCCTGCAGGGCCTGGATGTCGGCCGCCTGGAAGGCGAAGCTGCCGTCGCCCTGGCCGGTCTCGTAGGCCTGCAGCGCCGCCAGGAAGCTGTTGTCCGCCACCCACTCGTCCCAGGCGGGTGGGCGCACCCGGTCCACCCACATGGCGTGGCCGTTCAACAGGCGTTTTCCGTGCACCCACTGGTAGCCCAGGGTCTGCTGGGAGCGGGCCAGCTCGGGGGCGAGGGGCACCTCCATCAGAGCCTCGCCGGGCAGCTCTGCCAGCTCTTCGTAGCCCTGGGGCGGCTGGAACCAGGAGGAGTACACCGCGGCCTGGCCGCCGCGCAGCCCCAGATCCAGAGGTAGCGAGGCTGTCAACAGGATCGCCAGGGGCACCTGCGACCATCGCGGCAGCCAGCGAGCCAGCTGGTCGAAGCCCAGCGCCGCCAGCGGCACCAGGGCCACAACCACCACCACCGCGTGCCGGTAGGGCCACCAGAAGCGCCGCAGCATACCGGAGCCGGCGTAGAGCAGCCAGTACAGGCCGGGCACGCCGGTGGGGCTACCATCCAGCCGCAGCAGCCAGGGACCGAGGGCCAGCAGGTAGAACAGCAGCGCCGCCACCAGGAGCGCGGTGAGGGTCCGCTTCGGAGCTCCGGCACCCCGCCACCAGCCCAGACCTGCCAACACCACCAGGGCCACAGGCAGCACCAGCGGCGGCTGCTCGCCCTGGCCCGCCCAAAACGGGAACAGGGGCCAGAGCGCGTTCTGCACCGCCAGCGGATGGGGGAAGAGATCCTCCACCGCCCCGGGGATCTCGGTCCAGTGGCTCAAGAAGACCAGCAGCGGCGGCAGGGTGGTGAGCAGCGCGGTGGGCACGAAGCCCAGCAAGGCGCGGGGCCGCGGTCGAGCCAGGAACAGCAGGCCCCCCAGCAGCGCGGCCCACAGCCCGTAGTACCAGTAGCTGAAGGCGCAGGCCCCGAAGAGCAGGCCAGCCCCGACGCCTCTCTTGATGCTGGGCTCGCGGAGCAGGTGCAGCCAGGCCGCGAGAAAGAACACCAGCCAGTACAGGGGCGCCTGGGCCAGGCGCATGCCCGACATCTCGTAGGTGACGTAGGGAGCGAGGGCCAGAAAGGCCCCACCCAGCAGGCTGGCGGCACGGCTGGCTCCAACAGCGCGCCCCAGCGCGAAGCCCGCCAGGCCGTTGCACACCAGCATCAACAGGCACCAGGCCGTGATCGAGGCGGGCCAGGGCAGCAGGGCCGCCACCAGGGTGTGGGGAAGGGCGTCGGAGGCGTTGCCCGCCAGCCAGGGCGCGTCGCCCACGGGCAGGTAGTAGCGATCGTTGTGGATCAAGGATCCACCACCCAGCAGCTGCTCCGCCACCCAGCGGTACACCCAGTGGTTGGAGATCATGTCCGGGTGGCGCCAGTCGCCCACCACCGCGTGCAGCGGGTCCAGCCAGGCCGGGTAGAGCTGGTACAGGGCCAGGGCCAGGTAGACCAGCGCCGCGGAGGGCAGCCAGAGCCTGACCAAGCGCGATGGCGGAGGGGCTCGCATCCCGCTGGTCCTATGCGGCCTGGGGTGTAGGGGCACCCGGCGCCGGGAGCCGACCTATGCCCCGAAAAACGCACCACCCACCCCACCTATGCCCCGAAAAACGCACCACTCGACCACCACGGCCCGCCGATATCCAGCCTTTGATCGTTCGGCGCCCGCCGCCAAGAGGCGAAATGCACCTGAAGTGGTGCAGATCCAGGGGCATAGGTCCCCCTGGTGGTGCAGATCCAGGGGCATAGGTCTGGGTGGCAGGCCTGAAGCTCAGGGCGCGAACAGCGACCGCAGCGGCCGCTCCCCCAGCGGGCGCACCGCGCCGGTCCCTTCCAGGGCTGGTTCCGAGGGCACCCACAGCTCATGAGGCTCACCGTCGGGATCCGGGGGATCCGCCGCGCAGGGCGCCACATCCTGTCCCGCCCGCGCTGGATCCAGAGGCCAGATCCAGACCCTGGCGTCGGCCCAGACCGGCGCGCCCAGGATCTCCACCAAGCGCGTCTGCACGCGCCGCTGGCGGGTGCGCAGAGCCAGTTCCGCCTCGCCGCCGGCGGGCACATAGGCGTCCCGCTGCAAGACCACCCAGCGGTAGCCCAGGTCCCACACCCGGTCGCGGTCCCCTGGGGTCACTCGCGTGCTGCCGGCGGCGCCGGCGCCCTCCAGCAGGGCGGACACAAAGCTGTTCTGCTCTCGCAGCGCCTGGGCCTCGGGGGGCGAAAACACCGGGTTGCGCTCCAGCATGCCCCCCATGATGGGCCGCCCGTGGGCGGTCTGGTGGTACAGGTGCGCCTGGGTCCAGCCCCAGGGCAGCTCGATGATGGCGCCCGGCTCACCCTGGGCCAGGCAGCGGTAGCCCGCGGGCACGGTGGCATCCCAGGCTGGCAGGGGGGCCAGCCCCGCCCGACCCAGCCCCGACAGCCAGGCCAGCACCAGCCCTGCCGCCACAGCCGCACGCCCGGCCCGAGGAGCCCCGACGCTGCGCCCCAGCACCACCGCGAGAGCGAGCAGCAGCAGCACATCCAGCACGGCGAAGGCCCGCGAGGGCCACCAGAGACGCTGGAGGAAGCCCAAGGACTTCGCGAGCCCCAGGTAGGCGGGCTGCACCAGGTAGCTCCCCCCCAGGAGCAGCAGGGGGCCGGTGGCCAGCAGGGCTGCTCCGAGGAACAGGGCCAGGAATCCACCGCGATCCAGCCGTCCAGGGCGACTGAAGAAGAAGACGAGCAGGATCAGGGCCCCCAGGGAATGTAGCTGCTGGTGGCCCAGGAAACGCTGCGCTCCCGCGGAGTCCTGCAGCAGGAAGCCGCTCTGCCCCAGCAGCGGCTGCCAGCTCAGCAGGCCCACCCGGTGACCCTCCGCGGTGACGGGCACCACCGCATCCAGACCCCACAGGTCCGTGCGGTACAGGCCCGGCACCTCGCCGCCGAGCTCGGTGCGCAGCAGCAGCGGCAGGACCACCGGTGCCACCAGCAGCAGGGCCAGCCAGGCCATCAGCAGGTGCCGCCCCAGGATGCGCGCACGGCCGCCCGCTTCGGCGCCCGGCATCAACAACCGCCACGCCCCGAGCCCCACCACGGACAGCCCCGCAAAAAAGGCGTAGTACCAGTACTGGTAGCCCAGCAGCGCCAGCAGCAGCCCCGCCAGCAGCGGCGCGCGCAGGCCCGCCCTCGAGCCCGCTCGCCAAGCCTGCAGCAGGAAGAGCGGCAGCAGCCCCAGGATGGCCTGGGTGGGTCGCCCCTCCACCGCCTCGTAGAGCACGAAGGGCGAGCAGGCGAAGAGCAGGCTGGCCAGCCCCACCGCCAGCCGGTCCTCCACAAACTCCCTGGCCAACCTGGAGAAGGCCCAGCCCGAGAAGGCCAGCCCTGAGAGTAAAAAGATGTTGTAGCCGGCCACCGGGCCCAGCACGCGGCGCAGCGGCAGGGCCAGCCAGGCGTCCAGCAGGTTGGCTCCGCTGTGCAGCGTGAGATCCTTGCCCCAGGGGTGGAACAGCAGCTCTGTGTGCGCCAGGCCTTCTCGCCATTTCTGGTCTACCAACCAGTAGAACCACTGGGTCCCATGGTGATCCACCGCAGGTATCCCGATGAAATGACTGCCCAGCCGTGGGCCCGCCCACCACAGCAGGCAGGCCGCCACCACCGCCAAAGCGACCAGGATCACCGGCGGCGTGTCAACCCAGGCCCCCGATCGGGGCACCAGATTCTTGTTGCGATGTGGAGTATTCGACCTCACAGTGCCGCCGCAATACTGCGCGCCCCATAGTACCTGCAACCTGGAAAGAGACGCCGCCATGACTCTCCGCCCTGCCGCACTCGCCACCCTGGCCCTGGCCGTTCCGCTCCTCACCACGGGCTGCCCTTTCTTTGGCCCCGACGATCCCAAGGAGACGGGCGACTGGTCCGACACCGACACCGACGCCGACGCCGACACCGACACCGACACGGACGCCGACGCTGACGCCGACGCCGATGGTGACGCCGACGCCGACGCCGACAGCGACACGGACACCGACAACGACCAGGACGGCGACGGCTACGACGCCGGCGTCGACTGCAACGACAACGACCCCAGCATCTACCCGGGCGCCGAGGAGACCTGCGACGGCGTGGACGAGGACTGCGACGGCACGGCCGACAACGACGCCTCCGACGCCCGCTACCTGGCCGAGGACAACGACGGCGACGGCTTCGGCGAGATCGGCAGCACCGACCTTCGCTGTGACGGTGTGGCCATCGAGCTGGACTGCGACGACAGCGACTCCAGCGAACCCCAGGCCGTGGACACCGACGCAGCCGCCGGCAGCGCCGACGGTTCCCTGGACCACCCCTGGACACTGATCCAGGAAGGCATCCAGTACGCCGACCTGTGCGTAGCCGTGGCCGGCGGCACCTACAACGAGAACGTGGACTTCAACGGCAAGGGCGTGGCGGTCTTCAGCATGGAGGGCTCCGAGTCCACCATCATCGAGGGAGTCAGCGCCGATCCCACCGTGCGCTTCGACTCCAACGAGCGCGTGGACGCGGAGCTGTCGGGCTTCACCATCACCCACGGCATGGGCCACGAGGAGTCCACCACCAGCTCCTACAGCTGCGGCTCCGGCGACACCTGCACCGACACCTACACCACCAGCTGTGGCGGCGGCATCTACGTGGACGGCGCCAGCCCCACCCTGCACGACCTGGTGGTGGTGGGCAACGAGCTGCGCATGCCCGCCGACAGCACCAAGGGCAACGACAGCTTCTACTTCTTCTCCTACGGCGCCGGCCTGTGCGTGCGCGACTCGAGCCTCGCCGTGGAGCGGGTCAACCTGCTCAACAACTACGCCGACGAGGGCGGCGGCGCCTATGTCGAGGCCGGCGCCTCCCTGTCGCTGGCCCAGGCCTTCGTCGAGGGCAACTCCGCCGAGACGGGCGCTGGCATCGAGGCCGACGGCAGCACCCTGAGCCTGGAGAACCTGGTCATCGCCTTCAACGAGGCCAGCTCCTCGGGCGGCGCGGTGGCCGGCATCGACGCCACCGTCACCGCCACCAACGTGGTCATGTCCTACAGCGGCGCCCCCAGCGGCGGCGGCCTGTACCTGTCGGGCAGCTCTAGCGCCACGGTCACCAACAGCATCATCTCGTCGTCCACCGATGGCTACGGCGTCGATCTCGACGGCGCCGCCAGCTTCACCGGGCGCTACAACGACGTGTACAACAACTCCGACGGCGACTACTCGGGCCTGAGCGATCCCACCGGCAGCAACGGCAACATCTCCCAGGCGCCGAGCTTCGACGACGTCACCGACGACGGCGACTTCGCCAACGACGACTGGCACCTGCAGTCCACCTCCCCCTGCGTGGACTCGGGCACCCCGGGCTCGTCCTCCTACGACACCGACGGCACCCGCAACGACATGGGCGCCTACGGCGGGCC
>CAZEJJ010000094.1:0-30858 GCA_964512185.1 uncultured Enterobacterales bacterium | reverse complement strand
GGCGTGCCGCAGCTCCCGCAGGTCGACGCACTCGCCGATCTTGTGGGTGTTCTGCTCCATGCCCGGCCCCAGGCCCAGCATGGCCGGGTGCTTGACCGCGCCAGAGATCACCCAGCGCTTGCGCTCGGGCACCGGGATGCTGGTGTCGTCCCTGGGCACCGGGAAGCCCACCCCGTCGGTGGAGAAGATCCAGCGCGCCACCCGGGGCTCGCGCCGCAGGTTGCCACCGTGCTGGGGCGCATCGGGGGCGATGGCCGGCGTGATCACGTCGCGGTAGGCCTGCACCGCGGCCTGGACGGCGGGGTGATCCTCGGGGGTGACCCAGCCGGGATAGACCGCCGCGTTGTCGGGCCGGTAGCCGGTCCAGGTGGGGCTGGTGTAGCGCGGAATGCGCACGGCCACTTGCAGGCCCGCGGCGCGGGCCGCGGCCACGGCGGGCAGCCCGTCGATGTCGGCCACCGCCTGCTCAGGGGTCTCACCCACGGTGAGGCGTCGATCGAAGCGCACCCGGAAGCGATCGGGCACGGCGCAGTCGCTGGGGGTGTCGAGCCAGGCCTGGCTGGCGGTGCGGGTGCCGTGACCCAGGAAGTCGTGGTCCAGGAACCCTTCGCGGCGATCGTAGGCGGCGGCGGCCTCGGCGACGATGGCGCCGCCGAACTCCAGCGGATTCAGGCCTTCCCAGGGCATGGACCCGTGACAGGAGCGACCCACCACCTCGAGCTCGATCTGCATGCGGCCGCGCTGGCCGCGGTAGATGCCCAGGGCCCCCAGCTGGGCGCAGCCGGTGCCTTCGGTGAGGATGACCACGTCGGGCACGAGCTCCGCGGCGGCGCCGGGCAGCAGCTCGCGCAGCAGGTACATGGGGCCGCCACCGTCGTTGTCTTCTTCGGCGGCCGTGGCGTAGGAGCGGATGATCACGCCGCGCAGCGCGCCCTCGGGCGCCAGCTCCAGCAGGATCTTCGACGCCACCACCTGGGCCACCACGCCGCCGAGCTGATCCGCGGAGCCGCGGCCGAAGAGCAGGTGTCGCCAGTCCTCGCGGGCAGGCAGCCAGCCGAGCTGATCCCGCAGGAAGGACTCGTCCACCTTGTCGGGGTCCACCAGGCCGTCGTAGGCGTCCACGCCGCCGCCGATCTTGCTGCACCACTGCTCGCGCAGCGCGGCCACCGTGTCGGAGTGACCGTCCCAGTAGATCACGCGCTTCTCGGCTCGGGGGATGCCGTCGCCGGGGTCTTCCACCGTCCACACCAGGTTGCCGAAGGCGTCGAAGCCCACGTCGGCCGGGCTGCGCACCGCCCCGCACTCGATGATGGTGTCGCGCAGGCCCCGCAGGCGCGGTCCCTCGTGGTTGGACAGGCCGCAGGAAGGGTCGCCGCCCCGCTCGAGGGGCAGATCCACGAAGTCGGCGGGCACGCGGATGGCCTCCGTCAGGATCCGCCGGGCGAGGGGCAGGTACTCGGCCGCCAGGGCGGCCACGCGGCGCTCCAGGCGGCTCATGACAGCGCCTGCAGCCGGGCAGCGAGATCGGGCACCTTGGCCACCGCCAGCATTGCCATGACCACGTAGACCTTCCACTGGGCCTCGCGGGCCACGCTGACCCGGTGACGGTCCATGACGCCGGAGGTGACCTCGTCACCGATGTCGGCAGGCAGGCAGTGCAGGTACAGGGCGTCGCCACCAGCCGTGAGGCCCATGCGACGCTCATCGCAGATCCAGCCGCGATGGCCCGCGTTGCGATGGAGGCAGCGGCGCTCGATGTCGGCCATGGCCACGCCGTCGCCCCGCTTGTTGGCCACCACCCGCTCGAGCATCAGCTCGTAGGGGCCCCAGCTCTTGGGGTACACCGCCACCGCGCCCTCGAAGGCGTCGTCCATGTCGTGGGTGATGCGGAAAGAGCCACCGCTGGCCGCCGCGTTGTCGCGGGCGGCCTGCATGGTGTCGGGCAGCAATTCGTAGCCGGGGGGATGGGCCAGCACGATCTCCGCCCCCTGCCGAGTGAGCAGGGTGGCCAGGCCCTGGGGCACGGACAGGGGCTTGGCGTAGCTGGGTGAATAGGCCCAGCTGACCGCGATCTTCTCGCCCGCCAGCCCAGCGGGGAAGTTCTGCCGCAGCCACAGCAGATCCGCCAGCGCCTGGGTGGGATGGTCGATGTCGCACTGCAGGTTGACCACGGGCACCACGCGCTCTTCGCCCGTGTCGCGCAGGTAGTCGGAGATGCCCGCGAGCATGTCGCGCATGAAGCTGTTGCCCTCGCCCAGGATCAGGTCGTGCCGCACCCCCAGCGCGTGGGCGTTCATGCCCAGCATGGCGCCGGTCTCGGCCGCGGTCTCGCCGTGGGCCACCTGGGTGGAGGATCCATCGACGATGACCGGCTGCATACCCAGCCGGGCTGCGGCGCCCGCCCAGGCCGACCTGGTGCGGGTGGAGTTGTCGAAGAAGAGGGCGTAGGCCAGCTCCTGCGGACACAGCGGGGTGCGCACCCCGCGACGATCCAGGGCGGCGAAGCGCTGCGCCACCGAGAGCAGGGCCTCCAGGTCGTCGGGGGACCAGTCCTGGGTGAGCAGCAGGCTGCGCCCGTGCAGGGCGTCGAGGGCGGGAGCGTCGAGAGGAGCCGGGGACCGGGGGCTCATCGGCCCTCCTTTGGGGAACAGGGGACGGGCTCGATGCCGCGGCGGATACGCGTGCCGGCGCGGCCTTCCACGGCCTCGATGAGGGCCTCGGGACGGCAGATGATGACCTCATCTCCCCCCCGCTCCAAAAAGGTCATGGTCGCCTCCACCTTGGGACCCATGCTGCCAGACGGGAATTGGCCTTCGGTGTGCATCTGGCGCAGCTCGGCCAGGTCGGTCTCGTACAGGGGCTTGGGGTTGTAGCTCAAGAAGTCCTTGTAGATGACGTCGATGCCGGTGGTGATGATCAGCGTGCGCGCGCCCAGGCCGTTGCCCAGCAGGGCCGAGGCGTGATCCTTGTCGATGACGGCCTCGATGCCCTGCACGCGACCGGGCAGCTCCTGCACCACGGGGATGCCGCCGCCGCCACAGGTGATGACCACCACGCCGGCGCGGACCAGCTCGCGGATGATGCCGAGCTGGAGGATGCGCCTGGGCAGCGGCGAGGGCACCACGCGTCGATAGCCGCGGTGGGCGTCTTCAACCATGAGCCAGCCGCGCTGCCGGCGCAGCAGCTCGGCTTCGGCGGCCCCGTAGAAGCGGCCGATGGGCTTGGCCGGTGCCGCCAGGGCGGGATCGAGGGGATCGATCTCCACCTCGGTGACCAGCCCGGCGATGGGCCGGCTCATGCCTCGACGAGCGAGCGCTTCGCGCAGCGTGAGCTGGATCATGTACGCCAGGCTGCCCTGGGAGTCGGCCACCAGGGAGTCCAGCGGCACCTCGTGCAGGTGGCTGCTGGACAGCTCCGAGCGCAGCTGCATGAAGCCCACCTGCGGCCCATTGCCGTGGGTGAGCACCAGCTGGGCGCCGCGGGCCAGCAGATCGGCGATGGGGCGCACCGCCTCGCGGGCCACGGAGAACTGGTTCTCCACGTCCAGCGGACCGCGGGGATCGATGAGCGAATTGCCGCCGATGGCGAGCACGCACAGGCCGGAGGGGATCATGGGTGCCTCTTCGCCGGTCATGGCGAGCACCGCTCCTAACACCTGGGCTCAGGAGGGGGCGACCCTTTCCGGCTTCGTCGCTGACAGGAAGCCATAGCACCACAGGCCACGTCGGAGGGCCCGCCACTGCCACAGCGCGCTCCACACGTGATCGGTCTGCAGCCGGTTGCGCAGCCGCAGGGGGTAGGCCACCGCCGAGACCGCGAGCCCCGGCCAGAAGCGCTGGTAGAGCCTGCGCGCGGAGGGCTCCACGTGGGCGGTCTCGTCGCTGAGTAGCACGCGCTCGAAGCCCAGCTCGCGAGCTTGCTCGGCGAATCGGGAGTACAGCGCGTAGGAGGGGATGGCCCAGCTGCGCTCCCAGCGCTTCACTAGCTGCCGGTCAGCGTCGCTCATGGCCTGGCTGGTGCGGAAGAAGTCCGCCACCACCAGCCGCCCTCCCGGGCGCAGCACGCGCAGGGCTTCCGCCAGGAATTCCGCCTTGTCCTGGGCGTAGCAGCTGCTCTCGATGGCCCACACCGCGTCGAAGGAGGCATCGGGCAGGCCGGTGTCCAGGTAGGAGCGCTGCAGGAAGCGGACCCTTCGGGCCACCCCCGCCCGCTGGGCGTTTCGCCGCGCGCGCTGCACCTGGATGGGCACCAGGGTGAGCCCCAGCACGTCGCAGCCGCGCTCGCGGGCGAGCCAGATGGCGGCGCCACCCACCCCGCAGCCCGCGTCCAGCACCCGCTCGCCCCCTCGAATGCCCCCCCGCAGAGCCATGACGCGATGCGTGTTGTGAAGGGCCTCACCGAAAGAACGGGTCGAGCGGTCCCAGTAGCCGTAGTGCAGGCACTGCCAGCGATCGAGCCGCCAGTTCACCCGGTAGTCCACCTCGCATTGCTCGTAGTAGCGCCTGATCTCGGCTTCGCTCATGGGGCGTCCCGGCAAGCATCGACGGCCGCAGCATAGCACGCCGACCTTCCGGTGAGACCAGCCGGATCCGCACACAGGGTTGCAAGATCGCTGTGAAGGATCCGATCAGCAAGGAGCCCACCGGACGAGCGCACCATGGCCACCTGTCCCAAGCTCTCAACCTGCCGCCTGATGAGCACCCTCCTGGCAGAGATGCCAGCTGTAGGTGGCGTCTACCAGCGGCTCTACTGCCACGCCTGCTTCCAGGCCTGCGCTCGCCTCTGGGTGCTGCGCAGGCTGGGGGAACAGGGTGTACCCCCTTCGCTCTTCCCTTTCGAGAGCAGCCGGGCGGAGTCGATCGTTCGGCAGGGATAGCCCGCAGGGGGCGCGGGCGAGAGAGATCCTGGGCATACTGATCCCTGGCACCATGCAAACCCATGCTATTGTGCTCTCCCGCCTGTGTAGGAGTCTGTCGTGCGCGTGCTGCTCTTCCAGTCACCCCTGGGGCGCAAGGGTGTAGCTGACGCGTTGGTCTTCCCCATCGGCCTGTGCTGCGTCGCCACCGCTCTGGACGACGCCGGCCACTTCCCGAAGATCGTCGATCTCAACCTCGGCGACGAAGACCCCTGTGCGCGGCTGGAGCGCGAGATCGCCACGTTCAAGCCCGACATCGTGGGGATCTCTCAACGCAACATCGACTCCACCACCCGCAAGGCCCTCCACATCTACCACACCCAGCTCACCCCACTGCGCGAGGCCATCGAGCGCGCGGCGCCTGGCATCCCCACACTGCTGGGCGGGCCCGGCTTCACCCAGGCGGGCCGCACCCTCATGGCCCGCTACGGCTTCGACTACGGCATCCACGCCGAAGCCGAAGAAGCCCTGCCGGAGCTGCTGCAGAACCTCGACGAGCCGCACAAGGTCCGCGGCATCTACTGGCGCGCTGACGACGGCCAGGTGCACTACACGGGCGATCGTCCCGTCCCCGACTTCTCCAGGCTGCCCTTCCCCCGCCGCCACTACATCGACTGGAGCGAGATCCGCCGCGAGGAGCGCAAGCGCCTGCTGCGCCTCGACGTGGGTATCGAGACCACCCGCGGCTGCCCCCAGCGCTGCGCCTCCTGCAACTACCCCTACCTCAACGGCAAGCGCCTGCGTCGCAAGCCCCCCCAGGTGGTGGCCGACGAGATCTCGTACCTCAAGAGCGAGTTCGGCATCCTCGACTTCACCTTCACCGACAGCCGCTTCAACGAAGACCCGCAGCACGCCCGCGAGGTGTGCCAGGCCATCATCCGCAAGGGTGTGCGGGTGCGCTGGGTGGCCTGGCTGGGCTTCGACAACCTGGACGAGGAGCTGCTCACCCTCATGCGCGAGGCAGGCTGCCACCGCATCTCCTTCTCCCCCGATGGCCTGCTGCAGCCCAGCCTCGACCGCATGCTCAAGGACACCACAACCGAGGCCATCGACCACTCAATCCAGGTGGTCCGCAACGTCCCGGGCATCCGCTCCAGCTGGATGTTCTTCTGCACCCCACCGGGCACCTCCCGCCGCGAACAGCTGCTGCTGCTCAAGTACTACGCCAAGATCCACGGCACCCTGGGCGGCCGCGGGCGCATGGTGCTCACCTGGTGCCGGGTCGAAGAGGGCACCCACTTCGAGCAGATCGCCTACGAAGATGGCGTGCTCCCCCAGGGCATCGACCTGCTGCCCTCCGATCCCGCTGAGCTGGGCAAGCTGTTCTACGTCCCGCCGGGCTTCGAGCGCTGGTCGCGCTTCTGGGACCGCTTCCTCGACGCCGAGATGCAGGCCCGCGTCCAGGTGGCCCGGGTCACCAGCCCCCTGCGCAAGTTCGGCTTCCGCGACCTCACGCCGGGGCATCTCAAGGGCAAGGAACCCCCGGCCCTGCACTGATCACCAGGCCGCCTACCCATGAGCAGCCGCCGGCCCCAGGTCCACCTGCGCCCAGGATCCGGGCGCGCCCTGGCGCGCGGTCGTCCCTGGATCTACACCAAGGAGCTGCGCTGGGATGAAGCCACCAGCGCGCTGCCCGCCGGCTGCCTGGTGGACGTGGTGGATGCCCGGGGGCGAGGAGTCGCCAGCGCTTCGTTCCACCCCACGGCGCCCATCTCGCTGCGCTGCTGGGGTGCTGCCGGGCTGCAGGTGGACAGCGCGCTGCTGTCCACCCGTCTCGAAGCGGCCCTGCAGCTGCGGCGACGCCTCTACCAGCAGGAATTCTACCGCCTGGTCCATGCCGAGGGGGACGGCATGCCCGGCGTCGTGATGGACCGCTACGGCCCGGTCCTGGCGCTGCGCTTGCAGACCGCTGGCGCCGAGCACCTGCTGGAGCCGCTGCTGGCGGCCGTCCACCAGGTGCTGGCGCCGCGCAGCCTGCTGCTGCACCGCCAGGGCCAGGCACGGCGACTGGAGCAGGCCGAGGCCCCCCTGGAGCAGCGAGGTGAGCCCCTGCAGGGGCCGCTGGAGATCTCCGAGAACCAGGCCCGCTACCTGGTGGATCTGCGACGAGGGCAGAAGACCGGTTGGTACTACGACCAGCAACCCCAGCGGTCCTTTTTGCGCCGCCTGACCGCCGGCTGCCGCGTGCTGGACGCCTTCTGCTACAGCGGCGGCTTCGCCATCCAGGCTCTGCTGGGGGGCGCGAGCGAGGTGCTGGCGCTGGACCGCAGCGCACCAGCGCTGGAGCTGGCCCGGGCCGCCGCCGGGCTCAACGGCTGCGAAGCGCGGCTGAAGACCCTGCGGGCCGACGCCTTCGAGGCCCTGCCTGCCATGGCGGCCAGCGGCGAGCGCTTCGATCTGCTGGTGTTGGACCCCCCTCCCCTTGCGCGCCTGCGCCGCCACCGCGCGGGCGCCCTGCAGGCCCACCGGCGCCTGGCGGAGGACGCCGGCAGGCTGCTGGAGCCCGGCGGCATCCTGCTGCAGTCCAGCTGCTCGCACGCCATCGACGAGGTCATGCTGCTCCGCGCCATCAGCCAGGGCCTGGCCACCGCGGGCCGCCAGGGTCGCGTGATCCTGCGCGGTGGTGCGGGCCCCGATCACCCCTCGCATTCCCAGCTCCCTCAGACCGCCTACCTGACCGCCCTGGCGCTGGCGCTGGACTGACCCCCAGAAGCAGCAGGCCCCGCCCACCCGGAGGTGGACAGGGCTGGCAGTATCGGTGCCGAGGCGTGCGCTACAGGGCCTTGAACTGCTCCGTGAGCATGGGGCAGTAGGTGTTGATGTCACCCACGATGCCGTAGGTGGCGAACTGGAAGATGGGGGCGTCCGCGTCCTTGTTGATGGCCACGATCACCTTGGAGGTGCGCATGCCAGCCAGGTGCTGGATGGCGCCCGAGATGCCGCAGGCGATGTACAGGGAGGGGTTGACCACCTTCCCGGTCTGGCCCACCTGTTCTGTGTGGGGGCAGAAGCCGGCGTCCACCGCCGCGCGCGAAGCGCCGGGGGTGGCACCCAGAGCCGCAGCCAGCGGGCGGATCAGCGCGTCGAAGCCCTCAACGGACTTGACCGCGCGGCCACCCGAGACGATGAGGTTGGCCTCGGTGAGGTCCACCACGTCGGAGCTGGGCGCCAGGGTCTCCACCACGGACACGGCCTTGTCTGCCGCTTCGAGGACCACGTCGAGGGCTTCCACACCACCGGCTGCGCCGGCGGCGGCCTGCGGGAAGGAGTTGGGCCGCACGGTGAAGAGCGCGGGGCTGCTGCTCACGGTGACGTCGAACAGGGCCTTGCCAGCGTAGACCGGCCGCCGGCCGACCACCTGGCCGTCTTTGAGGGCGAGCTCCACCACCTCGGAGGCCAGGCCGATCCCCAGCCGGGCGGCCAGGCGGGGCATGATGTCCTTGGTGGCCTGGCTGGAGGTGGCCAGCACCACCTCGGGCTGCACCTTGGCCACGGCGGCCTGCAGGGCCCTGAGCCAGGGACCCGAGTCGAAGGTGGCGAAGTCGGGGCCATCGACCGTGAGCACCAGGTCGGCGGGCAGACCTTCGGCGCTGGAGGTGCCGATGGCCAGCGCGGCGACCGGGCCTCCAAGCTCGCGGGCCTTGCCCACCAGCTCGAGGGCGGTGGACTTGAAAGCGCCAGCATCGTGATCGGCGAGAACGAGAATACCAGGCATGATGTGCTCCTTTTCGCCCTAGAGGACCTTGGCTTCGGTGCGAAGCAGGTTGACCAGCTCCGCGACCACATCGGCGGGTTCGCCCTGGAGCACACGACCAGCAGGCCGCTCCGGGGGCAGACCCCAGCTGCTGTCGGAGACCATGGAGGCCGCCACCTGCACGCCGTAGTCGCCAGCTGTCTTCTTGGCGATGGGCTTGCGGCGGGCCTTCATGATGCCGGGCAGGGAGGCGTAGCGCGGGGTGTTGAGCGCCTTGTCGGCGGACATCAGCGCGGGGAGCTGCCCCTGCGCCACCTGGCGCAGGCCACCACCCACGTCGCGGGTGGCCTTGAACGCCCCACCGTCGATCTCGAGGGCAGAGATGACCAGCAGACCGGGCCAGCCCAGCAGCTCGGCCACCATGGCCGGCACCTGTGAGTTGTCGCCGTCCACGGCTTGCTTGCCGGCCAGCAGCAGCTCGACGCCCTCGGCCTTGGCCGCGGCCGCCAGCACGCGGGCCACCGTGAGCGAGTCGGCGCCTTCCAGGGCCGGGTCGTTGACCCACACTCCCCGATCGGCCCCGCGCGCCAGGCCGTCGCGGATGCGCTGATCGTTGCCCTTTCCGCCCACGGAGATGATCACCACCTCCTTGGCCTTCTTGGCGTCTTTGAGCTTGAGCGCTTCTTCAAGCGCGTGCTCGTCGTAGGGGTTGATCTCCCACTTGACGCCGCCGGACTCGATGCCGTCAGCGCCAGCGTTGATCTTGATGCGGGTGTCCGTGGCCGGAACCTGCTTGAGCAGCACTCCAATTTTCACGCCTACCTCCGATGAACGAGTTCAGGTGGCTATGCCCTTGATGAAGATGTCGGCGATGGTCTCCGCCGCCGCATCCAGGTTGAAACGAGGTTTTCCGCGAGCGAGCACCCACTGCATGGCCAGCTCGTCGAGGGCCCCGAAGAACGCCCACTTGGCAACAAAAGGATCCACGTCCGGGCGCACCTTGCCGGCCTTCTGCCCGTCGCGGATGATCCCCGCGAAGGTGCCCAGGTAGGTCCAGAGGGGCTTGGGACGGTACTCCTTGAGGAACTTGTTGGACAGCCGCAGCTCCACCTGCAGCACCTCGGCCAGGGCGCGGTTCTCCTGCACCAGCCGGAAGTGGTAGCGGGCGAAGGCGCGGATCTGGTCCAGCGGGCAGTCGATGGGGGCGAGCAGCGCCTTGAGGCCAGCGTTGATGCTCTGCATCTTCTCTTCGAAGATGGTGAGGAGCAGGTCTTCCTTGTTGCGGAAGTACAGGTAGATGGTGCCGTCGGCCACGCCGGCCTGGGTGGCGATGTCGGTGACGCGTGCCTGGTGGAAGCCCTTCTCGGCGAACACGTTGATGGCCGCATCGATGATGCGGACACGTTTTTCCCCCCGATTACCACCACCGCGCTCGGCCATGCCCGCTTCTCCTGGCTGCCCATGGGGGCATGAATGAAGGCTCATTCACGTAGCGTATGCCTGAGCGCGGTGCAAGACCGACGTCCCCTAGCCCTGACGGGCCGCAAGCCAGCGCTCCACCTGCCCCACGATGTCGGTATCAGGCACCTTCTCCCAGTCCTTCAGGAAGGCGGCGTTGCCCTTGTCGGTGAGCGGATGGTTGAACAGCTGGCGCAGCACCTTGTAGGGCAGCGTGGCCACGTCGGCGCCCAGCAGGGCCGACTGCACCACGTGCACTGGGTGGCGCACCGAGGCCACCAGGACCTCGGTGTCGAGCTCAGGGTAGTTGGCGTAGATCTCGACGATCTGCTGAATGAGCTCCATGCCGTCGGTGCTGATGTCGTCGAGGCGGCCCACGAAGGGCGAGATGTAGGCAGCGCCAGCCTTGGCGGCCAGCAGGGCCTGGGAGGGCTGGAAGCAGAGGGTGACGTTCACCGGGATACCCTCGGAGGACAGCACGCGGGTGGCCTTGATGCCCGCGGGGATCAGGGGGACCTTGACCACCACGTGCTCGCTGATCTGGGCCAGCAGCCGGCCTTCGCGCACCATGCCCTCGGCGTCCTGGGCCACCACCTCGGCGGACACCGGACCCTGCACGATCTGGCAGATCTCGTGGATGGTGGCGATGAAGTCGCCCCCCTCGCGGGCCACGAGGCTGGGGTTGGTGGTGCAGCCGTCGATCACGCCCCAGGAGGCGGCTTCGCGGATCTCGTCGAGGTTGGCGGTGTCGATGAAGAGCTTCATGATCCCCTCCGGGGGGCGTTGCCGTTGGCACAGAAGGCGGCTGCTCAACTATCCGCTTTGCGCGGCCGCGGCCCTGCCAGGATTCCCACCGCCACAGGTCGCGGGAGGCAGGCCGAAGGGCCCAGGGCGCGATGCTCCTGCAGGAAGCTCAGGCCGGAGCGCGGGTTGGCGGCGCCAGGCAGCACCTCCTCGAAGGGCAGCAGCACGAAGGCCCGCGCTGCCACCTGGGGATGAGGCAGGACCAGCCGGGGATCGTCGAGCACCACACCCTCCACCCACAGCAGATCCAGGTCGATGGCGCGATCGCCCCAGCGCAGGCCAGGGCGGCGGCCGAGGCGCCGCTCGATGGCCTGGCAGCGCTCCATCAGGCCCAGTGGCGGCAGGGCGGATCGCAACAGGACCGCGGCGTTCAAGAAGAACCCGCGCGCCACACCGCCCCAGGGGGGGGTGCGATGGATCCGGCTGGCCCGCAGCAAGCGCACCCCGGGCGTGGCGCCGAGGGCGGCGGTGGCCAGGCGCAGGCTCTGGGCGCGCTCGCCCAGCGACGCCCCGAGCCCCACCACCGCCAGGGCAGAGGCGCTCACTTGCGCAGCAGCAGCTTGCGCTCTGCCTTGCGCGCCTTCTCGGCCTCCTCGGCCTCGCGGACCGAGGAACGGATCTCGTCATCGGGCGCCAGGATCCAGTCACCCCCCAGGGGATCGGGGGGCAGCCGCACGCCGATCTTCCCGAGGTCCTGTGGGATCTGGATGTCCTGCCCGCGCTGCGATCGGTATTCCTGCCGCAGCTCCTCGAGCTGGACCGCGGCTTCGTCGTGGTACAGCTCCACCAGGCGCCCGTTGAGCATGCCCAGGATGCCGGGATCGGTGGTGGTGGTGAGCTGCTCCTCCAGGTAGCGGATGCCCACCTTGCGCATGTCCTTGCGCACCATCAGCCCCGCCGCGGCCACGCGGTACCACTGGGGTGCCTCGGGCTTCTGCGCAGCCACAGTGATCCACTCCGCCGCGGTGACCGGATCGTCGTTGTACAGGTAGTAGTTCATGCCCAGGGCGAAGGGGAAGGCGGCGTCGTCGGGCAGGGCCTCGATGGCCATCAGGTACAGCTCGTTGGAGGCATCGGTGGCCCCGCCCACCCGCAGCATGGCGCCGCCATAGAAATATGGGGTGCGCCAGGCGGGATCCAGGGTGGCGATGGCCTTGAGCATGCCCACCAGCCAGCGGTCCCAGCCTTCGTCCACCTCGCGGCCGTGGTGCTTGCCGAACAGCAGCACGGCCCGCACCCAGAGCAGGTTCGCGGCGGTCTCGTGGTGGCCCATGGTGGCCACGCGCAGGGCGTCTCCGCTGGGCAGGAACAGCAGCTCGGTGTCGACGTTCGACTCCAGCCGGATCTCGTCGGCGCTGCGCTGCAGCAGGTGGCTGGCACCCGCGGCCAGCAGCGCCAGGATCCAGACCAGGGCGCGCCGCATCAGGGCCCTGCCCCGCCTGCGGGCACCGGTGCAGAACAGCTGCCCCCCTGACCCAGCCCGAGGGCCAGCTGGGCGTGCCCACCGAGCCGCAGCAGGTGCTGCAGCTGGGCGGTGGCGGAGGCCGGATCTGCTGTGTCCATCAGGAGAGACCGATATCGCGCACAGTCACCGCTCACCACGCCCCAGGCAGCGAGCACCAGCTCGTCCCGCCGCTGGGGATCACCCCCCTGCTCCGCCACGGCCAGCGCATCTTCCCAGCGCCCCAGCATGGCCAGCCAGGTGGCGCGCTGGCCTCGGAAGGAACCGCTGGCTGCACAGCGGGAGGCCACCGGATCGGTCTGCCGCAGCGACGCGCGTGGGTCGCTGCGTCGTCCGGCAGCGGTGGCCAGGGCGTGGCAGACCTCGAGGCGTGGTGGTTCACCCAGCACGGCGCGGGTGAAGTGCTCCCCCGCTTCCTGGTCGCGGCCATCCAGGCTGAACACATGGCCCAGGCTGGCCTCCACGTAGCTGCTGGGCGTGTCGCGCAGCGCGGCGCTCCAGATGGCGATGTCGTCCTTCCAGTCCGGCACCCGCAGGTGCACCAGCACCAGCCAGGGCAGCGCGAGGAGGAGCAGAAGGGCGGCCCGCCCGCGCAGCCGCTGCGCCGCGACCGCCACGGCCAGGCCCAGCCCGGCCAGGGGCAGGTAGAGATAGCGCTCGCCCACCAGCCCCTGGTCCGCGAGGGCGAGCAGGGCGGGGCTCCAGGCCAGCAGGGACCAGGCCAGGCCGGCGGAGGCCAGCCGTCGCCCCTGCCGAGGCAGGAGCAGCAGGCAGATCAGCGCACCCAGCGCCACCAGCCCCGCCACCAACACCGGCCAGGCCAGCTGCAGGCTCCCCAGGTCGCGCCCCAGGGACAGGGGCCAGGGCCAGACCAACAGGCCGCCGTACAAGGCCATCAGCTGGTGCGCGTGCTCCAGCAGCACCCGCCAACCGGAGGCCGGTGGCAGCGCCGCGCTGTTCACACCGGCCAGGCTCCGCAGGCAGAGGTGCAGACCGGCGGCGCCCAGCAGGCACAGGTAGCGCGGCCACCCTGAGGGGCGTCCCTGGCGGGCCAGGTCCAGGCAGAGCAGGAACAGCGGCGCCAGCAGGGCGCTCTCCTTGGACAGCACCGCTCCACAGGCCAGCAGCGCGCCAGCCGCCAGCCGCCAGCGGCGCACATGGGTGGGCGCCAGCAGCACCAGGGAGGCCAGCAGCAGGGCCGCGGCCATCAGGTCGTTGCGGGCCGAGATCCACACCACCGCCTCGCTCTGCAGGGGGTGCAGCGCGAAAAGGGCGGCGCCCACGAGCGCTGGGAGGGGCCGCAGCAGCTGCAGCAACAGGCGGTGCAGGCAGAGGCAGGCCAGCAGGTGCCAGGCCAGGCTGTGCAGGTGGAACATGCCCGGCGCGCCCCCGAACAGGCTGCGATCCACCGCGAAGGAGAGCAGCACCAGGGGCCGATAGTAGCCCGAGGCGTAGCCGCCATCGGCGGACGCCCACAGGTCTTCGCTGAACAATCGACCCAGCTGGGACAGCGACGCGGTGGCCTGGTTGTAGAGCACCAGGGGATGGTCATCCACCACGAAGCCGGCCTGTACCACCCCGGCGTAGGCCGCCGCCGTCAGAGCGCAGATCAGCAGGCCGTGCACCCACGGCAGCGACAGCCAGACGGGCAGGTTCCAGGTCATGTGCGCGCTCCTGGAGGTGATCCCATCAGAAGCGCCAGGTCCAGTACAGGTCCGCCGAGCTGGTGCCCTGATCTCCGGTGACGAACTCGGTGCTCCAGGCCGGGCTGATGCGCCAGTCCACGGTGGCCTCGGTGATGTTTTCCCCCTCCTCCACCTCGGCGTTGGGGTTGTAGCCCACCGTCAAGAAGACATCGTCGCCCAGCGCCCAGCCGCCCTTCACACCCCCGGCACCCAGCTCGAACATGTCGAAGAAGCGTCCGCTGGAGCCCTGCCGCTCCAGCTCACCGAAGAGCACGCTGGAGGCGATGGCCAGCAGCTGGGCATTGCTCTCGCCTTCGCCCCCCGACAGCTCGCTCATGGGGCGCCCGAGCACCAGGATGGCCGCCACATCCGTCTCGTCGAGGTACTCCTCGGAGCGGAACTCCAGCCCCAGCTCGTCCAGGCTGCCGGAGATGTCCACCGCCACCTCTCCGTAGAGTCCCGCGTCGTGCACGGCCGGGATCTGCAGGATGGGATCGAAGGGATCGTCGCCCACGAAGGACACCGTTCCGCTGTCCAGGGAGAAGCGCGCGCCGAAGATGTCCGCCCGGCCCCACACCGGCTCCACCTCGCCCAGCAGCGACAGCTCACCCTGCTGGAAGCTCACCTGCAGCAGGCCATCGAGCCGGGCCTCCAGCAGGATGGACGCCAGCGACGCGTACAGCGCGCCGAAGGTGTCATCCAGCGGCATCTCCACCTGCACGGTGGTGTGGCGCTGCAGGTCCAGATCCAGCTGCACGTCCAGCTGGTCCGTCCAGGACGACTGCACAGGCGCGACACGCAGGAAGGGATCCTCCAGATCGCGGCGGATGCGGATCATGGGATCCAGGCGCAGGGTCCCGCTGTAGAGCCACATGGCATCGTCGGCGGACACCCAGGCCTCGTTGATGGCCACGTCGCCGCGCACCTTCAGCGCGGGCCAGCCCCCCGCCACGGTGAAGTCGCCGCTCAGGTTCAGCCGGTAGCGCTGGGTGTCCACCAGCCACAAGCGATCCGCCTGCCCACGCAGGTCCACGTCCTGCAGCCGCCAGTCGGTCAGCTCCGCGCTGCCGCGGATGTCCAGCGCCACCGGGTTCTGGCGGTCGAAGGGATCCGAGGCGCCGTAGGCCGGGCTGGTGGCGGCCCTCAGGCGATCCAGAGTGAGCCGGGAGCCGTCCAGGCTGGCCTGGAGCGACAGGTCCTCGCAGCGCACGCCGAGCTCGGAGAGGGTGAAGGAGCCGTCATGGAGCGACAGGTTCAGCTCGGGCTCCGGGCGCAGCAGCGAGCCGCGCAGCTCGCCTTCGAGCCGGAGCAGGCCCTGGGCGTCCTCCAGCTGTCCCACCACCCCGGCCAGGGCTCCCAGCGGGACGCCGTCGCCGCTCACACCCAGCACGAGCCCATCCTTGGCCAGAGCGCGCTCCAACAGCTCGGGGTCCTCCAGGTCCAGCTGCAGCGGCAGGTGACCGGAGACGTCCAATGCGCCGAGATCGGCGAAGCCCAGCGCGAGCTGCAGATCGTAGCCCTCGCCCGCGGGCAGGACGGTGAGCAGGGCGGGAGCGAGCTCCAGCCCACCCAGCTCAGCCTCGGCCAGCTGCAACGCGCCCGCCACGGTGGGCTGGAGTGGGCTGCCGGACACCTGCACGCCACCCACCAGCTCACCCCGCAGGCCCTCCGGCAGATCCACCAGGCGATCCAGCACCCCCACCGAGATCCCCAGCGGGACCAGGCTGAGCTGCAGATCATCCGCCCAGGTCCGCACGCTGCCCAGCTCCGGGCCCGCCCCCGCTTCGAGCTGCCCTGCCAGGGCCAGGATCTGGGTGCGCAGCACCTCCGGCAGCTGGGTGGCGGCGGAGCCCCGGATGACCGCCTGGCGCTGCATGTGCTGGGACAGGCGGGCATCCACCAGCAGCTGCTCCCCCTGCTGCTCCAGGTCCAGGTCCAAGCGCACCAGCTCGTCGTCTTCACCCACCGGTGCCTCCAGGGCTGCCCCCAGCGCCAGGCTGGGCCGGGCCGGGCTGCCCGCGAGGGTGAGCCGGGCCGACAGCCGCGCCACGGGCAGCTCTTCCAGCTCGAGGCTGCGATGGAAGCGCCGCAGGGAGCCAGGGGCCAGCAGCAGGTCCATGTCCCAGGGCGCGTCTTGATCCAGGGTGGCACCGCTGGCGGCCAGCGCCAGCGGCAGGGAGCCCTCGGCCCAGATGAAGGTGGGCATCTCTTCGGCTCCCATCTCCACCGCTGGCTGCAGGGACTCGGGCCCGGGCACGAAGGGCGACTCGGGCAGGCGCAGCTGGAAGGCCAACCTGCGGCCGTCGCCCTGCAGCGCCAGGCGGGCGTCCAGGTGCCGCAGGGTGCCGGGCAGCACCAGGTCATCCACCTCGGCGAAGCCATCCACGGTCAGCGCGGAACCGGAGCCGCCCACCTGCAGCACCAGCCGGGTCCTGCCCGACAGCCCCCGGGGCAGGCCGGGGAAGACCGGGACCAGGGGATCGAGGGTCACGTCCGAGGCCACCACCCGCAGATCGATGACCTCCTGCAGATCCAGGTCGCCCTGCACGCTCAGCTCGGCAGTGCCAGAGCGCAGCCGCAGCTGCACACCCCGCAGCCCTCCCTGCGCCAGGCGGGCCCGCACCGGGGACGCCGCCTCCCAGCGCAGGTCCGTCGAGGGGGCCAGCAGCAGGGTGGGCAGCTCCAGCTCCCCCCGGGCCAGATCCCACTGCAGCCTGGTGAGCAGCACGTCGCGCTCGCCCTGGCGGGCCAACAGATCCGCCTCCAGCCGATCGCCCTCGAGCCTGAGCAGACCCTGGGCCTTGTCCGCCACCAGGTCGGGCGCGATCACGCTGGGCGCCTGCAGCATGCTCGCGTCGAAGCGCGCCTCCAGCTGCAGCGACTCCGCCACCGGCAGCTCGCCCTGGACCGTGGTCCGCAGGCCGCCCGCCTCCAGCGCACCAAGCTGGATGCCCGTCGCCTCCAGCTCCGCGCGCCAACCCAGGCCTCCGTCGGGCGCCACGCGCAGCTCCCAGGGACCCCGCACCCGGCCCAGGGCCGCGCCGTAGCTCAGCACGCCCCGGGCATCGAGCTCACCCGAGGCCTCCACAGCTCCCCCGCCAAAGCCCACCCGCACGGGTCCGCCCAGCTCCCGCGCGCGCAGCTCCGCCCCGTAGCGGGCCCGGCTCACCGCGAGCACCCCCTGGATGTCCCCCACCAGTCCCGCCGGGCCGGCCGCGAGGGCGAGCACACCGTCGGCCTGTCCCTGACCCGCGAGATCCGGCACGCCCAGCGCTGCGAGCTGCTCCAGGGGCACCTCCTCCAGGTGGAATTCCAGCCGCGCAGAGGGGGCCGCAGGATCCACCCGGCCGCCGAGCACGCCCACGCCCAGCGCGCTGTCCAGGGCCAGCTCCGGGAGCAGCAGCAGGCCGTCGCGCAGCTGGAAGCGCAGGTCGACACCCTGGAACGGGATGCCCTCGGCCTGGCCCGGCTCCAGCTGCAGCAGGCCCTCAGCCAGGATCTCAGCGGGCCAGGACAGGCCGCTGCCGTCCGCGCTCAGGCTGCCCTGCAGCCACCAGGGTCGCGCCAGCCCCTGCACGAAGCGCTGGGGCTCGATGCTGTCCAGAGCTGCCTGCACGGTCCAGGTGGCGGGCTGTGCCAGCAGGTTGGCCCCCAGGCCCAGGCGCAGGTTTCCGGCAGGCGCCAGCACCGTGCCCCGCAGCTCCAGGGCGTCCAGCGGGCCCAGGGCCGTGAGCTCCAGCTCGTACTGCCCGCTGAGGGGGAGCTCACCCGTGAGGAAGGCCAGCTCCGCCGGATCAAGCTGCCGCAGCGCCAGCGACAGATCCAGCCGCGGTTGCTGCAGGCCCTGTACGACGCCCTGGACTCCCAGCAGCGCCGAGCCCAGGCGCAGGCGGCTGTCCTGCAGCAGCAGGTCAGCGCCGCGGGGGCCTCCGCTCTCCAGCGCCACACCCCCACCCAGGCCGAGGGGCAGCCAGCTGTGCAGGACGGTGCCGCTGCCGTGACCCAGCTGGCCGGAGAGCACCACCCGCTCCACCCACAGCTCCGGCCCCACCATCTCCAGACCGGCGGCCGCCTCCAGCTCGCTCAGCGCCAGCAGGGTGGGCTCGCCCTCGGCCTGGTACAGGCGCGCGTCCAGGCGCCCCTGTACCAGGTGCAGACGGTCGATGCGCAGATCCACCGGCAGGCCCTCCCAGGGCTCCCCGGAGGGCTCTTCGTCCTGGCCCGCCAGGCCCAGCGCCTGCAGCAGGTCCACCCGTCCACCAGGATCCACCGCGATGTCCGCGTGCAGGCCCCGCAGCACGACGCGCTCCACGTGCAGCTCGCCGTGCAACAGGTCCGCCGGTCGCCAGGTGGCCTCGAGCTTCTCGAAGCCCACGAGCCTGCTCCCGTCGTCGCCCACCAGCCAGGCCTCCTCCAGCACCACGCTGCGCACCAGGTCCGTGCGCAGCCTCCCCAGCTCCAGCTCGGCCCCCGGCAGCAGCCGCCCCACCATGACCCTGCCGCGATGGCGCAGCCAGGCGTTGCCCTGCGGCGTGGCGAGCAGCGCGCCCGCCAGGAGCACCGAGAGGCAGGCCAGGAGGGCCAGCAGCCCAGACGCCAACGCCACCCGGCGCGCCCAGCGCCGGCCGCGCCCACCCGGCTGGACAGGGGCGCCCATCAGAAGGCCTCGGAGAGCGAGAAATGCAGGTTGAGTCGTGGCGAGTCGAACTCCGGATCGGCGAAGTCCTCGTCCTGGTCCAACCGGAACCCCAGGTCGACGCGCACCGGCCCCACGGGGCTGGCGTAGCGCAGCCCGAAGCCCGCCGAGGGCAGCGGCGGCTGCTGGCTCACCGAGGCCCAGTCGTTCCAGGCCATGCCCGCGTCCACGAAGCCCACCACCCCCAGGTCGAAGTGCAGCAGGCTGCGCAGGGACTTGCGCAGCTCCACCGAGCCCAGCCCGTACAGCCGCCCGCCGATAGGGATGATGTCGTCGCAGACATCGCGCGCGGAGAACTCAGTGTACTGCTCGCCGGAGCCCACGCTGCGCTCGCAGAGCCTGGGCCCCAGGTGATCCGTGGGCCAGCCGCGGACGGTGTTTCCACCACCGATCTTGAAGCGCTCGGCGTAGGGCACCGCGGCGCGATCCCCGCTCCCCAGCGGCTGGGCCATCCCTCCCGCCAGGCGGGTGGCGAGCACGAAGCTGTCGTCCAGCCGCAGCAGGGGAGCCAGGGAGGTGAACAGGCGCAGATCCGCCTGCCCCTTGACGAAGTCGAATTGCCCGAAGAAGGGCGCACCGTTGGCGAAGGGACCGCCGGCCATGCCCAGGGCAGCCGCCACGTAGGCGCCGCGGGTGGTGAAGAGCAGATCGTCCCGCTGGTCCCACACCACCTGCTGCTCGGTGAAGCTCAGGATGTAGGGATCCGTGACGTCCAGGCCCAGCCGCGACTCGTTGATGGCGTCCAGCTGCACATCGGTGTCGAGGTAGTCGAAGTAGCTCAGCTTGTGGGAGGCGGTGAGCGTGATGTTGCCCAGGGCCCTGCTGCCCCCCTCGCCGGGCTCGAAGGCATAGCTGACCGCGGGCTCCCAGGAAGGGGTGAGGAAGGTGTAGCCCGACTCCAGCCCCATCTCGAAGGCCACCAGCTGGCTCATGGACCAGCCCGGGCCGAAGATGCGCGGGAAGGTCAGCTCGATGCTGTTGTCCACCACCGGCGCCCAGCGCTCCACCTGGTGGTCCAGCAGATCGCTGTAGGCCGCGATGGCGGCCACGCCCACCTGGTTGTCGCTCTCCAGCTGTAGCATGCGGTGGAACAGGTTGTTGTGCAGCACACCCACCGAGACATGAGCGTCCTGCTGGCCGGACTCGGCCCCCAGCCCGGCCCCCAGGCGCAGCCTCCTGAAGCGCGTCTCCGTCAGGTGCACCTGGACGGGCACCAGGTCTTCGGAGCCCTCGATCCGCCCGGGCGTGACGCTCACCGCCGAGAAGGTGCCCAGGGCGAAGAGGTTGCGCCGGGTCTCCGCCAGACTGCTGGCCTTGTAGGGCCGGCCGGTGCGCACCTCCACCTGGTCGCGCACGAAGAGCTCCGGCACCGCCTCGTCGCCATGCACGCTGACCTCACCGAAGCGGCAGGCCACCCCCGGCTCCACGCGGAAGTGCACGTCCACGACGTGCTCCTCGGGGTAGGCATCCACCTTCGGGTACACCTCCACCCAGGCGTGCCCGTGCTCCTGCAGCCAGCTGCGCACCAGCGCGGCCGTGGAGTGCACGGCCTCCAGCGAGAAGCGTTCACCCTCCAGCACATCGGAGTGCAGCTCGATGTAGCGCCGGTGCACACCCCCTCCGCCCAGGTCCAGGCCCTCGAAGCTCAGGCTGCGCACCAGGGATGGCTCGCCCTGCTCCACCCGCCCGGTGATGTCCAGCACGGCTGGACGACGGCGCCGCTCGCGCCGCCGCTGCCGGACGTCCCAGCCCAGGAAGCTGGCGTCGAAGTAGCCGTGGTGGGCGTACCACAGCTCGATGCGCCAAGCATCGGCGGTCAAGGTGCGGCGATCCAGCGGCACCGCGTTGCGCTTGAAGATGAAGGTGGACCAGCTGCCCTTCTCCTGCTCCATGGCCTGGCGAAGGTGGAAGTCGCTGGTGCCCTCCAGCAGGCTGCCGTTGCCGTCGAAGCGCACGCGCCCCACCCGCTCGGAGAGATCGGGCCGATGGGCACAGCCTGCCAACAGCACAACGAGCAGGACCAGCGACCCCGCGAAGTGACCCGCCGAGCGGAAGGAGTGACGCTGACACCTGGAGGAGAGCAAGCGGGCAAGCCCTGGGCGGATCGAGTGAGCATACCATCCGGGGAAGCGTGGCGCCTTCGCCCCTCCGCCCCGGGGCGGGATAGACTGACGTCATGGCCACCCCCTCCCAGGAAGACCAGGGCAACCCCACCGCGGCGCTGCGGGCCCTGGGGATCTACCTGCTCATCGCCCTGCCCATCGCTGCCGTGCTGTTCCTCTACAGCGCCGATCTCCTCGATGCATGGCATGGCACCGCCGCCTGCCACCGGCCGCTCCAGGGCAGCGATGGCCGCGACGATCGGGTCATGCGCTTCGTCATCGCGCGTCCCGGCTCCGACGATCTCGAGCTGGTCCTGCCCACCCAGGCATTCTCGGCCCAGACCATGCCCCTGTGCTCCAGCGGCATCCCCAGCCAGAAGCAGGTAGCCGAAGGCCCGACGGTCCACAAAGACGCCTTCACCCTGAGCTTCACCGTCGAAGAGCGCTCCTGGCCCACCCCGCTGCCGGCGGATCTCTTCTTCCCCCTGCTCCTGGTGGCCCTCGTCCTGCCCGTCCGCAACTGGATCCGCACCGGCTCTCCCCTGCGTCTGGCGGGCAAGGTCACCCCCCCACCCATCCGCCAGGCCCCCACGGGCCGGCCCGTCGCACCGCGCTCCTCCACCGGAAGAGGCCCACCGCCCAGACACAGGGGTCGTCGCCGCAGGCGCTAGCGGGGCGGGCGCCACTGCGGTCCCCTCCCACGCCCCCGGTGATATCATCTCCTTCGCGCCCACGACCCTCCCTCGGCGGCTCGCGGCGCCGGCCCATCGATGCGCCACACAGAGACCACATCCCCTGACCCCAGCGCCGGGGCTCGACTGCGCTACCTGGACGGTGTGCTGGAGTATCTCTGGGATCTGCGCAACCTGCGCGGCCTCATCTGTCTGGTGGAGCGCTGGTCCAGCGTAGAGACCCCCACCCGCACCGGGCGCCTGTACCAGGTGAGGGCCCTGCTGGCTCTGCGCCTGATGGACCGCGCCTGGCTGCACCTCAAGAAGCTGCTCGAAGAGAGCCCTGACGATCTCCAGACCATCTCCCTGGCCGTGGAGCTCTTCCTGGCCCGCGGCTGGCCCTCCCGCGCCCGCAAGCTGCTGGAAGGAGCAAAGAGCAGGCTGCCGCCCGATCCCGAGCTCAACCGCCTGATCGACGCCACCCAGGGGCCAGCGCGCACGCCACCGTCCAACGCGCGCGCGATCGAGCAGAACGGCTCACCGGCCGAGCTGCTGGAGCTGGCAGAGCGCTTCCTGGCCACGGGCTCCTTCCTGCGGGCGAGGGCGCTGCTCGAGCGGGTGCGCCACGCCGAACCGGCCAACGCCCGCGTCAAGGATCTGCTCTGGGGGCTCGACGGCGACTTCGACGTGGGCGACGTGCGCCCCGAAGAGCTCGCCTCCCAGCTCGCCCCCACCTTCCAGGACCACCACCAGGCCCCCATCGACCTGGAGCCCCCGGGCCAAGAAGAGGTCACGGCCACCAGGATCCCCCTCGAGGACGACGACGCCCACGAGGCCGAGTTCCCAGCCCTGTTCCGTCGCGTGGGCCCTGGCCCCCTCCCCCTCCTGGACGACGACACCGGCGAGATCACCCAGGCCCGCGCGCTGGCTTCCCCCGAGGAGCTGCAGGACCCGGACCACGCCCCCCTGGGCGCGGGCGAAGATCTCAACGAGAGTCGACACGAAGACACCGAGATCATGATGGTCATCCCCAAGGGTGGCATCTCCGCTCTGGACGCCGCCAAGGCGCGGGTGCACCGCAAGCGGCCCCAGGTCTACGATCTCAAGGCCAGCCTCGACCTCGATGACTATCGCCGCCACATGGGCGTAGAGCCCCGAGGCCGGAGCGACCTGGCTGAGGATCCCGACGACACCGAGGAGACACCCGAGCGGGATTCCCAGAGCGTGCAGCTCGAAGACGAGGACGCCGATCTCGTGGTCGTCACCCGTCGCGAAGAGCCCGCGGGCAGCGCCCCCACCGCCCCCGGTCCTGGTCCACAAAAGCCCATGCGCGTCATCGAGAAGCACCCTACGCCCGAGCACGAGCTCCAGCCGGAGTCGGTCCGCGTCACGCCGGAGCCCCGCGTCCCCCGACCGCCCCCACGCAGCAGGCCCCCTCGCCCGCCGCCGCCGCGCCCCGCACCCGTGGATGACGACGACGAGATCGAGTTCCGCGGCGGCGCGGGCGGCGGCCGGCTGGCCTTCGTGGGCCTCGTGGTGGTGGTCCTCATCGCCCTGGCGGCCTGGCAGACCGTGGAGCGCTTCACCGGCATGAGCGGCCCACGCGCGGTCAACATGGCCTCCAAGGCCCTGGCCAGCGACCGCTACGACGCCCTGCTGCGGGCAGAGGGCGCCCTGGCCCCCCACATCCCAGCCGAGAACCAGGCGGCAGATCCCGCGCTGATCGCGGCCATGGCCCGCATCGAGATCGTCCTCTGGGCCGAGCAGCAGCCCTACCCCGAGCGAGTCGAGCAGGCCCGCGCGCTGGTGGAGCGCGCCCTGGCGGTCGACGAGCCCCCACCCGTGGCCAGGCTGGCCGCCGCCGAGCTGGCGGCCATGGAGTGGCGCAGCGAGCAGGCCCGCGAGCACCTCGAGGCCTACGGCATCGAGGACGCCCACTCGATGCTGGTGGAGGCCCGGCTCCACGCGCTGGACGGAGACCATGTCGCCGCCGCTGCCGCAGCCTCCCGCGCCACCCAGGCCTCCCCCTCCTCCGCACGCGCCTGGCGCGAGCTCGCCAGCCTGCAGCGCCAGGTGGGCGACCTCAGCGCCGCTCGCACAGCGCTGCACGAGGCGGCCAGTCTGGAGCCGGGCAACCCTCGCCAGGCGATCCTGGCCATGCTGCTAGAAAACTCCGAGGAGCCGGGCCGCCTGCCCGAAGCGGCCCGCCAGCTCTCCGCCGATCTGTCCACCCGCTACACGCCGCCCCGGGTGGAGGCCGAGATCTTCATGGTGGTGGCCGAGGCCCTGCCCAGCCGCACCGCCAGCGCCGTGAAGGACTGGGCCATGGAGCAGGCCTTCGCCAAGGACTCCACCGATCCCGAGCTGCTGGCCTTCTTCGCCGCCAGAGACGTCGCCGAACATCACCTGGTCGATGCCGAGCGCCGCCTGCAGAAGGCGACGCGCTACAGGCCGGGCGACATGAACCTGCGTGAGGCCCTGCTCCACGTATTGCTGGATCTCGACCGCATCGAGGCCGCGACCAAGGTCGTGGACGAGGCGGCGGAGGCCAGGCCGGGCCATCCCGATCTCACCATGTTGCGCGCCTGGTTGCTGGTCTTTGGCAGCACGCCCTCGCAGGCCAGCAACAACCTGCCCAGGGCTGCCAGCCTGATAGAGCCCTTCATCGAGGCGCACCCGAAGGATGGCGAGGCTCCCTGGCTGCTGGGCACGGCCATGCTCGACGCGGGCGACAAGCGAGCCCTCACCCTGCTCTCCAGCGCAGCGCAGCTGCTGGCGGCGCCAGAGACCGTCGATGGCCGCGAGCTGGTGCCCAGATCCCTGGCCACCCTGGTGCGCGCTGGCCACCCCGGCTCGGCCAAGCTGCTCAAGTACCTCAACACCAACGCCCAGAACGATCCGCGGGTGCACCTGCTGCTGGCGCTGGGCGCCATGGACAGCGGCAGGATCACCCTGGCCGGCCGCCATCTGGCCCAGGCCACCGAGGCGGGGCCCGAGCTGGCGAGGGCCCACTACGAGCAGGGCCGCTACTACCGCGACTACCGGCGCGACACCCGCCGCATGCGGGCCAGCTGGGACCGCTACCTGCTGCTGGAACCCAGCGGGGCCCGGGCTCGAGAGGTCAGCTCCCAGCGCTGAACCACCAGCCTCGGGGTCCCGACGAGCGAAGGTCAGCTTGGTGGCAGCAGATGGTTGACCGTCCGCTAGCTGGTCGGCTATGGTGCCGTCGCCCGCCACCCAGCGGGTTCTGGGCCCCGCGACGGAGCCCCCCCCGAAAGATGGAGGAACCATGACCCTTTCCCGCATGACCCTGGTCGCGCTGGCCGCGCTGGGCTTCACCCTGTCCGGCTGCTTCAAGGACGACACCGGCGAGACCGCCGACGCCGACGCCGACACCGACACCGACGCCGACACCGACGCCGACACCGACGCCGACACCGACCCCAACTACTTCGAGCCCGTCTACTGGGGCTGGAGCTACTACGTGGGCGTGATGGACGGCCAGTTCGACACCGTCTACTCCAGCAGCGGCGAGATCCCCCCCATGATGGAGCTGGGCCTCTACGAGAAGGCCTACCTCGACGGCGGCGACGACCGCTACGCCTGCTTCATCTACTACGATCTGACCTCCGCCACCGGCACCGCCGTCGAGGATGCCTGGTTCGACTGGACCGTCGAGCTCACCCTCTACGACCACGACTGCGACAACCTCGACCCCGCCGTGTGGGGCGACGACCCGTCCCAGGCCTTCATGTTCGGCTTCGAGCCCACCGTGGGCGAGCTGGACGAGAAGCTCGAGGACGTCATCGCTGACTGGTTCGACGACTGGGAGACCGCCTACCGCCCCTACGTGTACGGCTCCGACCAGTACGTCGACGGCTCCCTGGCGGGCGGCATGCAGACCCACTTCGGTTGGGCCTGGGCCGTGGACGAGACCGGCACCATCGTGGACGAGACCGAGACCGGCCTCATGCCCACCACCGAGGTGCAGATGGGCTCCAACGGCTACTATTACATCTTCTCCGCCTACGTGTGGGGCCTTTCCAGGTAGCCATCCCGCGAGATATGCAGCCCGCGAGCCGAGCCTCGCGGGCTTTTTTTCTGAAGGAGAGACCATGCGCTTCGCCGCCCCCGCCACACTCCTTCTCTTCGCGGTGGCCTGTGGTCCCGACCCCGACCTCGAGGCCGCCCCCGCCTGGGCGCTGAACTGGGCGGAGGTCACCCCCTCCGAGTCCGGCCTGGCCGGGTTCCAGGTGTGGCAGTTCTACGTAGAGGGCTGGGAAGAAAAGCACGAGGACGACTTCTTCAAGTGCGACATCAACCAGCAGCTCGAGGGCAGCATCACCTCCTGCCCCCAGGCCGGCATCCCCAACTGCTACGCCGCCTATGAGCTCACCCTGAGCGCCTGGGAGAGCGACTGTCCTGAAGGCCTGGCGGCCGACAGCGGCTTCGACGGTCCGCCGTGGATGGCCATCGGCGCCCTGCCCCTCGAGCTCGAAGAAGACGCGCCCTACGACGACGGCGTGCTCGGCTGGTACATCGGCTACGACGACGGCACGGTGCTGGCCCACGGCTACGCCTACGCCAAGGTCATCGAAGACGGCGGCCAGCCCGCAGGGGTCGGCTGGCTCAACGACGAGCTCTACGTGCTGTGGCCCGCCTACGTCTGGGAGCTGTAGCTGCTCCCCTGGCGTGCTATCCTGCAGCTCTGGCAGCGGCGGGTCAGGGCCGTACGGAGCCAGCCATGACCAGGAGCAGGCGACAGAACCCCGAATCTACTGCGTCCCAGCAGTCGCGACTGCGGCCGTCCCTGCTTGCAGCGCTCTCGGTCAACGTGCTGAAAGCACGCCTCCCTCGCCCGCTACTGCGCAGAACCGGCCTCGCTGAGCGCCTGCTGGCCCTCGCTACGATTCGGGGCGGCCGCCTGTCGGCGACCTGTTCTGTCGCCTGGTCTATGAACCACGCCTGCAGAGTTCACGGGCACGCGCCGCGAGCATCGGTCCTGGGGGCCATCCTGGCGCTGGGCTGCGCCGACCTCGGCGGCTTGAACCTGGGCGGCGACAGCGCCGACCTCCACGACAGCAGCGCGAGCCCCGAGGACAGCCAGACCGACAGCGACGGCTGGGACGCTCCCGATCCCTCCTGGTGGGTGCTGGAAGCCACCGTGCTCATGGAAGAAGCCCTGCCCGTGGCTGGAGACGTCCAGCTCACCATCAGCCTGCTGGACGAGACCGCCGATCCCGACCTCCCCCTGTGCAGCTCCAGCTTCGAGCCCCAGGACATCGCCGACCAGGCCTCCCCCGATCCCATGATCTTCCACTGGTGGCAGCTCACCCTGGGCCAGGCCGACCCGGACTCCGACTGCGACGCCCACTTCCAGGACTGGCTGCCCGACACCCTCGACCTGGGCGTGGGGGAGCTGCACCCCGACATCGCGGCCCTGCTGGAGCCCGCAGGCTACGGCAGCGTGCAGGACTACCTCTACGGCGCCTACGTGCACCACCCCTCCTCCAAGTCCATCTGGGCCTTCGGCATCGCCGCCACGCCCGCGGGCTTCGCCTCCGAGGTTGAACCGGTGGACGCCGCCCCTGTGCCCGCGGGCACCTACCTGTTCACGCCCATCTACCTGCTACCAGTCGAGGGTCTCTAGCCCCGTGTAGCCGGCGCAGGCGAAGATCCGACCGCTGAGCTCGCAGTAGTGCCAGTCGGTGTCCACACCGGAGATGGTGCCCTGGCTGGGCTCCTCGTTGCAGTAGGGCAGCACCGAGCCCACCGCGTCGGTGAGCAGGTTGTCGGGCATGCCGCCCGGCACCAGCGGCTCGCGCACCTCGCTGGGACCATCGCCGTCGATGTCGTACTGGTTCTGCTGGAAGTCCAGCATGCTGGGCCAGCTCTGCTCCTCGGCGCCGGCTTCAACCATGGCCAGGTGGGCGTCCTGCAGCACATCGCGCAGGCGCGCCAGGTGCTCGCGGGTCTTCTCCACCTCCCAAGCTGTGGCCTCGCGAGGCAGGGGCGGAGGCGGCTCGGCCACCGGCTCCACCGGCGGCGGGATGAGCACCGCCACCAGGGCGGCCAGGGCCAGCAGGCCCCCGAGGGCCAGCAGCACGCCCTGCAGCAGCAGGGCCAGGCGCTCCAGCCGCAGGGTGTCGGCGGTGGGCAGCAGCCGACGCAGCAGCGCATGCCAGGCCGCGGCGCGGAAGCGCACACCCGCCTGCAGCAGGCGCCGGCGCGCCTCGCGGTCGAGCCCCCGGATGCCCGCCAGGTCCGCGCCCGCCACCAGGGCCTGGCTCAGGTCGGTGCCCTCCAGGCGCGCGCGGCGCAGCAGGGCTCCCCGCAGATCGGCACCCTGCAGCTGGCAGTCCACCAGCTCGGCCGAGCCCAGGTCCACCGTGGTGGCCAGGCCGATCTGCACCCGCTCCAGGCGGGCCTCGGACAGATCCACCATGACCAGCCGGTCCAGCCGGCAGTCCCGCAGCACGGCACCGCGCAGGGAGCAACCCACCAGCTCGTGCAGCCGCACATCCTGCAGCCGAGCGCCCCGCAGATCGCAGAGCACGGCGCTCTGGATCTGCACCTGCTTCCAGGAGGAGCCGCGGGCGGTGCAGGCCTCCAGGCGCTGGATGCGGGTGCCTTCCACCGCGGCCGCGGTGAGATCCGAGCGCAGCAGCGAGGCCACCTGGTCGTCCTGGTCGTCGAGGGGGCCGAGCCTGGCCAGCACCTGGCCTTCCAGCTCCAGCCCCTGGGGACCCGCCTGGCGCCGCGGGTTGGCCCCCGCCACACCCAGCTGCAGGCCCCACTCGGGGTGGAACAGGCCAGCGAGGCGCCAGGGGAGCGGCGGGCGAGAGCTCACGGAGCGAAGAACCTCCGAGGTCAATCTAGCCCATGAAGAACAACAAGGTGACGAGGAAGAACACCGGCAGCAGGATCAGCGCTGCCCAACCCATGTAGCCGAAGAAGCTGGGCATCTTGTAGCCGTTCTCCTCGGCGATGGCGCGCACCATGAAGTTCGGCCCGTTGCCGATGTAGCTGTTGGCGCCCATGAACACGGCGCCACAGGAGATGGCCATGAGCAGGGCCACCCCCTCGGGCCCGGTCAAGGTGCCCAGCTGCTCCGCCGATGGGCAGACCTCGGCCCCCACGGAGCCGCAGGCCATGGCGCCGAAGGTGACGTAGGTGGGCGCGTTGTCCAGGAAGCTCGACAGGGCGCCGGTGGCCCAGAAGTACTGCCAGGCCTTGTTCACGCCCATGGCGGCGCCGTGGGCCTGCAGCAGCATGGTGGCCGGGATCATGGTGATGAAGATGCCCATGAACAGCGCCGCCACCTCGAGGATGGGGCCGTAGGTGAAGCTGTTCTTCTCGCGGATGGCCTTGGGGGTGATCATCACGCTGGCCACCGTGAGCACCAACATGCCGATCTCGCGGGCGTAGTACTGCCGGAAGTCATCCACGCCCTGCTCGGGGCTGAGCAGCAGCACGCAGGCGATCACGCCGCCCAGCAGCAGGAAGTTGATGCTGCCCTCGATGCCCAGCGGCTCTACGTGTCCGCGATCGTCCACCAGGTGCTCGGTGGTCTCCTTGCGGTAGAACCAGGTATCCACCAGGTAGAAGGCGATGAGCAGGATGACGATGGGCACCAGCCAGATGTGCCAGAGGCTGGTGAGGGTCCAGAAGAAGGGCACGCCGCGCAGGTAGCCCAGGAACAGGGGGGGATCCCCGATGGGGGTGAGGCCGCCACCGATGTTGGACACCAGGAAGATGAAGAACAGCGGGATGTGCTTGACGTACTCCCGCTGCCGGTTGGTGCGCAGCATGGGGCGGATCAGCAGCATGGAGGCGCCGGTGGTGCCGATGACATTGGCGATCACCGATCCGATGGCCAGAAACGCGGTGTTGACGGCCGGCCGCGCCTGCAGATCACCCTTGAGGTAGATCCCGCCGGAGATCACGAACAGCGAACCCAGCAGCGCGATGAAGGAGATGTACTCCTCGATGGCGTGCGTGAGCCCGTGCTGGGCGTCGTGCGCATAGGGCGAGTGGGTGAAGATGTGGTAGCCGAAGATGAGCAGGATGGGCGCCGCCCACGCTCCGGCCACGATGAACTGGTTGAGGTTCCTCTCGAACCAGTGGTGCGCCACCATGGGCAGGATGGCGATGCACAGCAGCAGGCCCGCGAAGGGCACCACGTGCCAGGCCGTGAGCTGATCGGCGAAGGTGGCGCCGTGCTGCGCCTCTTCGGAACAGAGCGCGGGAGATGCCCACAGCAGGCAGGGCAGCGACAGCACAAGAGGCTTCAGCAGCTTCACGACAGACTCCACGGCCAGGGCCCGCCTGGGACAAAGGCGCGCGCATGTAACCGCGATGGGCGCTGGCGCCACCCGTGCCGCAACGGGATACTTCGATCCCATGGCCGAGCTGCAGAACACCTTCTCCTGGTCCCACTCCCGGCGGGGCACCTTCGAGACCTGCCTGCGGCGGTACTACCTCAACTACTATGGCTCCTGGGGCGGCTGGGCCCAGAGCGCGCCCGATCCCGTGCGCGAAGCCTACATCCAGAAGAAGCTCACCACCCGCCCCATGTGGATCGGCACCGTGGTGCACGACATGGCCGAGGGCGTGCTCAAAGACCTGCAAGGGGGCCGCCGCCCCAACCCCGACTTCCACATCCGCCGCGCCCTGTCCCGGGCCCGCCGCGACATCCGCGAGTCCGAGCAGGAGCGCTGGCGCCAGCGCCCCAGCCGGATCACGGCCTTCCAGGACCACTACTACAAGCTCGAACCCCCCAAAGGCGCCTGGGACGAGGCGCTGCAGGTCATCGAGGCCCAGGTGCGCGGCTTCTTCGACGAGCCCACCTACAAGCGCCTGTGCCAGGTGCCCGACAAGCTGCTGGAGGTCGAGGAGCTGGCCCAGGTGGAGGTGGCGGACGTGCCCGTGTGGGTCAAGCTCGACGCCCTGGTGGCCGACGGCCGCGGCGGGGCGGTGGTCATCGACTGGAAGACCGGCAAGCACCACCAGACCGAGGTCATCGCCGCCCAGCTGGGCATCTACGGCCTGTACTGCAACATGCGCCACGGCTTCGCCCCCGACACCATCGTGGCCATGCACGTCAACCTGCGCACCGGCGAGCGCAGCCAGCACCCGGTCAGCCCCGACACCCTGGATCAGACCCGCGCCGACATCCGCGCCTCAGCCGACGCCATGCGCCAGCGCCTGGTGGACGCCGCCGCCAACCAGGCCCGCGCCAAGGACTTCCCGCTGCTGCCCGAAGGCTCCCCCGCCTGCCAGCGCTGCAGCTTCCGCCGCAGCTGCGGGAGGGAAGGCTAGTGCACGCGCTCGGAAGTTCCTAGCCACCCCCACAAGCCGCCCTCGCGTGC
>CAZEJJ010000093.1:0-30923 GCA_964512185.1 uncultured Enterobacterales bacterium | reverse complement strand
CGTGGGGGCTGCGGGGCGCCGGCCCACACAATCGCGCCCCCAAACTACCTGCGCGTGGGGGGGGGCGGCACGGCCGCCCACTCCGACCACGGCCGCCACCTGGTGCTGCTGCTCAAGAGAGCCGCCACCGATCCCGACGGCCCCTACCGCGTCAAGGACGAGCAGGCCCTGCGCCGCTCAGCCCGCCAGTGGGGGGTGCAGGAGCGAGGGCGCGAGCCCGCCGCCATCGCCATCGAGCTGGCCGACCGCTGGCTGTCCGAGTTCTCCCTCCAGCAGGGCTCCCTCGAGACCCTCTCCCTGGCCCCCCTGCCCCGACAGGGGCTCTGGGAGCAGCAGGGGGTGGCCCCCACGGGCATCGATCGCCAGGTGGTGGAGTGCCTGCATCGCACCTCCATGGGGGTGGATCACGACCACCGCAGCCTCCTGCTGCAGGCCTTCCGCACCAGCCTGGCCGACGGCTGGGGTGGCTCCCGCATCGCCTCGGCGGTGTCCGACATCCTCTTCGGCACCCCTGCGCCCGTGCGCAGCCGCGCCAACCTGGGTGTGCTGAGCCACGACCAGGTCAACGTGGTGGTGCACGGCCACGAGCCTGCCCTGTCCGAGATGCTGGCGGCGGCCTCCCTCGATCCATCCATCCGCGCCGCCGCGCGCGAGGCCGGAGCCAGCGGCATCAACCTGGCGGGCATCTGCTGCACCGCCAACGAGGTGCTGATGCGCCACGGCATCCCGGTGGCGGGCAACTTCATGCAGCAGGAGCTGGCCCTGCTCACCGGTGCGGTGGAGATGATGGTCACCGACGTGCAGTGCTGCATGCCCAGCCTGCCCGAGGTGGCCGCCGCCTACCACACGCGCGTGGTGGCCACCAGCGACCTGGCTCGAACAGTGGGCTCCGAGCACCGACCCTTCGACACCGCCAACGCCTGGGAGGCCGCCAAGCAGCTGCTGCTGGACGCGGTGGCCAACTACCGCGACCGCGATCCCGCCAGGGTGCACATCCCCACCCACGAACAGCCACTGGTGGCGGGCTTCTCGGTACCCACCATCAAGTACATGCTGGGGGGCAGCTTCCGGGCCTCCTTCCGCCCCCTGAACGACGCCATCATGCAGGGCCGCATCCGCGGGGTCGTGGGCATCGTGGGCTGCACCAACCCCCACCAGCAGGTGGACGCCTACACCAACATCCTGGCTCGCCGCCTGCTGGCCCAGGACGTGCTGCTGCTGGAGACCGGCTGCGCCGCCATCGCCTCGGCCAAAGACGGCCTGCTCGCCCCTGAAGCCGCGCTGGAGGTGGCCGGGCCCGGCCTGCGCGAGGTCTGCGAGGCCGTGGGCATGCCGCCCGTGCTCCACATGGGGTCCTGCGTCGACAACTCCCGCCTGCTCGAGGCCGCCTCCGAGCTGGTGTGGGAGGGCGGCCTGGGTGACGACCTGTCCCAGGTGCCGGTGGTGGGTGTGGCGCCAGAATGGATGTCCGAGAAGGCCATCACCATCGGCTGCTACTTCGTGGCGTCGGGCATCGACGTGATCCTGGGGCAGCCCTTCTACGTCTCCGGCTCCGACAACGTGCAGCGCTTCCTGGAGCACGAGACCTCCGAGATCTTCGGAGCGAGCTTCCACACCTGCCTCGACCCCGAGCAGGCGGCCGAGCGCATCCTGGAGCTGCTGCAGCAGCGCCGCGAGCGGCTCGGCATCAACCGAAAGAGCGAGCGCAAGCTGATGGACATGGCCGATCGCCGGGGCCTCGATGGGCCCACCACCGGCCACCGCGGCTGCCACCCGCACACCCCCTAGGAGACGCGGACCATGTCGAAGCTGATCTGCGCCAGCGCCATCGATGGAGCCGTGGAGTGGGTGGCCCGCGCCGAGGCCCTGCTGGCCCGCGCGGTACAGCAGCATGGGGAACGAGCCCAGCTGGGCTTCCCCGACACCGCCTACCACCTGCCTATCATCCTCAGCCTCACCGGCGAGAAGGTAGATACCCTGGCCGACTGTCGCTACGTGCTCCGCACGGCCAAGCAGCTGCTGCCCGAGCGCCCCAGCCAGCACACCTGGCTGCCCTACCTGGGGCGCGCCCTGGACGCCGGAGTGGCCTCGCTGTTCGCCTGCGAGATCATCCAAGCCTGCCGCTACCTGGTGGGGCCCCCGCCAGCCCGAGGCATCTGGCTCGGGGCCGCCAGCGACATCATCATGCGCGAGCGGGGAATCGAGTTCGTGGACGGCACCGCCCCGGGCTTCGCCGCCATCACCGGCGCCGCTCCCGACAACGCCACGGCGGTGCGCATCGCCCGCGAGCTGCAGCAGAAGAACCTCTACGTGTTCATGGCCGGCTCCACGGGCGGCAAGCAGTTCGCGGAGCAGCTGGCAGAAGAGGGCGTGCAGCTGGGCTGGGAGACCCGCCTGGTGCCCTTCGGGCCCGATGTCTCGGCGCTGGTCTACGCGCTGGGCTTCGCCAGCCGCGCGGCCCTGTCCTTCGGTGGGGTGGCCCCGGGTGATCACCGCGCCTCACTGGCCTACAACAAAGATCGCATCTTCGCCTTCGTGCTGGCCTTCGGCGAGGTGGACGCCGAGAAGTACGCCCTGGCCGCCGGAGCCATCAACTACGGCTTCCCGGTCATCGCCGACAGCGACATCCCCGAGATCCTGCCCACCGGTGTGTGCACCTACGAACACGTGGTCTCGTCGGTGCCCTACGACCAGATGGTCGCCCGCGCGCTGGAGGTGCGCGGCTGCAAGGTGCGCATCACCCACGTGCCCATCCCGGTGCCCTATGGCTCCGCCTTCGAGGGCGAGCGCATCCGCAAGACCGACGCCCGCGTGGAGTTCGGCGGCCAGCGCAGCACGGCCTTCGAGTTCGTCACCAGCGCCGAGCTCGACGAGATCCAGGACGGCGAGATCAGCCTCATCGGTCCCGACATCCACGAAGTCGAGCCCGGCACAGCCCTGCCCCTGGCCATCTGGGTGCAGGTGGCGGGCCGCAAGATGCAGCCCGACTTCGAGCCCATCCTGGAGCGGCAGATCCACCACCTGGTCAACGGAGCCGAGGGCATCTGGCACATGGGGCAGCGAGACATCGTCTGGACACGTATCTCTAAAGACGGCTTCGGTCGCGGCTTGCGCCTGCGTCACTACGGAGACATCCTGCACGCTAAGCTGCTGAGCGAGTACCCGGCCATCGTCGACAAGGTGCAGGTCACCCTGGTCACCGAACCCGACGAAGTGCAGCGCAGGCTCGAGCAGGCCCGCGGCACGTGGATCGACAGGAACGAGCGCATGGCCTCGCTCACCGACGAGTCGGTGGAGACCTTCTACTCCTGCCTGCTCTGCCAGAGCTTCGCCCCCGACCACGTGTGCGTCATCACGCCTGAGCGGCTGGGGCTCTGCGGTGCCTACAACTGGCTCGACGGCAAGGCCGCCCACGAGATCGATCCCACCGGGCCCAACCAGCCCGTGAACAAGGGCCGGCTGATCGACCCGGTGCGCGGCGTGTGGGAGGGCGTAGACTCCTATGTCTGGCAGACCAGCCACAAGTCCATCCCCTCCATCACCATGTACTCGATCATGGATCGCCCCATGACCAGCTGCGGCTGCTTCGAGGTGCTGCTGGCCTATGTGCCCGAGTGCAACGGTGTCATGGCCGTGAACCGCGAGTACCCCGGTGACACACCCACGGGCATGACCTTCTCCTCCCTGGCGGGCAGCGTGGGTGGCGGCCAGCAGACGCCGGGCTTCATGGGCTGCGGCAAGCACTTCCTCACCTCGCGCAAGTTCCTGGCTGCCGAGGGTGGACACCGGCGGCTGGTGTGGATGCCCGCCCAGCTCAAGCGGCTGCTGGGGCCCGCCCTGGCGCAGCTTGCCGCGCAGCAGGGTTCGCCCGACTTCCTCGGCATGCTGGCCGACGAGACCGTGGCCGTGGACCCCTCCCTGATCCGCGAGCACATGGAGCGTGTGGGGCACCCCGCCCTGCAGATGCCCGACATGCTCGACTACGCCGAGGCTCCCGAGCCCTCCGCCGCAGCGGAGCCGGCCCCTGCCGTGCCGGCGCAGGACCGCCACTCCGAGGCACCGCCCCCTTCCCAGGAGTCCACCGACATGACCCCGCAGGAGCTCGAGAAGCTCAAGCGCGAGATCGCCGCCGCCCTAGAGCGGGCACTGCGCGCCGCCCTGCCCGCGGACACCGCGGCCCAGGTGGCCTCCTCCTTCCAGCAGGACCTGCTGGGCGGCGCCGCACCTCCCCCGCCGCCAGAGCCCGCTGTGACCAGCAGCGCTCCCGCCTGGGTACCCACCGGTCACAGCGCCGCCGAGCGGGTGGCGGCGGTCAGCGGCGTGCCCATCGCACCCGATCCCGCACCCCAGCCCCTGTGGGAGCTTTGCCTGGGCGCGACCAGGGAGCAGGGCGGCACCCGCGGCCACGCCGTCACCGTCGGCGGCGCCAGCGCCATGCCCTTCCACCTCTGGGAAGGCGACATGCCCCACCGACCGGTGGTGGCGCTCGAGGTCTTCGACGCCATCAGCCATCGCTTCCCCCAGACCTTGCACGATGTCTGGGGTTCTCTGCTGCGAGACCCGGTGGAGATGGCGCGCCAGGCCGTTGGTCACCACGGCGCTGACCTCTTGGCTGTGCGGCTCGATGGCAGCCATCCCGACGCCGGGGGACGCTCCGTGGACCAGGCCGTGGAGCTGGTGGGCCGGGTCCTGGAGGCCGTGGACGTGCCCCTGATCATCACGGGTCCCGGTCACTTCGAGCGCTGCAACCAGGTGCTGAAGGCCGTGTCCAAGGCCTTCGCCGGCGAGCGGCTGCTGCTGAACTGGGTGGAGCAGGACAACTACCGCACCATCGCCGGCACAGCCCTGGCCTACGGGCACTGCCTGGTGGCCCAGAGCCCCATCGACGTGAACATCGGCAAGCAGATGGTCATCCTGCTCACCAACATGAACCTGCCCCGCGAGCAGATCGCGCTGGACATGATGACCGGAGCCATGGGCTACGGGCTGGAGTACACCTACTCCGTGATGGAGCGCGCCAGGCTCACCGGCCTGGGCGGCGACGGCATGCTGGCGGGCCCCATGATCGTCTCCCCTGGCCAGGAGTGCATCAAGGTCAAGGAGTACCACGCCCCCCAGCGAGACTTCCCCGCCTGGGGCGATCTGGCGTCCCGCGCGGCCCTCTGGGAGCTCACCACCGCCACCAGCCTGCTCTACGCCGGCGCCGACATCCTGATCATGAACCACCCCCAGGCCGCCTCCACCCTGCGCACCACCATCTTCCGCCTGATGGACGGCCAGGCCCGGAGCTAGGAACGACCATGGCCCTCACCGGACTCAAGATCCAGAAGCTCCTGCCTCGCACCAACTGCAAGGAGTGCGGCTCCAACACCTGCCTGGCCTTCGCCATGAAGCTGGCAGCCAAGAAGGTGGAGCTCTCCCTGTGTCCCTACGCCTCAGACGAGGCCAAGCGGATCCTGGGCGCCGCCACCGAGCCGCCGGTCCGAGGGCTGAAGCTCGGCCCAGATCAGGGCCTCTCCCTGGGCGAAGAGACCGTCTTGTATCGGCACGAACGCAGCTTCGTCAGCCCCACCGCCTTGGCGGTGAACATCGACGACACGGCGCCCGAAGCAGAGATCGAGGCCGCGCTCGCGGCGGTGAAGGGCTACCTGCTGGAGCGTGTGGGCGAGACCTTCGGGCTGGACATGCTGTCGGTGACACATCGATCTGGCGACCTGGGTTGCTTCGTCGCCCTGGCACGCCGAGCCTGGGAGAGCACCGGCAAGCCGCTGGTGCTGCGCTCCTCCGATCCCGACGCCCTGCAGCAGGCCGCCCTGGCGGTCAAGGGTTCCCGCAGCCTGCTGGCCGGGGTCACGCCGGCCACGATGGACCAGCTCTGGCCCCTCGCCCGCCAGCACGGACACGCCCTGGCTCTCACCGCCCCCGACCTGGACAGCCTGGTGGCCGCCAGCACGAGCCTGCGCGAGGCCGGCTTCCACGAGCTCGTGCTGGAGCTGCCCGGCAGCTCCCTGGCCGAGCGCTTCCAGCTGGCCAGCATCGCTCGCAAGGCGGCCCTCAAGCAGGGCTTCAAGCCGCTGGGCTACGCTCACCTGGTGCTGGCCGAGGGTGACGACCTGCTGGCGCTGGCCACCGACGCGGCCACCGCTGTGTGCAAGTACGGCGGGATCTGCGTGCTGCCTTCCTTCGACCCGGCGCTGGTGGCCACGCTGCTCACGCTGCGCCTGAACCTCTTCACCGACCCCCAGAAGCCCATCCAGGTGGAGCCGGGCCTGTACCCCATCGTGGAGCCCGGCCCCGACAGCCCGGTCTTCGTCACCACGAACTTCTCCCTCACCTACTTCCTCGTCACCGGTGAGATCGAGAATTCTGGGGCCAGCGCCTGGCTGCTGGTGCCCGAGTGCGAGGGCATGTCGGTGCTCACAGCCTGGGCCGCGGGCAAGTTCTCAGGCGCGCATATCGCGCGCTACGCCAAGCAGATCGGCCTCGAACAGCGCGTGGAGAACAGGAACATCGTGATCCCCGGGCTGGTGGCTCAGATCTCGGGCGACCTCGAAGAGGGTCTGCCGGGCTGGAAGGTCCTGGTGGGCCCCCAACAGGCGGGCGATCTCGAGGCCTTCATCAAGGACAGGCTCCCCTGAAAAGGCTAACAGGCCCCCATGCCCCAGGTGGTCTTCCAGCCCTCCGGCCGCGCCGCAGACGTGCCATCTGGCACCGAGCTGCTCGAAGCGGCGCGCGCCGCCGGTGTGGACATCGAGTCTCCCTGCGGAGGCAAGGGATCCTGCGGGCGATGCATCGTGCGCATCCGCTCCGGCGAGGTAGACAGCGACTCACTGTCGGTGCTGCCAGCCGCAGCGGTGGCCGAAGGCAACGCGCTGGCCTGTCGCACCCGGCTGGTCCACAAACCGGTGGTGGTGGAGGTCCCGCAGCAGCTGGGTCGCGAGGGCGGCCAGATCCCCGAGGAAGACGAGACCTGGATGGTCCGCGGTGAGCTGCTCCCCAAAGAGTGGGAATTCGATCCCCTCGCGGTCAAGTGGCTGGTTGAGGTCCCCGCGCCGCGCCCCGACGACGGCCTCTCGGACGTGGACCGCTTCGTGCGCGCGCTGCAGCTGGAGTGGGGACGCCGAGAGAAGCTCCCGGTGGATTCCTACCGGCTCTTCGAGGATCTGCGCTCACTGCTCATCGACGTCGAGGTGCCCCTGGGGGCGGTGCGCGGCCTCGCCGCCACGCTGCGCGCCCAGGGCGGGCAGGTCACCGTCTCCCTGGTGCGCACCGGGCGCCGCCTGCACGTGGTGCGCATCGAGCCGGGCCAGGTCATCGGCCGCCACCACGCCATCGCCGTGGACGTGGGCACCACCACCATCACCGTCCAGCTGGTGGACCTCGCCGCGGCGCGCATCATCGCCACGCGCAGCGGCTACAACGACCAGGTCAGCTGCGGCGCCGACGTGATCAGCCGCATCGAGTACGCCCGCCGTCCCGGGCGCCTCGAAGACCTGCGCAAGCGCGTGCTGCAGACCATCAACCAGCTCCTGGACCAGGCCTGCCGCTCCTGCAGCGTAGACCCCCGCGGCATCTCCAACGCGGTGATCTCCGGCAACACGACCATGACACATCTATTGCTGGGCCTCGACCCCGAGTACATCAGGCTCGAACCCTACTGCCCCACCCTGCTGGAGATGCCCTACCTGAGCGCCGAGCAGGTGGGCATCCACATCAACCCCAACTCCTGGATCTGCTTCTCTCCCAACGTGGGCTCCTACGTTGGGGGCGACATCACCGCCGGCCTGCTCTGCACCGATCTCGCCACCGACTCCGAGGACCTCTCCCTCTTCATCGACATCGGCACCAACGGCGAGCTCGTGGTGGGCAACCGCGACTTCCTGCTCTGCTGCGCCTGCTCCGCCGGCCCGGCCTTCGAAGGGGGGGGCATCGAGTGCGGCATGCGCGCCTCGTTGGGGGCCATCGAGAGCGTCGAGGTGGACCCTCACAGCGGCGCCGCCAGCTTCGCCACCATCGGCAACGTGCCCCCCAGGGGGATCTGCGGCTCCGGCATGATCGACCTGCTGGCCAACCTCTTCCTCACCGGCTGGCTTGATCCCGCGGGCAAGCTGTCGCGCGACCGCGCGTCGCCTTCCATCGACGTGTCGGGTAAACAGGCTCGCTACCAGATCGCCACCGCAAAGCAGAGCGCCACGGATCAGCCTCTCTGTATCACTGAATCCGACATCGAGAACATCCTGCGGGCCAAGGCCGCCATCTACTCGGCCTGCGCGCTCATGCTGGAGCAGGTGGGGGTGGAGTTCGAGGATCTCAGCCAGGTCTACATCGCCGGAGGCTTCGGCCGCTTCCTGGACCTCAAGCAGGCCGTCACCCTGGGCCTGGTCCCGGACCTGCCCCAGGAGCGCTTCCGCTTCATCGGAAACGCCTCCCTCATCGGCTCCTACATGGTGGTCGTCTCGCGCGAGTATCGCAAGCGGCAGGTGCGCCTGTCTGGACGAATGACCTACTTCGACCTGTCCATCGCGCCGGGATACATGGATCAATACACGGGGGCGCTGTTCCTGCCCCACACGGATCCGAGGCGCTTCCCCTCGGTGAAGAAGCTGCTCGACTGAAGGCGGAGCCGACGATGCTGGATTCCCTTCCCCCCACGCGGGCCACCTTTCCTTCGTTGATCCTGCTCGCCGTCTGCGGCTCAGCGGCAGCCTGGGCCGATGAGGTCAACGAGGGCTTCGACGCCCACGACTTCTATCTGGTGGGCTTCGACGGTCACCTGCGCGATCCCCTGGCGGTGTCCCGGCCCGAGCGCTTCACGCGCCTGTCCTGGTACGGAGCCGCCCTCCTCGAATATGCCGAGCAGCCGCTGACACATGTCACCGGCAACCCCGACGACCCGGTGCAGACCGCCGCGCTCGACAACCTGCTGGCCCTGAACCTGGACCTGGGCTTCGCCCCTCATCCGCTGCTGCGCCTGCAAGCTGGCATGCCCGTGTTCCTCAGCTCCCTGGCCGAAGACGGCAGCTCCAACGGGCCCGGCCCGGGTGACCTGCGGCTGTCTGCCGCCAGCGCCATCCTCGCCCCCGGCGCCGCCACGGGCCAGGGGCTGGGCCTCGGCCTGCTGCCCTACCTCAGCCTGCCCACCGGCGACCAGCTTGCGTTTCTCGGCCAGCGCAGCGTGGCCGGGGGCCTCGCCGCCACCGGCAGCTACGGCCTGCAGGCCTGGACCTTCTCCGGGCAGCTGGGGCTGGATCTGCACCCCGACATCGAGCTGCAGAACGTGGTGGGGTCCGACACGGTGAGCCTGGGCCTGGCGGCCGGGCGGCTGCTGGGCAACCGGTCCGCTGCCAACCTGGAGCTGCTGACGGCGCTCCCGCTGCAGGCCAGCGAGCGCCGCGGCAGCGAGGCCTCGCTGCAGGCGCTGGCCAGCTACCGCCACCGCCTCCAGTCCGGCCTGCACCTGGCGGCCGGCATGGGCGCGGGCCTGAGCCGAGCCGTGGGCACCGCCCCCTTCCGGGTCTTCGTCGGCGGTGGGCTCGGCCGCGACACCGCCCCTCCGCCACCCGATCTCGACCTGGACGGGGTCGCCGACGAGCGCGACCCCTGCCCGGAGCAGGCCGAAACCATCAACGGCTGGCGGGACGACGACGGCTGCCCCGACTACCTCGGCACCATCATCGTCAGGCCCATCTTCCGCGAGCAGCAGGTGGAACACGCCCAGGTCCTGGTGGCCGGCCCCCTGGGCGAGACCCGCTTCGGTCCGGGCATGGACATGGTCATCGAAGGCGCCACGCCCGGCGCTCAGTTCGCCGCCCAGGCCACCGCTGGCTCCTGCCTGGCGGGGGTGGGCAGCGCCCAGGCCATCGAGGGCCCTGTGGACCTGGTCATCGAGCTGGATCGCGCCCTGGACGGCAGCCTCGATCTGTCAGTGGTGGACCAGCACAGCGCCCCCGTCCCCCGGGCCACCGTGCGCTTCCTCGACGACGATGACCCCTGCGGACCCTACGAGCCCTGGGTCGACCTCTCGGACCAGGGCCGGGCCAGCCTGCACCTGGGGGCCGGCGAGCACCCCGTGGTGATCACAGCGCCCTACTTCGCAGCCCAGAGGCAGAGCCTGGTGGTGAGCCCCGGCCAGCGCGCCCAGCTGCAGGTCACCCTGGAGCCCGCGCGCACGCGCATCGAGGGTGGCCGCATCGTGATCCTCGAGAAGGTCTTCTTCGAGACAGCCCGCGCGGTCATCATGGCCGACTCCCACGCCCTGCTCAGCGAAGTGGCCAACCTGCTGCTGGCCAGCCCGCGCATCACGCTGCTCGAGGTGGCCGGCCACACCGACGCCCAGGGTCCCGACGACTACAACCTGGAGCTGTCCCAGGCCCGGGCCGACGCGGTGGTGAGCTACCTGCGCTCCCAGGGCGTGGCTGCCTCTCGGCTCCAGGCCAGCGGCTACGGCGAGACCGCTCCCATCGCCGACGAGGCCAGCGAGCAGGGCCGCGCCCAGAACCGGCGGGTCGAGTTCAACATCAAGGGGAGCGCCCCCGAGCCCGGCGACCAGAGTGCCGGCGCGGCGCCCGAGGGAGGATAGCAGCATGTCCCACCGCCACACCGCCAGGTCCGCCCCCGCTCTCCTCGCGCTGGCCGCGCTCACCTCGCTGGCGCCCGCTGCCGCACACGCCGAGGGCGCCGGGCAGCTGGGCGTGCAGACCGTCACCCCGTTCACCACCCTCACCGTCGACATCCTCGACCCCGACGTGGAGACCATCGTCTTCGACGGCGTCGGCACCATCACCGTCACCGATCCCCAGGGCACGGAGCTGGGCAGCTTCTTCAGCTCCGAAGCGGTCAGCCCCACCCCCGGGCTGGGGGGCAGCTACCAGGTGGAGCTCTCCCACTACCAGACCGACCACTGGGACCTGGGGGTGCGCGACGCGGTGGCCGAAGGCGGCCGGGTGGCGTCCACGCTCTGGGACTTCGACACCGACGCCTGGGACCAGGACAGCGCCCTGACCACCAGCTTCTATGCCCTGGTGGAGAGCGGCGACGGGGAGCACGGATCCGTCATGGAGCTGGAGGTCTCGGGCATGGCCGGCCGGGAGTGGAGCCTGCTCGCCAACCGCTACGGCGTCGAAGGCAGCGACGCCGGTCGCTCGGTCACCCAGTACCGGCAGAAAGCGCAACCCGAGTACCGCATCTACCTCAACGCTCCCACCATGGCCGACTACCAGGTGGCCACGGCCGAAGCCTGGGGCTTCGGCTTCGAACCCGACGCCTCGGCCTGCGCGGGCATCGCCCCGGGCTACGTGGGCGGCACCTTCAGCTTCGAGACCAACACGGTCGGCAGCTATCACATCGTCTGTGATGTCGATGGCAACAACATCTACGATCTCTCCAGCGACCGCGATGTGGCCCGCTCGGGGCCCTGCGAGCCGGGCGTCAACCGCGTCAAGTGGCAAGGTCTCGACAACCTGGGCGAGGCCCTCCCTGCAGGGGGCTATGCCTGCCAGCTCACCGTCACGGCCGGCGAGGTACACTTCATCGCCGACGACATCGAGACCGCCTTCTTCGGGCTGCGCACCTACGAGGTGCGTCGCGACGAAGGCCGCTTCCCAGCCACGATGTTCTGGAACGACTACGCCATCCAGGAGGCCGCTGAGGACATGCCCAACGGAGAGGTCGGGCTGGTGAGCTCCGGATCCGATGGCATCGCCCCTGGCGCCTATGACAGCTCGGTCAAGCCCAACGACAACGCCCACTCCTGGGGCAACTACGGCGAGACAGGCAAGGGAGACTTCAGCTTCATCGACACCTTCGCCTGGCTGGAGTCCGACACGCTCGCCAAGATCGACGTCGACATCGTCGACACCCAGACGGACGATGACCACGACGGCATCCCCGACGCCTGCCAGCTGGACTACTACCGAGGCGGCTGCCAGAGCACCGGCGGCGCCGCAGCGGGCCTGCTCCTCTCCGCCCTCGCGCTGCTCGCCACAGCCCGGCGCCAGAGGTGCCGTGCCTGAACGCCCAGCTGAAACCGGGTGGCCATCCGCGCCCTGCTCGATATGTTCGCCCCGGAGGTCCGACCATGCCCCCTGCTGAGATCCCCGACTCACCCGAAGTTGCACCGAAAGATCCGGATTCCCGAGAGGTGCAGACCTTCGACATGCCCAAGCCGCCCGCCCCGCCTCCTCCCGAAAGAGAGGACAAGTCGGGCCCCAAGACCTCCTCCAGCCAGTGGGTGGTGCTGGTCACCCTCATGGCCCTGGTGGGGCTGATCGGCTTCTACAAGTTCTGGTGGTCGCCGCGCATCGAGGCCGAGCAGGCCGCGGCCGCGGCCGCCGCCGCCTTCGTGCGCCCCTGGCCCGAGCGCGCCACCGAGGCCCTCAACCTCACCTTCGAGAGCGCGTCCGGCAGCGAGCTGGCCGCCGCCATCCTGGCCACCTTCTGCGAAGACTGCAAGCAGCCCAGGCTCGACGACCTCGACATCACCCCCACCGGCAGCAACCTGCTCGCCGAGGTCAGCATCAGCTGGCTCTCCGCCGACGACCAGCCGGGCAGCCTGGCGGTTCTCTGGAAGTCAGCCGAACGCAAGCACATCTCCACCCAGGTCATCCTGCCCCAAGGCGCCGAGCCCCTGCCGCCCGAAGCTGGCGCTGGCATCGACGGCATCTTCAAGGACCAGGTGCTGCAGGTGCTGCGGCGCAACACCGCCGAGAAATAGCGCCGGGTCAGGCGTCTGCACGCTTGAGCAGGTAGCGATACACGCCGCGACACACCTGCCGCAGGTAGGCCTCGGCCCGGAAACCGGGCATGGACAGGGGCGCCCGCGCCTGGAAGTCGAATGCCCGGTGCGTGAAGTAGGGAAACGCGGTGTTCAGGTAGTCCACCCGCTGGATGAGCCGGGCCACGTCCTTGCGCTGCCGCCCCTTGCCCGCCAGCCCCAACCAGGTGTGCGCCAGGGCCAGAGGCGCCACGTGGTGCTGCAGGTTCTCCACGTGGAAGCGCGCACGGTCCGAGCCGATCCACGCCAGGCCCGGCTGCCGGTCGATGCGACGCTCGCTGAAGAACCTCACGATGCCATCGCAGCACTGCCGCACGGTGCAGCAGCGGTCCAACCCCGCCACGGCGTAGTGCAGCGACGCACCGCCGTGGGGAGCCGGCGCCAGCGTACAGTCCACCACCCTCTGAGCCACCGCATCGCAGGGCACGATGTCCAGCGGGTTGTCGGGCTCCGCTCGCAGCACGCGCAGCCTGCCCGCGCCGATCAGCACGACGAACCCCGCGAAGGCCGCGAAGCTGTCGATCCATCCTGGCTGTGGCCAGCGCAGGCTGGCCGAGATGATGCTGGGGCGCACGATGCGCAGCGGGACGCGACCCCGACGCTGGAACAGCAGGTGCTCCGCGAGGCACTTGGTGAAGGTGTAGGTGTTGGGGTGGCCCGAGTCCTTAAGCAGCTCGCGCTGCGACACCACGCCCTCGAGGATCGCCGCGTAGCTGTCCGCCGCATCGAAGGGCAGGGCCGCGAGCTCCTCCAGCAGCTCGCCGCGAGGGGGATGGGGCCCCACATAGGCGGTGGACACCGCCACCATGGCCCGCAACCGCCGACACTCCCGCGCGAGCTGCAGAGCCCTGAGTGCGCCGGTGACGTTGGCTTGGGTGGCGGCCGCCAGGGGCAGGTCGAAGTCCACGGAGGCGGCGCAGTGCACCAGGTGGGTGAGCCTGGTGCGCAGCATGCCAACGGTGGCCGGCGACAGGCCGCAGTCCGGCAGCGTGAGATCGCCGCGCAGGGGCCGCACGCGCCGCCAGCGCTCCAGCGGCAGCCCCTGGAAGCAGGCGGCCCCCGCGACCTGGCGCTGCACCCGCTCCAGCACGGACTCCCTGTCGGTGGGGCGCACCAGGATCCAGATCCGGGCAGCGGGGGCCCGGCGCAGCAGCTCGTCCAGCACCACCTTGCCCAGGAAGCCCGTGGCGCCGGTGAGCAGGATCTCCTGGCGGGCCTCAGCGCCCATGGCTGTCCATCAAGGGCAAGCGATCCGGGCGCAGGGCGGCGATGATCTGGACATCGCTGACGGTGACGATGCGCTCCGCGGCGGCCGACAGGTCAGCCAGGGCGATGTCGGGGGGTCGGGCGGCCAAGGGAAGCTCCATGCGGGAGCCTATCGCGGGTGCCCTGCCATGGCCGATGGGGGCGTCTGGAATGCCCCCAACCCCCCTTCGAGCTAGGATCTATCCCCGCGCAGGAGCTCCCATGCACCATCGACGCCAGCTCGTCTCCGCCGCCGTCCTCGCCGTCTTCGTCGCGTTCGCCTTCGGCAGCGAGCTGCCAGAAGACACCGGCCGGGTGGCGAGCACCCCGCCCACCACCGTCGATGAACCCAACGCCCCCACCGCCGCCGCGGCGGTCACCGACACCCGCCTGCAGTGCAGCACCTGGCAGGGCACCGGCAGCCCGGCCTCCAGCATCGAGGCGCTGTTCAACCCCAAGACGCTGGAGTCCGTCGGCCGCAAGATGGACTTCAACGTGGAATGCTACGACGTCGAGGACTACGGCGACAGCAAGGATCTGGACTGCGACTTCTGGAACCGCGAGTGGGGCTTCGACGTGGAGGTGGAGTGGTACCGCTCCACCGACGACGCTGAGTGGGCGGTGGAAGACCCCTGGCCCGGCTACGCCACGCGCCGCCAGGGTCGCTGGGTGCTGTCGGTCGAAGCCGACAACGGAGCCTGCGCCCAGCAGCTCCTGGACATCATGGTGCCCCGCGGGGAGCACGTGAAGAACTTCACCGAGGCGCGCATCGTGTCCCAGATCGACGCCATGGGCTGGAAGCTGTCCGAAGGCGGCTGCTCCGTGGAGAAGTACGACGGCACCAAGTCCTTCGACTGCAGCTCCGAGCTGGGCGAGGAGCTCACCGCCAGCTTCTCGCTGAGCTACGAGCTCGACGCCACCAGCGCCCTCGAAGAAGAGCGAGAGCTGGACAGCGGCCAGGCCTACCTGCACCAGGCCCACGGCTACGCCTCGGCCTCGGTGGGTGACTCCGCCTCCGCCGAGAAGATGCTGCAGCTGCTGCTGCGCTAAGCACGGGGATCCTGCGCTCGCGCAGCCTTGGACGGGCCGCTCATCGAGCGCCATGCCCCGCATATGACATGGCTCAGGGCCCCCGCGGGTGGGGTCCCGCGGGGCTGATCAGCGCCGGATATCCCCCTTGACCAGGGTCGGGTTCCCATCGCGGAGCTGTCCCGGCCAGGCTGCAGGAGGCCCCGTGTTCCGTCCGTCCTTCACAGAGGCCTCGCGAGCAAGGCTGGCGCGAGCGGAGGCCATCCACGGGGAGCCCATCAACCAGTGCCTGCAGTGCGGCACCTGCAGCGGGTCCTGCCCCAACGTGCACCACATGGATCTCTCGCCGCGTGTGGCGGTAAACCTGGCCCAGCTGGGCCAGCTCGACGAGGTCCTCTCCAGCCGCACCATCTGGGTCTGCTCCTCCTGCCTGCAGTGCTCCGTGCGCTGCCCCCGCGGCATCGACATCGCGCGGCTGATGGAGGCCTTCCGCGCCCTGCGCCTGCGCGATCGCCTGGGGCAGCTCGAGCCTGCCGAGCTGGGCGACCCGGCCTTCGCCGATGCCCCCACCATCCTGCTCGTCAGCGCCCTGCGCAAGCTCTGCGGCTGAAGGGAGGAACCCTGCCATGAGCGTCCTCTACTTTCCTGGCTGCACCCTCAAAGACAAGGCCTCCAACTTCGACGCCTCCACCGTGAGCTCCATGGCCGCGCTGGGCGTCGAGCTCAAAGAGCTGCAGCGCTGGAACTGCTGCGGGACGGTCTTCTCCATGGCCTCCGACGACCTGATGCAGCAGCTCGCGCCGGCGCGCACGCTGCTGCGCGCTGAGCAGCAGGGTGACGGCATCCTGCTGGCCCCTTGCTCCATGTGCTTCAACACCCTGCGCCGCGCCCAGCGCATGCTGCTGGACGAGCCGGAACACATGGAGAAGATTCGCCTGTTCATGTCCCTGGAGGCCGAGCTCCTGCAGGCCGACGTGCAGGTCATGCATCCCCTGAGCTACCTGCGCGACCAGCTGGGCTGGCAGGCGCTGCGGCAGGGAGTCACCCGCCCCCTCCAGGGCCTGAAGCTGGCGGCCTACTACGGCTGCCTGCTCACCCGCCCCCTGGAGCTGGGCATCGACGATACATGCGACACATCGATCTTCGAGGAACTGCTCTCGGCCCTGGGGGCCGAGCCCGTGGCCTTCGACGAGCGCGAGGCCTGCTGTGGCTCGTACCAGACCCTCACCAACAAGGCGGTCACCCTGCGGCGCTGCCAAGAGCTGCTGCGCTCGGCGGCCCACGGGGGCGCCCAAGCCCTGGTCACCAGCTGCCCACTCTGCGCCTACAACCTCGACCAGATGCAACGCGAGGCCGTCGACGAGTGGCCCGATCTGCACGGCATGCCGGTCTTCTACTTCACGGAGCTGATGGCGCTGGCCACCGGCCTGGGCTGGGACCCGGACTGGACCGCCCGCCACCAGGTAGACCCCCTCCCTCTGCTCCAGGCCCACGGGCTCGCATAGGGGCTGACACTTCGATACGCCGCAAGGAAGGTTTCGAATGGCGACTCAAGACAACATGGTGACCATGGTGGTGATGGGAGAGGCCTTCAAGGTCCCCGAGGGCTCCACCATCGTGACCGCCCTCGAATACGCGGGCTTCCAGCTGACCACTGGGGTGGGCTGCCGTGAAGGCTACTGCGGGGCCTGCGGGACCCTCTTCCGTGAATCGGGTGACCACCGGATCAAGGGCGGGCTCGCCTGCCAGACCGTGGTCAGCGACGGCATGCACCTGGCGCAGATCCCCTTCGTGCCAGGTGAAAAGCCCGTCTACGACATCCGCCAGCTGCGGCCTGTGATCGACAGCTTCCGCCAGCTGTACCCTGAGATCTTCCGCTGCCTGGCGTGCAACACCTGCACCAAGATCTGCCCCCAGGAGCTGCAGGTGATGGACTACGTCCAGTCCATCATCCGGGGCGACCTGGCCTCCGCCGCCGACCTGAGCTTCGACTGTCTGCGCTGCGGGCTCTGCGCGCTGCGCTGCCCGGCGGAGATCGTCCAGTACAACGCCGCCACCCTCGCCCGTCGGCTCTACGGCCGCTACCTGGCCCCAGCGGCGCCAGGCCTGGACGAGCGTGTCGCCGATGTGTCATCCGGTCTCTTCGATGCCGAGATCGATCAGCTGCAGGGCATAAGCGGCGAGCAGCTCAGCCTCACCTACTACCGCCGAGAGATCCGCACCCGCTAGGAGCAACCCATGTACCCACAGAGCATGCAGGCATCGATTCGCAAGGTGGAAGCCTCTCGAGCGCGGCGGGTCGACATCGCCCGGGCCGGCGATCCGGTGGTGGCACCCATGAGCGAGCAGGAGCGCGGGGACGTGCTCCGCAGCTTCCATCCCGACTACCAGGACGACGCCAGGCGACCCGTGGGCTGGGGTCCCAACAAGGGTGAACCGCTCACCACCGAGGTGGCGCAGCTGCTGGAGACCTGGTCCAGGATCGACCCCAGCCGCTACGACCTGAGCCAGCCCGACCACGACACCGACGTGCTCGTCATCGGTGCGGGCTCCGCGGGCTTCGCCGCCGCCCTGCTGGCCCAGGAAGCGGGAGCCCGGGTCACGCTGGTCACCAAGCTGCGCATGGGTGACGCCAACTCCATGATGGCCCAGGGGGGCATCCAATCTGCTGTGCGCCACGACGACTCCCCCACGCACCACTACCTGGACGTCATGGGAGGCGGACACTTCGACAACAAGCCAGACCTGGTGCGAGCCCTGGTCTCCGAGGCACCCGGGAGCATCCAGTGGCTGCGCGGCCTGGGGGTGATCTTCGACCAGGACGACGCCGGCGCGCTCAAGGTCAAGCCCGGGGGTGGAACGAGCCGTCCGCGCATGCTCTCCGCACGCGACTACACGGGCGCCGCCATCTGCCGCACCCTGCGTGACGAGGTGCAGAACCGCCGCTCCATCCGCGTGCTGGAGCACCAGAGCGCCGTCGAGCTCACCAAGGACGACAGCGGCGCCGTCGTGGGAGCCGTGCTCTACCACCTGCTCACCAGGGAGCACGCGGTCATCCGCGCCAAGGCCACCATCATGGCCACCGGTGGCTTCGGGCGGCTGCACGTCAAGGGCTTCGAGACCACCAACCACTACGGTGCCACCGGCGACGGGCTGGTCATGGCCTACCGGGCGGGTGCCCGCCTGGTGTTCATGGACTCGGTGCAGTACCACCCCACCGGAGCGTCCTATCCGTCCCAGATCCTCGGCTTCCTGTGCACGGAGAAGCTGCGCGGCATGGGCGCGCAACCCGTCAACGCCGACGGGGAGCTGTTCGTCTTCCCCCTCGAGCCCCGCGACGTGGAGTCTGCGGCCTTCATCCGCGAGGCCACCGAGCGCGGGCTGGGGGTGACCACGCCCCTCGGGCACCGCGGTGTGTGGCTCGACACACCCGTCATCGAGGCCTTGAACGGGAAGGGAGCCATCGAGAGGAACCTGCCCGCCATGCTGCGGCAGTTCCAGCGCTTCGACGTGGACATCCGCCGCGAGCCCATCCTCGTGTATCCCACCCTGCACTACCAGAACGGCGGCATCGAGATCGGAGCGGACTGCTCCACCACCATCCACGGCCTGTTCGCCGCGGGCGAGGTGGCCGGAGGCATCCACGGCAGGAACAGGCTGATGGGCAACAGCCAGCTGGACATCATCGTGTTCGGCCGCCGCGCCGGCGTCGCGGCCGCGGCCTACGCGACGCAGGCCGCCCCGGGCGCCGCCAACCTCCAACACGTGCACAGCTGCAACAGCCAAGTTGGAGCCCTGGGTGTGCCTCCCGCCCGGATCTCGCCGATGGTGCTGCCCAACTACGTGCCCGAGCATGTGCGCGCGCGCCAGCTGGACACCGCCTACCGCGGGACGTTGATCTGAACCCCGTCGAAGTCCTGCGCTTCATAGCGCTCCAGCTCCCACTGCCCGCTGCCCTGGTCCACCAGGACCAGCAGATCTTCGCCGTCGGCGGCCAGCCGCGAGATCCGCAGGCTGCCAGTGGACAGGCAGCTCACCCCGCTGTCCAGGCCCCCGGCACACAGCGAGACCTGCTCTGTGTCCTCATCCAGCACGGGGAAGACCGCCCTGTCGTCCAACCAGACCGGAGCCACATGCGGCAGGGGCACACCCGGTAACGCCAGGGGGAAGGCCCGCTCCCAGCTGACACCCAGGTCGGGGCTGGAGGCCAGCACCGCCAGGGTGGTCCCATCGAGGTAGCCCACCGCCGCCAGCTGCACCTGGCCCACCCCCGCCGCCCGCAGCGCCGGGTGCTCCATGCGCCACCAGCGGGCCCCGGGCGCGAGCCGCTCCCCCAGCTCTGCGGGCATGGGCCTCGACCAGCTCGACTCCCTCGCGCCGCCCGCCAGACTGGTGGTGAACACATCGCGGCTGTGTCGGCCAGCGGCGCCGGAGCGCCCCGCCCCCACCGCCAGCACCACCCGGTCCTCCAGCAGCACCGCGGCGGCATCCACCGGGAAGGTCACGCCGTGCTCCTGGCTGCTCCGGGACCAGCTGCCCTCCTGGTAGCGCGCCATGACCAGCGCGGTGCCCGAGTCCGCGCCGTCGGCGCCTCCGAACTGCAGCCCGAGGGGGTTGCTGGCATAGACCGCCAGCAGGCCTCCCCCCTCCAGGGGCAGCAGGTCCAGGCTCCAGTAGGCGCTCACCCTGTCCTCGGGCGCGCCGATGTCCTCCCAGGACCGCCCCAGATCGTGGCTCGCCAGGCAGCGCGGCTGCCAAGAGCTCTCCGGCGCGCTCGCATCCAGCACCAGCTCTCTGAAGCAGAGCCAGGCCTGGTCGCCCAGCGTGGCCAGGGAGGGTGCCTCCACCACCAGCGCTTCGGGATCGGACAGCAGCTGGCCGTCCATACGCAGCTCGCTGCGATGGGCGGGATCGGACAGGTAGTGCAGCTCGGCCAGCAGCCCGCCGGAGGCCGCCAGATCGGCCACACCCGAGCGGCTGGGCGCCCCCGTGGGTTCCACAAAGAGCTCGTCCAGCACGAGACCGCTGGCCATGGGCACCTCTACACCGAGCAGGGCACCCAGGGTGGGCGCCACGTCGGCCAGGAGCACCGGGACGTCCACGTCTTCACCAGCCCGCACCCCGGGGCCCAGCAGCAGGAAGGGCAGGCGCCGACAGCCGACACAGTCGCAGCCGTGGTGCCGCCAGGGAGGATCGGCGTCGGCGCTCGAGTGGCGGCCATGATCGGCCAGCACCAGCATCCAGCTGTCGTCGGTGTAGGCCTCGCGGGATCCGAGCCAGTCCCACAGCTCCACCAGGGGCTCGTCCAGGCTGCGCACTCGATCGGGATAGTCCCCGCGATCGCCGTAGTGACCGGCGCGATCCACCTTGTGCAGGTTTGCCAGCGCCAGCCGCGGCTGGGCCACCGAGAGCCGCTCCCGCAGGGCCTCGAAGACCTCCTCGTCGCCCTCCGCCGGCTCGCTGCTGCCCGCCTCGCGGGTGACCAGCGAGTAGCTGGCGCCATAGTCGAAGCCATGGCCGGGCCACTCGCTGTGGGCCAGGGGCTGGACCAGCACGGTGTTGGCCAGCAGCAGGGCCGCTCCGGGGCCCAGCTCGTCCTGACGGCGCACCAGCTCGAACAGGGTCGGCAGGTCGGTCCGGTACAGGCCGGGCTCCCCATAGACAGGGTAGTTGCCCAGGGCCTGGCGCCGGCCGGTGAGCAGGCTGGCGTGGGCGGGCGCGGTGGCGGTGGTCCCCAGGTTCCAGGCGTTGGAGGCGCGCACCGCCTGTGGGAACAGCTGGTCCCATGAGGCGGGCATGATCGCGCTGGGGTGCTCACCCGTGGCCGAAGACCGCTCGTCGCCGAAGGACTCCTCGACGCGCACACCGTCCATCACCAGCACCAGGGCGGTGCCCGCGGTCTCATCCTCTGGCTGACAGGCCAGCGCGAGCGGCGCGAGGAGCGCGAGGAGTCGGGATCCTGACACGGAACCTCCCGGGAGCCGGCCTGCATCTCCATGGTACCAGCGCCGACCGACACCTGGTGGGTCCCTCTCGCCGCCGGCGGTCCAGGTCGACCGGCAGGTGGTTACAGAACCCATCCTCCATCTCTCCAGGCCAGAGGAGGCCCATCGTGAGCCAGCTCCAGGTGCCCACCAGCTATGTCGCCCGCCGCAACTTCTTCAATTTCCTCGGCATCACCTGCCGCATCCTCGACACCGCCGGCAGCCTGCTGTTCTACATCAAGATGAAGGCCTTCAAGCTTCGAGAAGACATCACCATCTACCGCGACGCGGGGCGCACCCAGCCCCTGCTCACCATCAAGGCACGGCAGATCATTGACTTCTCCGCCTGCTACGACGTGTTGGACGTGCAGAGCGGGCAGACGGTGGGCTCCTGCCGGCGCAAGGGCCTCAAGTCCATCCTCAAGGACGAGTGGGAGCTGCTGGACTCCGACGAGGCCCTGGTGGGTCACGCCAAAGAAGACTCCATGCTCCTGGCGCTGGTGCGGCGCTTCCTCTCCAACCTGGTTCCGCAGACCTTCCTCATCGAGGCCATGGGTGAGCAGGTGGGCAAGCTCAAGGGCACCTGGAACCCCTTCCTCGTCAAGTACGCGGTGGACTTCTCCAACAACCGAGGCCAGCTCGACCCCCGGCTGGGCCTGGCCATCACCGTGCTGCTGCTCACCATCGAGGGCAAGCAGAGCTAGGAGCCTGTAGGGCATAGGTGCGGGCTCCTAGCTTCGCAAGGTTCTCGTCAAGTCGGCTCGAGATGGAACCCGAGCCCACCCGCGGCTGACAGGCCCCTGCAGGCGCGCGATCCCGGCCCGGATCGTCGCGGCCTCTGCAGAGGGGTGAAGCCATGCGAAGAAACCAGGGAACCTCCACCATCAAGGTCCTGCGCGTCGGTGTCCTCCAGGACGGTCGCGTCGTGCAGGAGGCGCGGCTCGATCCGGGGGAGCCGCTCACCATCGGAGCCAGCCCGCGCAACCGCGTGCGGCTCCCCCTGGCGGAGCTGCCGCGACGCTACCGCCTCATCGAGCAGCGCGGCGGCAGCTACCTGCTGCGGCTGACGGCCCCCATGGCCGGCAGGATCTCCCAGGACGGCGCGGTGAAGAGCCTGGAGCAGCTTCGCTCCTGCTGGCCCCGGCGGGGAGGTGCCTGGCAGGTCCCCCTCGGCGCGCGCGATCGCGGCTCCATCCGGCTGGGGCGGGTCACCCTGCTGTTCCAGTTCGTCAGCGCGCCGCCGGTGGCCCTGCGCGAGCTGAGCAGGCCCAGCTTCAGGCCGCGCCTGCTGGACGAGGACGACCCGGTCTTCGTCGCCTTCCTGGGCCTGGCCACGGTGCTCGCCGGCGCCTTCGCTGGCTACGCCGTCTCCGTGCAGACCCCCGAGCTGCTGGGTCGCGACGAGCTGCCAGAGCAGATCGCCTACTTCACCGAGCTGGTGCTGCCGGCGCCGGACCCCAGCGACGTTGAACCGGACCTGGTCCTGACCCCCACCGATGACGGGCTGACCACCCCCGCGCCTCTCGACCCCGAGCCCGAGCCCGAGCCGGAGGCCACCGCCCAGGTCCGGGAGCGCACACCCGAACGCCCCCTCACGGCCCAGGAGGCCATGGCCGCCGAAGCGCAGCGCAAGGCGCAGCTCGAGGCGCAGGTGCTGGAGGACTCGCTGCTGCTCAAGCTCATCGGCTCCCGCGGGGACTCGGAGGGCGGCTGGATGCCCACCAGCGGGGTGTTCGACGGCGAGGGCATCGACCTGGATCTGGACCTGGAGCTGGACTCGGAGCGCCAGGTGACAGCCCAGCTGGGCCTCAAGGGCGGCACGGGGCTGGGCACCAGCCGCGATGACGCCGAGGTGCAGCTGGGCCTGGCCCAAGGGGGCGAAGTGGGCATCACAGGCTCGGGCTCGGCGGCACCCGAGCCGATCCTGCGCCCGGATCGGATCGTGATCCCCGAAGGCAATGGCGGAGACGCCGAGCGCGTGCGCGCGGTGGTCAAGGGCTACTTCGGCAACATCACCGCCTGCTACGAGCGCCGCCTCAAGGAGATCCCCACCCTGGCGGGCAGGCTGGAGTTCTCCTGGTACGTGCAAGACGGCCGGGCAGCCGAGCTCGAAGTGCTGGACGACACCACCGGCGACGCGCTGCTGCAGAGCTGCATCCAGACCGCCATGACCCGCTGGGAGTTTCCCCTCGACATCAGCCCCAACTTCGAGGTGCTGTTCCCGTTCGTGCTGGCACCGGGCTAGTGCACGCGCTCGGAAGTTCCTGGCCACCCCCACAAGCCACCCTCGCGTGCACTATGCGACCGCGCAGCGGTCGCCTGGGGGGCGCGCCGAAGGCGCGTTGGGGGCGAGGCCCCCCGAAAAGCCTGGTGCCCGTGTGCCGCGGAGCGGCATGTACGGTCGCTGGCGACCGTACGGCTGAAGCACCTGGCCGCCCAGCAGGGTGGGCAGGTACTTCTGGGCACGGGCACTAGCCGCCTTCCACCCGCTCCAGCAGCTGCCGCAGCAGCTGCGCGGCGGCCTGGGTGATCACCGTGCCCGGGCCGAAGATGGCCGCCGCGCCCGCTTCGTACAGGGCCTGGTGGTCGTCGGGGGGGATCACACCGCCGGCCACCACCAGGATGTCCGGCCGGCCGAGGGCTTCCAGGGCTTGGCGAAGCGCCGGGATGAGCGCCAGGTGACCCGCCGCCAGCGAGCTGGCGCCCACCAGATGCACGTCGTTCTCCACGGCCTGGCGAGCGGTCTCCTCGGGGGTCTGGAACAGGGGACCCACGTCCACGTCGAAGCCCAGGTCGGCGAAGGCGGTGGCCACCACTTTTTGACCGCGATCGTGCCCGTCCTGGCCCATCTTGGCCACCAGCAGCCGCGGCCGCCGGCCCTCGCTGCGCTCGAAGCGAGCGGCGAGCTCGCGTACTCCCTGGATATCCTCTCGATCCACGCCGGCCTCCGTGCTGTAGACATTGTGCACCAGCCGAGGGGCGGCCCGGTGGCGGCCGTAGACCTGGACCAGGGCCGAGGCCATCTCGCCCACCGTGGCCTTGGCGCGCGCGGCGGCTACGGTGAGCTCCAGCAGGTTGCCCTCGCCGCTGTCAGCCGCGTGGGTCAGGGCCCGCAGCCGGCGCCCCAGCTCCGCGGGGTCTCGCTGGGCCTTGAGCTTCTCCAGCCGCCGCAGCTGCGCGGCGCGCACCGCGGCGGTGTCCAGGTGGCGAATGTCGATGCGCGCTTGTGCATCCGCGCGGTAGCGGTTGAGCCCCACGATGACCTGCTTGCCGGCGTCGATGCGCGCCTGGGTGCGGGCCGATGCCTCCTCGATGCGCATCTTGGGGAGCCCGGTCTCGATGGCCTTGGCCATGCCTCCCAGCGCCTGCACCTCCTGGATGTGCTCCCAGGCGCGACAGGCCAGATCGTGGGTGAGCCGCTCCACGAAGAAAGACCCGCCCCAGGGGTCCACCACACGGCAGGTGCCGGTCTCCTGCTGCAGGTACAGCTGGGTGTTGCGCGCGATGCGCGCCGCGAACTCGGACGGCAGCGCCAGGGCCTCGTCGAGGCTGTTGGTGTGCAGGGACTGCGTGTGGCCGTGGGTCGCCGCCATGGCCTCGACGCAGGTGCGCGCCACGTTGTTGAAGGGATCCTGGGCGGTGAGGCTCCAGCCAGAGGTCTGGCAGTGGGTGCGCAGCGACAGCGACTTGGGATTGCGGGGCTCGAAGGGCCGCACCAGGTGTGCCCACAGCAGCCGCGCAGCCCGCAGCTTGGCCACCTCCATGAAGAAGTTCATGGAGACACCGAAGAAGAAGGAGAAGCGCGGCGCGAAGGCGTCCACGTCCAGGCCCGCCCGGATGCCCGTCTGCAGGTAGTCGACGCCATCGGCCAGCGTATAGGCCAGCTCGATGTCGGCCGTGGCTCCCGCCTCGAGCATGTGGTAGCCCGAGATGCTGATGCTGTTGAAGCGCGGCATGCGCTGGCTGGTGTAGCCGAAGATGTCGGCGATGATGCGCATGCTCGGTTCTGGCGGGTAGATGTAGGTGTTCCGGACCATGAACTCCTTGAGGATGTCGTTCTGGATGGTGCCCGCCAGCTGGCGATGCTCCACGCCCTGCTCCTCGGCCGCCACGATGTACAGCGCCATGACGGGCAGCACGGCGCCGTTCATGGTCATGGAGACGGACATCTGGTCCAGCGGGATGCCGCTGAAGAGCACCCGCATGTCCTCGATGCTGTCGATGGCCACGCCGGCCATGCCCACGTCACCGGCCACCCGCGGGTGATCGGAGTCGTAGCCGCGGTGCGTGGCCAGATCGAAGGCGATGGACAGGCCCTTCTGACCCGCGGCGAGGTTGCGCCGGTAGAAGGCGTTGCTCTCCTCGGCGGTGGAGAAGCCGGCGTACTGCCGCACCGTCCAGGGTCGGCCCCGGTACATGGTGGCGTAGGGCCCGCGCACGAAGGGCGCCAGACCCGGCCAGGATCCCAGGTGCTCCACCTCGGCCAGATCGGCCTGCGTGTACAGGGGCTGGATGCGGATGCCCTCGGGGGTGTCGCCGCCCGCCCGCTCGGGATCGAGCCCCAGCTCCCGGGCCTGTGCGCGCCACTGCTCCAGGCTGGTGGTGGGCGAGTCGGGCAGCGCCAGCTCGCTGAAGTCGGGGATGCGGCTCATGATCTCACCCCCAGCTGGCCCTGCAGATCCATCAACACCGCCAGCACATCGCAGCCCATGTGCATGAAGTGTGAGACGCCGGCGGCCCTCCACTCGGCCTCGCGCTGGCCAGGGCGCCCCGCGAGCAGCACCGCCCCGGCCCCTGCAGCCCGCAGCAGGGCAGCCAGCTCGGGCACGATCCCCGGATAGTCGGCGTCGGCGCCGCAGATGACGGCGGCGAGAGCCCCCTGGTCGCGCCTGGCCTGGTCGAAACCCGCGGCCGCCTGCCCGGCGGAGTCGAAGCCCACCTGGCCCAGCGCCTCGAAGCCACCTGCGGCGATGAGGTTCGCCGACCACAGGGCCCGGGCGCGGTGCCGCGGGACGGGGCCGAGGCAGGCCAGGAAGACGGCGGGGCGGCGCCCGTGCCGCTCGAGGTACCGATCGCTCTGGTCGCGGAGGGCCTCGAAGCCCTCGGCCTGTCGCAGCCTGGGCAGCGCAGCGCAGCGCACGGGCTGCTGATCGCCACGCAGCGCGCCGGCCAGGGCCCCCAGCGTGGCGCCGTCGCCAGCCAGGGCCACCGCCTCGCGCGTGGCCAGCCCACGACCCACGGGCGTGCTGGCCAGGGAGGACACATCCACCATGGGGTGATCGGCCCGCCAGGCGGCCAGCGCGCAGCCAGCCAGGTCGGCCAGGTCGTCCAGATCCGGAGGCTCACGAACCACCGCCTCTTCCCGCAGGTTCGGGAATTCGCTCACACCGGTGATGGGATCCTCGCGACGGGCCGTGGCCCCGGCCCGAGCGGCCGCCACGCGGGCCAGCCGCTCTGCGAGCCAGCCTCGCTCGAGACCGTCGCGGACTCCCCCCGCGGACTCGATGGACTGGAACTCGGTCCAGGCCGCCCGGATCAGCTCCTGGGTGAGCTGCTCCACGTACCAGCTACCCCCAGCGGGATCGGCCACAGCCGACAGTCGGGCCTCCTCGTGCAGGACAAGCTGGGTGCCCAGCGCGACGCGCCGCGAGAAGTCATCGGGCAGACCGATGGCGTCGTCGAAGGAGCCCAGGTGTACGCTGTCGGCCCCCCCGGCCACCGCGGCGAAGCACTGGGTGGTGCTGCGCAGCAGGTTGACCCAGGGATCGCGCACCGTGCGGTCGGCGGGAGAGGTGCGCGCATGCAGCACCATGCGCGCCGCCTCGTGGGACCCGCCACAAGCCGAGATCACCCGGGACCAGAGGGAGCGCGCTGCCCGCAGCTTGGCGATCGCCATGAAGATGTCGCTGCGCAGGGCGAAGACGAAGAGCAGCTGCCCCGCAGCCCGATCCACGCTCAGGCCACGGGACTCCATGGCCCGCAGGTAGCCCACACCGGTGGCGAGGGCGATGGCCAGCTCCTGCACCGCGCTGGCGCCGGCGCGGTGGTAGGGGAGCGTGGAGACGTGCGCCGCTCGCAGCCCCGGAGCCTCCACGCTGCACCAGGCCGCCAGATCGGCCAGCTGCGAAGCGGCACCCGCCAGGGAACAGGGCAGGCTCCCGTCGGCCGCCAGCGCCCCCAGGGGATCGCAACCCAGGGAGCCGCTCAGCTGGTCGAGAGCCACCTGGCGCTGGCCTGCCACAGCCACCAGCAGGGCCGCCGCGGGCAGGGCAGAGCTCCCGGCGTCCAGGGTGATGGGCACCCTGCCCAGGTCCACCGGCTGCAGCAGCTGCCGCAGCTCCCCCACGCTGGCCACCAGGGTGCCATCCTGGCCGGCGAGCTGCAGGCTGGAGGAGTCGTCGTGATCCCGCCCGGCCCGCGCCGCGGCGTCCAGCTGGATCCATGCCGAAGACAGCCCGCACTCCAGGTCTGCACGCAGGGCAGCGGCGGTGCGCTCCACCGAAGGGTAGCCGTACTCCTGGCGCAGGTCCCAGCACGAGGGCGCGGCCGACAGCGGCGCGCCGCCGCGGGTGAAGGGCGGCAGCCCTGGGAAGCCAGCGGCATCGGAGCTGGCGTCGCCGCCATGGTAGAGCGGCTGCAGCGCGATGCCCTCGTGGGTGGGCGTCACCAGGCGCTGCTCGAAGGAGGCCCCCCGCAGGGTCGCTTCCACGGCGGCCAGCCAGTCTGCATGGTCCCCGTGGCCGAAGCCGCCAGGCACACCGAAGCCATCGCTCGTCATGGGGATCCCTCGCTGCCAGGAACGGGGCGTCGACCTAGCCGCCATGGAGGGGCCAGGCAAGGCGCTGACGGCGGCAAACAGCGCAGATCAGTCCCGCGAGCTGTTCCCGGTCAGGGCGGCGATCACAGCCTGCAGGCGCGCCATCTCCAGCCGGAGCTCGGCCTGGCGCCCTCGCTCGCGATGCAGCTGCTGGCGGAGGTGGTGGACCACCCTCCCGCCCTTCCCACCGAGGGGGGCCTGATCCCGACCGCACAGCTCCCGCCCCGCCACCACCAGCCCAGCCTCGGGCAGCGCCAGCACCTCCTGCTCATCCCAGCGGGGCCAGCTGGGAACCACCCGCGGCTCCGGCGTGCGCTCCAGCAGCGACGGAACCACGCAGCAGCGAGATCCCCCGCCGTCCCGCGAGCGCCTTACACCCCTGGCCCCCCTGTGCCCCGAGCCCCCGGGCTCCGTCACCGGCACCAGCGGGCGCCGCCGGGTGCGCCGGCGCATCCAGGGTCGATCGTAGTCCAGCAGGTCCGTGTCGAGGGCGAAGAAGGGCGAGCTGTCCACCGGCCGGGCCTCGATGAGCGCCCAGCGCCCCGCTGGCAGGGCGGCCAGCTGTCGTGCGTCGCCATCCCACAGCTTGTACTTGCCGTTCTGCTCCAGCTCGAAGCCCACGAAGACGAATTCCCCGGCCAGCACCTCTGCGGCCTTCAGCTCCTCTCGGAGTCCGTTGCTGCGCAGCTCGGCCTCGCGGACGCTGCAGACCGAGGTGGAGACGAGCACGCCCCTGCCCCGCCGACAGGTGAAGCGGACCGTATAGCGCGCCGCCGCGCCCGGTGGATCTTCCGGCTCCCTGCGGATCTTGACGGTGAAGGCGTCGCTCATGATCGCGGCCTCTGGGGCGAGTCGGGTCCAGGTGGAGGCAGACTCGCAGTCCACAAAGTACCATGGAGTATTTTCGTTATTTTCTCCTCTTGTCATTTCAGCCCACGACCGGTCACCGGATCTGGGTGATCCGAGGCCCGCTGGGGATCGGGAGAGCCCTCCCGGAGCGAGCCATGGCCAGCTTCGCGCTGGACCTGGGCGGCCCCTACTCCTGCGGCCACCAGGCCAGCGTGCCGGCCATCGCGCCCTCGTCCACGGCCGAGAAAGCCAGGACCGAGTCGTAGAACAGCTCCCAGTCCATCGACTCACCAGCGCCGTAGAAGTCGTCCTCGGAGATCTCGGCCGACCAGCTGCTGCCGTCGCTGGTGCTCAGCTCGCCCGCGCCCACCAGCGCGCCGTCCAGGGCGCTCACCTGGTGTACCAGCATGCCGTCCAGACCGGCATCGGCGCCGCACTCGAAGCTCAGCGTGCCCGCGCCCCCGCTGAACCCGGCCGAGCTGATGGGGCTGGCGTCCCAGGAGGGCACGTCCACGTAGAGCAGCCCCTCGGAGCTGTAGAAGGCGAAGCCGAAGAACATGGCGGTGAGCTGCCCACAGTCACCCCCGGAGGGCAGGCTGGAGGCCTGCACCGAGGCCTCCCACACACCCTCGTGGCCGCGCGGCAGCAGGGGCAGGGCCAGCTCCAGCGAGCCGTCCATGCCCTGCCAGGCGTAGGCGCTGACCGAGCCAGCCTCCACGTTGCTCCAGGTGTGGAAGGTCCACTGCTCGCCGCAGTCGATCTGCGAGTCCGCCCAGGGCTCCTCGTCGCTGTCGGCGTCGGTGTCGGCGTCGGTGTCGGCGTCGGCGTCCGCGTCGGAGTCGCTGTCGCTGTCGCTGTCGGCGTCCGCGTCTGTGTCGCTGTCGCCTTCGCAGTCGGGAGACCCGCTGCAGCCGTCGTCCTCACAGTCGAACAGGCCGTCAGCGTCGTTGTCCGCCCCGTCGCGGCACTCGCGGGGGTCGTCGCCCTCGCGGGTCCTGTCGCAGGCGAGCAGGGCGACCAGGAGCAAGGTGGCGGTGCCCGTTCGCATGCTTCCTCCGGGTGCGGACCAGCCGCGAGGGTATCAGTCCAGCTCGGCGGCCAGCGTGAGCGCCACCTGGCAGGGGTCGGCGTCGAAGACGGGACAGAGCTCGTCGTCCCCGCGAGGGTCGCGCACCTCGATGACCGCGGCGCCTTCGACCTCGTCGGAGGCCACGGGCCAGATCTCCGCGTCGGCCTCCATGTCGGCCACGCAGTCCCCACTGGTGCCTCCCAGGGCCACGGCCTGCATGGTGCTGCCGTCCACGTCCAGGGTGCTGTCGTCGAGGCGGTCGACGGTGACGTCCATGCCCATGAAGGGCTCCCGGAAGTCCACGGAGTAGCTGATGGGCAGCTCATCGGCTGAGGGCAGGTACACCGGGTACTCGAAGGCATGCCGGGTGGCGGGCCCCGCTGGCATGAACAGGGCCTCGAGGGCTCCATCCAGACAGCCGTCGCTCACGGCCAGGGTGTAGAACTGGTAGTCGCCGCCGGTGAGCTCCTCCAGGCGCAGCACCTCGCGCTCCGGATCCTGCTGGCTGTCGTCATCGGCCTCGCAGCCTGCGACCAGCAGAGCCATGAGGAGCGGGAGGTGGATCAGACGGGCGCTCATACCCAGGAGTGTAGTCCGAGCCGCAGCCCAGGAGCCAGCATGGCGTACCGAATCTACTGCGGCCCACGAACCACACCCCTTGACGCGCCCTTCACGGCGCCGCTGACATCGACATGTTGAAAACATGCCTTCTCCAAGCAGCACCACGCAGAGCGCCCCCTGAGGCGCGCCTCGCGGCCCTCGCTACGAGTCGGAACCGGCGGCGCGGATCCCCGCGTATGCAGGATCCGCTCCGCCTACACCCTACAGGCTCCTATGAGCCCTCAGGAAAGGCCGACAGTCGACGCTCGACGTTCATTATCGGCGAATGCGGATAATGAACGGTTGGCGCCACCGACGGGGCGGAGCATCGGGAAGGCTGAACAGCCCAAGACCCGCCACCATTCCGGGCGTCTTCGGTCTCACCTGTGCCACGGAGTCAGGCATCCGTCTCGGTGAGGAACGCGCATCGTGCCGATGAAGAGCTTCGCCTTGCTGTCGTTCGAGGACCTCATCCTCCTCGGGGACCAGCTCTTAGAACCAGGGAGCAGGCGACAGAACAGGTCACCGACAGGCGGCCGCCCCGAATCGTAGCGAGGG
>CAZEJJ010000092.1:0-31056 GCA_964512185.1 uncultured Enterobacterales bacterium | reverse complement strand
CTGGAACCCCTACGTTACGGGGACCGGCCACCCTTGTGGCGAAACCCGAGACTAGCGATGAAAATGCTGCGGCGGATCCTTGAAAAATCCGCGCCTCGCCATACAGGCAAGAGACCATTGGAGATCTCTTATGCAGCGTTCTTCCACCCTGTTCGCCTCGGCCTTGCTGGTCGCCTGCGCCCCCAAGGGCAGCTTCGACGGCAAGCTGCTCGACCCCCTCACCAGGGCTGGGCGGGCTGACGTCACCGTGGTGCTGCAGTCACCCACCAACCCCACGCCCTCCTGCATGGAGATCGAGGTCGTCACCGACGCCGATGGCCACTTCCTGGCCGAAGGCCTGTGCGCCAACGGTGACTACTCCATCACCTTCCGCGACAAGACCCTCCTGCTGCAGGACATGGATCCGATCCCAGGCGGCGTGCTGTCTACGGGCATGGTGGAGGTCATGGCCTGGTCCCTGCCTCCGGGCGACGGTCTCTGGTCCTTCGACGGCAGCGAGTGGATCAAGCTGCGCACCATCGCGGCCATCGGCAGCGCCACCATCTGGAAGACCGACGAGAAGGTCACCTACCCCGACACCCTGCCGACCCGCGTGGTGCATATACCAAAGACCAAGTGGCTGGTGTTCGGGGGAGACCGCTTCGTGATGCGCCATGAGTTCCTGCCCTTGATCCGCAGCGAGCGCCGCCGCTTCGGCAGCCCAGCCGCGCCCGAGCCCTCCGAGCCCTGGTGGTACTGCGGGGTGGAGTTCAAGAGCGACACCGTGTTCGAGCGCAAGCCCGCCAAGATCGATGCCAGCAAGGCCAGGCAGCTCAAGCAGGGCAGCGCCAACCTGCATTACATCGCGGGCGACGGCGTGCCCACCGGCCACTACGTCATGTACGGTGAGCGCGACAAGCGCCTGTACATGGTCAACATGGGCGATCCCATCCCGGCTCCCGGGGCCGAATAGCCTGAGCGTCAGGGCAGGCTGCAGCTGTCAGGAAGCCCGGGGAGATCGCTGTCCGGCGTGAAGGCGCAGGCCAGGCTGCCGGCGGGCCAGCTCACCAGCGACTCCATGGCGCTGCGCAGGCGGGCCGACGCTTCGCTGTCGGGATCGTACAGCTGCTCGCGCAGGGCCAGCGGCCACTCCAGGTGCAGGAACTCGTCGCTGGGCGGGGCGCCCTCCGGATCGTCGTAGTGCTGCGACAGCCCGTCGATGCCCGCTTGCAGCTCACCGTAGTTGATCAGCTGACCCTGGCGGTTGCTGCGCGCTCCCAGGTCGTGGTGGCTGACGCAGCTGGGGTAGGCGTAGAACAGCTCGGTGCCCGAGTCGGCGAAGGCCTGCTGGAAGGCCAGCGCCACGGCCTGCACCGACAGGGTGAGATCGGCCCAGGGTAGCCCGGGGCTGAGCAACGCCGCCCACTGGTACGGCTCCTGCTGGCTGCCGGGGATGGCCAGCGCCGCGTGCTGGGGATCGTCCTCGTCGTAGCCGTGCAGCTGCAGGTGCAGCACGCGGCTCCCCGTGGCGAGGGCCTGCAGGTAGTGGTGGTAGGGGGTGAGGCGCCCGCGCTCCTCGTCGTTGCCAGACTCCAGCAGGTCGCCCCGCTCGTGGACCTGGAGCTGGACGAGATCGTAGGTACCCGAACCGCTCTCGTCCACCTGCAGCCAGGCCTGGGCGCCCGTCGCCGCGATGCCTCCCAGGGCCGGCAGGCCATCGTCGTCCACCAGGTCGGTCTCCGCCAGGCGCGTGAGCTCCAGCAGGCCACCCTGGTCGTCCCGATCCAGCAGCCCCCCGAAGACCTCGTTGCCGTCGGCGTCCACCAGCACGGCGATGCCCTCCGAGGAGAAGGCCAGGCTGGCGCTGTCCTCGATGCGGTGATCTGTGCCGAAGCGCGAGTCCACCAGGCGACAGTCGTCGCCCGCCATCAGCTCCAGGGGCTCCGCCGGCTCCGCCCCGCTGGCCAGGGGCCAGGCGAGCAGATCCTGGGCGGCGCCTGTCAGCCCATCGCGGCTGCGGCTCAAGAGCAGGTTGCCGTGGCTGTCCACCGCCAGCCGCGCCGCGCCCTGCAGCCCGGTGGCGAGGGTCTCCAGCTCCTCCAGCGAGCCGTTCGAAGGCGACAGCGCCAGCCGCTGCAGCTTTACCCCTCCGTCGCCACAAGCAGCGGTGCCCCCCGTGTCCAGCAGGAACAGGCTGGCCTGTTCGTCGGACGACAGGTGCAGCGCCGCGTCCTGGGGCTCGCAGAATGGTCGGTCGCCGGCCAGCGCCGACAGGTCCTGGTGGATCTCCAGCGACGCGGCGTGGCCCGAGGCGTACAGCTCCAGCAGGTGCAGGGTGGGTTGGCTGCCCGCATCCACCACCATCAGCCAGTCTCCGGCCAGCCGCAGGCTGCGCAGGTCATCCAGGTAGGGCGAGCTTTCGTCGGACAGATCGCAGCTGTCACCATCGGGTCCCAGGTAGTCGGGGTGCCCGAAGACACAGTGGGGAAGTGCATCTTCCGTGGTGGTGTCCACGAAGAGGATGGCGTCTCGCAGCGAGCCGTCCACGGGGTTGGCCAGGCCGTAGTAGACGCCCAGCTCGCTGGCAGCCAGGGCGCGGCGGTTGGGCCAGTGCTGGCGTTCCACCCCCCGCTGCTCGAGCAGTCCCGGAAGCGCGTCCCGGATGTCCGACTCGGCTCCCGCTCCCGTGGCGTTGACGACCCAGCGCGGGAAGCCATTGGCCAGGAAGGCGCGAGGCACCGTGGTCTCCACCGTCTCCCGCAGGCCCAGGTGGAAGGTGTACAGGTCGGCGTCGCCGCAGACCGTGATGTCCAGGTGATCCCGGTGGGGAGCCCCGAGCACGAGATCCTGGCTCTGTCCGCTGGCCAGGATGCGCGGCCGCCAGCCCGCGAGGCGGAACAGGGCCAGGCCTCCACGCTCGGCGCTGCCCCGCTCGCGCAGCAGGAGCAGGTGCTCGTCGTCTTGACCCTCGACGCAGAGGGCTTCAAGCTGGTCGCCCTGGTCGGCCAGCTCGAGGGCCGACTCGACCGCGGCGGCCGCGCTGAGGCAGCCGTCTCGGTCCACTGGATCTTCGTCGGCGCTGCCCAGGTCGAGCACCGCAGCCACCGCGGTCTCGATGGCCGGCTGGCCGGCAGCCAGCACCCGATCATCGGCCTCACAGTCCTCGGGGTAGTCGTAGCGGGCGAGCCACTCCAGCAGGCAGCCGGCCAGCCCGCGGCTTGACTCTCCCTCGCAGATCACCCCGTCGCAGTCCAGGTCCCTGCCGTCGATCTGCTCCTCGGCGCCCGGGAAGGCGAGGGGGTCGTTGTCGTCGCAGTCGTCGTCGCAGGCCAGCCAGCCGTCCTGATCCATGTCCTGTTCGTCTTCGGGCAGGGAGCCGTCGCAGTCGTTGTCGAGGCCGTCGCAGCGCTCCAGGCGGTCGGGATTGACGTACACCTCGTCGTCGTCGCAGTCGTCACCGCCACAGGCCACGTCGAGATAGCCGTCGCCGTCCTGGTCCTTGTCATCCGGGACGCCGGAGCAGTCCTGGTCGATGTCGTCGGCACAGATCTCCGCCGCACCCGGGTGGATGGCGGGATCCATGTCGTCGCAGTCCCCCCCCTGGGCGAGGCAGGCGGCGTCCACGTAGCCATCGCCGTCGAGATCCCGATCGTCGAGATCCCAGGTGCAGTCCTGGTCCACCGCGTCGCCGCAGATCTCCTGGGCCCCGGGGTGCACCGCCGCCTGTGCATCATCGCAGTCGCTGCCGCCGCTGGCCGTGGAGCAGAAGCCGTCGCCGTCGAGATCCGTGCAGTCCGGGCCAGGACAAGCCGTCGCCAGGATGGCCAGCAGCAGGGCAGTTCCTCGGTGCAGCGCCAGCATGCGGTCCATGCGCTCCAGCGCGGAGGGTGGGGTCCGCGGGCCCGGTGCACAGCGTAGCGAGTTGGGCGCGCGCTCGCGACCGGGGCTAGTGCCCTGCGGCCTCTTCGACGGTGAGCGAGCAGCCGCGGGCGCGGGCTCCGGGCAGGCGGCCGTGCAGCAGCAAGCCGCCCCCCGGCAGGATGGTGCCGCGATCGAGGGTCTCGATGGCCAGCACGCTGTGGTCGTTGGCCAGGTCCACGAAGCGCAGCTGCCCGGCTTCTCCCGGGGGCAGGGGAACTCCGCTGCCCGGGTCCACGGCGATGGGCATGAGCCAGGGGGGCGGGAAGTAGGGACCTTCAGGGTCCGGCGCGGGGCGAGCCCCTGGTGCAGGGCGGGCCCAGAGCTGGCTGGAGAGCTCGGTCATGCCGTACTCTCCCACCACCGACAGGTCGGCGCCCAGCCTGCGAGGCAGCGCCGCGAGCAGGGCCTGGGGCTCCTCCGACTGCCGGCGGCCCTTGAAGCCACCTGTGCTCATCACCACCGAGCCCGCGGGCAGGGACAGCTGGCCTGGTCGCTCCAGCAGCGCGGCCAGGGCCAGGGCGGTGGCGGCGATGAACACGGGCTGTTCCGCGGCGCTGAGCCAGGCCCAGGCCCGGTCGGCATCGACGCGGCCGCTCGCTTCGCAGGCCCACAGGGCGTCGGGGAAGAGCAGGCCCGCCATGTGGGACAGGGAGGAGCGCGGCTCCTGCGCGGGGGAGGGGACCAGGGCCAGGACCCGGCCGGGAGCGGAGGGCAGGCAGCGGCGGAACCAGCCCGCCGAGGCCAGATCGTAGGTGGCCGCATCCTGCAGCAGGTGCACGCCAGGCTGCGCGCCGCTGGTGCCGCTGGTGTGGAAGCGCAGCCTGGCCTGCTCCGGGGGGAAGCAACACAGCGGGATCTGCCTGAAGATCCCCACCGGCACAGCGGGGATCTCGGCGACACAGCTGGGGTCGCACCCGGCACAGAAGGCGCGGTAGGGCGGGTTCCGCTCGATCTGCCAGCGGTACAGGGCGAGGGCCACGGCCTGAAGCGCCGCTGGCTCGGGATCGCGCCGCAGGCAGCCCGCGATGAACGCTCGGACCCGCGCCCTCATGCGCCCTCTCCAAGCGCCTCACCCAGGGCCTGCACCGCGGCTTCGAGCACCCCGCGCGAAACCACCAGCGGCGGGGTGAAGGCCAGGGTCTCGCCCGTCTCGCCGCTGGGCAGCACGATGAAACCTCGCTGCAACAGAGCGCGGCTGGCGGCCAGGGCGGTGGTGCCGCGGTCGAGGACCGCCCCCACCATGAGCCCCCGCCCCCGGGTGGCCCGCACCCCGGGCAGGGCGAGCAGGGCGACCTGCAGCCAGCCGCCCTCGCGCTGGGCTCGCTGCCAGAGGCGACCGTCCTCGATGACCGCCAGCGTGGCCAGCGCCGCGGCGCAGCCCACCGGGTGACCCAGGAAGGTCTGGGTGTGGATGGCCTCGCCGGTGGAAGCTCCCCAGGCGTCCATGGCCCGAGCCGTGCCCAGGCAGGCCGAGATGGGGAAGCCGCCGCCCAGGCCCTTGCCCACGCACACCAGGTCGGGCCGCAGCTCATCGTGCTGGAACGCGAACCAGCGCCCAGTGCGCCCGAAGCCGGTGAAGATCTCGTCCAGGACGAACAGCGCGCCGGCCGGGGGGGGGGCCCGCGACAGCTCCGCCAGCCAGCGGGGGGGGGGCAGGCGGATGCCCCCACGACCCTGGATGGGCTCCACGATGACCGCTCCGAACTCCCCGAGATCAGGCAGGGGCGCTCCGAACGGCAGGTGCCGCACGTGCTGGCCAAGCTGCCCGGCGAAGGGAGCCCGGAAGGACCCGGACTTGTAGCCGGTGACCGCCAGGGCTCCGTAGGACAGGCCGTGGTAGCTGCCACCGAAGGCGAGCACCGCGTCGCGGCCGGTGGCCATGCGAGCGGTCTTCAGGGCGGCCTCCACCGCGTCGGAGCCGCTGGATCCCAGGATGGCCCGGTCCAGGCCCGACAGTGCCGCCAGTCGCTCCAGTAGCTGCACCCTGCCCGGATGGAAGAAGGCGTCGCCCATGGCGTGGGGCATGCGGGCCAGCTGCCCGGTCGCGGCGTCCACCACGCGCGGGTGGGCGTGCCCCACCAGGGAGGCGCCGAAGCCCGAGGTGAGGTCGACCAGCAGGTTACCGTCGGCGTCCAGCACGTTGACGCCCCGGGCCTCCACCCAGACGGGCGGATCGTCGTCGGCGCGCCCCAGCGCGGCAGCCCGCCGGGCCCGCCGCGCCGTGATGGCGGGGCACTCCCGCAGCGCCAGCCGATCCACCCAGCCGCGGGAGCGCGGCCCCGGGATGCTGGTGCGCAGCTGCGGCAGCTCGTTTCCGGTCATGGCCATCCTCCGGCCGCCCCGGACGCGCGGGGGCCGCGGAGCCCGGACTGTATTGGGCAGGACCCGGGGTGGCCAGCCCGCAGTCACCGGGAGCGCGATAGGGTGCGTTGTGATGAACCAGCTGCCCGATTGCCACGCCTGCGACCGCCTGTCCGACTTCCTGGCCCGGGCGCGTCTCGAGCATCCCGGCTGGTACAACAGGCCCGTGCTCCCCTGGGGCGATCCCGACGCGCCGCTGTTGGTGGTGGGCCTCGCCCCGGGCCTGCGCGGCGCCAACCGCACCGGCCGTCCGTTCTGCGGCGACCGCTCGGGCGCCTGGGTCTACCGAGCGCTGCACGGGGTGGGTCGGGCGGCCAGCGCCGATCCCCTGCAGGCGGGGGGCAGCCTGCGCGGGGTGCGCATCAGCAACGCGGTCAAGTGCGTACCGCCGGCCAACCGTCCCACCGGCGCCGAGATCCGCCGCTGCCGCGAGCTCTGGCTCGATGCTGAGCTGCGCCACCCGGCGCTGCGCTGCATCATCGCCCTGGGGGGCGTGGCCCACAGGGCGGTGCTCGACGCCCTCGGGCAGGCCCGTAAGCTCCACCCCTTCGGCCTCGGCAGCGAGCACCAGATACTCCGCGGCACAGGCGATCTCACCCTGCTGGACAGCTACCACCCCAGCCCCCTCAACACCAACACCGGTCGGCTCTCGTGGGAGACCTTCCTGGGTGTCTTCCTGCGCGGATGCCACCTGGCCGGACTCCATGACCCTCCAGGAGGCAGCACCGCGTGCAGCTCACCTTCCTGATCTTCCTGGCCCTGGCCTCCAACTGCACCTGGGCCGGCCGCGAGCCCCAACCCATGAGCCTGGAGGAGGGCGCGACCGTGCTCACCAGCCAGGCGCTGGAGTCCGAGCTGGCCTGGAGCAAGCTGCTGGTGCTCTGCGACGAGGTGGGGCATCGCTTCGCTGGCAGCGCTGCGCTGGAGCAGGCCGTCAGCTGGGCCGCCGACGCCATGGAGGCCGACGGCCTCGACGTGCGGCTGGAGCCCGTGACCGTTCCCGTCTGGATACGCGGCGAGGAGCGGGTGGAGATGCTGGCACCCATGCAGCGTCGGCTGGACGTGCTCACGCTGGGCGGCAGCGTCGGCACCCCCGAAGAGGGCATCGAGGGCGAGGTGCTGGTGGTGAGCTCCTTCGAAGACCTGGAGGCCCGGTCCGCTGAGGCCCAGGACCGCATCGTGCTCTTCGATCAACCCTGGGAGAGCTATGGCCAGGCGGTGCAGTTCCGCAGCCACGGCGCCAGCCACGCCGCCCGGCATGGCGGCATCGCCGCGCTGGTGCGCTCTCCGGCGCCCAGCAGCCTGTCCACGCCCCACACCGGCGCCATGCGCTACGAAGAAGACGTGCCCGAGGTGCCAGCGGTGGCGCTCACCACCGAGGACGCCGCCTGGATGCGCCGGCTGTCCGAGGCCGGCAAGACCATCCGGGTCAGGCTCACCCTGGGCGCCCACCGCGACGGTGAGGCCCAGTCCCACAACGTCATCGGCGAGGTGCAGGGGCGCGAGAATCCCGAGCAGGCGGTCATCATCGGCTGCCACCTGGATTCCTGGGACGTGGGCCAGGGAGCCCAGGACGACGGCGCGGGCTGCGTCATCGCCATGGAGGCCGGCCGGCTGCTGGCGGCGCTGCCGATCCCTCCGCGGCGCAGCGTGCGCGTGGTGCTCTACGCCAACGAGGAGTTCGGCATCTCCGGCGGCAAGGCCTACGCCGAGGCCCACGCAGAAGAGATCCCCCACATCGTCGCCGCCATCGAGGCGGACACCGGGGCTGGACAGCCCCTGGGTTTCCGGATCGACATGCGCGATCCCGAGACCGGGGAGCGCGACGAAGCCGCCACCCAGCGTGTGATCGACGCCCTGCAGGTCCACATGCGCCTGCTGCAGCCCCTCGGTGCCGACCAGCTGGTCTCATCCTGGTCCGGCGCTGACATCTCACCCCTGGTCAAGCAGGGTGTTCCCGGGCTGGGACTGGACAACGACAAGACCGGCTACTGGCCGATCCACCACACCCGGGCGGACACCCTCGACAAGGTGGACCCCCGGCTGCTGGCGCGCAACGTGGCGGCCATGGCCCTGGGGGCGTGGATCCTGGCAGAGGTCCCGGAGCCGCTGGAGGCGCAGCGCGTCGCTCGCTGAGCGCGACGTCGACACGGGGGGAGCTGAGGCGCACCGAGGTGGTGGAGCTCGCGGCCTGCCGGCTCGGGAGCCCGAAGCCCCCCCCTGGAGACTCCATGCCCGCCCGCCCTGTCGCCCTCACCCTGCTCCTGCTCGGCGCTCTCTCCCTGGCCGCCTGCGGCCCAGGTGCGGACCGCACTGTGCTGGTAGACTGGCGCAGGACTCCTGACCGGCAGCCATCTTCGGAGCCAAACAATGTAGGAGAGGGGTTTATCCCCTCCCGATGCCGAAATCAGCGGGCTGGGGTCAACCCCGCCCCTACATCCCGATCCATCAGAATTCCTGCGTCGAGACACCAGGAGCCCTCGGGAAAGAGGCGGCAAGCCTGCCGCCGGTTCATGTCGCAGCGACAACGCGAAGCAGCAGCCGCCGAAGGCGGTGGACCGTACGGACCGGTTCTGCGCAGCAGCGACCGGCGGAGGCGTCCGTAACGGGTGGCTTCAACACGCCGACAACTACGTCCGTGTCGCTCGCTGCAAGCAGGGCGCGTCACGCGTGTAGCAGCAGTAGGCACTGGTGGGTCGCAGTAGACATGAGCTTTCCCGTGGGCTCATAGCCACCGTCGTGCGCCGCGACATCTACGATCGGCTATCTTCGCGGCCGCCCATGCAAGGTCGCTCACCGCCGCTGCTCGCTGTCTGCTGGCTGCTCGCCGGATGCTACACGCCGTTCCCTCACGATCGCCATGACCTGGTGGACTTCCGCATCGTGGGCTTGCAGGTGGGCGACGCGGCTCCCGAGCCGGGCAGCCGGGTGTTCGCCCGGGCGCTGCTCTACGGGGGCGAGGGCTTCTTCCACGACGAGCTGCCCACCCTGAGCTGGAGCCTGGACGACGCCACCGCCACCGGCCCCGAGGTGGACCTGCAGGTTCCGCTGCAGGAAGGGCGCTGGGAGCTGCAGCTGGTGGCCACCCATGCCGACGGTCAGCGCCGGGAGAGCGCCGTCCTGCCGCTGTCGGTGGGTGGCTCTGCGGCCCCGCTGGCGCCGCCCGAGCTTCCCGCGGTGAGCCGCAGCCTGGTGGCCGATCTCAGCGCCGACAGCAGCGCGGAACAGCTCACGCTGGACCAGCGGGAGCTGCTGGAGAGCAGCAGCGCCTGCGACGCGGACCTGGGCGGCTCGTGGCGCCTGGGGCTCGATCTGTCCGACCCCAGCGAGCGCTTCCAGGCCCGCTGGATGACCTCCGGGGGTCGCGGCAGCTTCTTCGAGCTGGATCACCTGGCCACCGACTGGATCCCCGCCACCATGCTGCTGGATGACGAGGTGGAGGGCGAGGGCGAGGTGCAGATCTCCGAGCGCCTGGACGCCGGCGTGTACGGCGCCGTGGTGCTGGTCATCGACGGCCAGGGGGCCAACGCCTGGCGCTTCTTCGATCTGCCCCTGCAGGGAGCTGAAGCGCTGGCCCCCGGCGTGGACTCTCCCCAGCTGTTGGAGCACGCCGGCCGCTTGTTCTGGCTGGACAGCGCGCTCCCGGCGGACACCACCCTCGTGCAGGCCACGCTGGAGCTGGCCGACAACGCCTGGGGGCTCTGGCTGACCGATGTGGAGGCGGTCCAGGCCCTCGCCGACGACGATCCCTACGGCACGCTCGCCCTCGGCTGCCCTGGGCCTCTTCCCCTGGACGAACCCTTCAGCTTCGACTGGCTGGCAGAGGCTCGCTGCTCTCGCCAGCAGCTGGACGGCCAGCGCGTCGTGCTGGAGGTCCAGATCCCGGACTGCCCGGGGGAGGCGCCGTGAGCTGGGCCCTGTGGCTCGCGCTGTCACTGCTGGCGCCCACCGAGCTGCGGGCCGAGGAGCAGGCGCGGCCCCTGGAAGGGCTCGTGACGGACCGCAGCGGGCTGCCGCTGGCCGAGGCCTGGATCACCGTGGCCGGCCACCCGGTACACGGGCGCAGCGACGCCGAGGGCCACTTCCGGCTGAAGATCCCGCCGACATCCTCCGGAGAGCTCGTACTGCACGTCTCCCTGGCAGGCTACGCCGAAGCCCGGCAGGTGGTGGTACTCCCCACAACGGGCCCGGTTCGGGTGGAGCTGGACCCTGGACTGGCGGAGCATGGCGGCGCCATGGGCGAGATCGTGGTGGAGGACAGCGAGCAGGCCGCGGCGGTGGTGGCCCACGCCCTGGACCGCGAGCAGGTGGAGCTCACCCCCGGCACCCACAGCGACGCGGTTCGCCTGGTGCAGTCCCTGCCCGGCGTGGCGGTCACCAGGGAGTACGCACCCGGTGCTGGCGCGCTGGCGGTGCGAGGCTCGGGACCAGACGAGCACGGCTTCTACCTGGACGGGCTGGAGCTACCCTTCCTGTTCCACTTCAAGGAGTTCGCCTCGGTGGTGAACACCGGCCTGCTGGACGAGCTCACCCTCTACTCCTCCACCTTCGGCGCCGACTTCGGCGACGCCACCGGCGCCATCGTGGACGCGCGCACCCAGGCCCTCACCCCCACGCGTCCAGAGCTGGGGGTGGATGTCAACGCCATCATGGGCGGAGGACGTGTTCGCGCGCCCCTTGGGCAAGACCTGTACCTGAGCGCCAGCGGACGCCGCTCCTACATGGACTGGATGGTGGGCGGCGGCAGCGGTCAGTACACCGTCTGGCCCATCTTCTGGGATGCCTTCGTCCGCCTCGACCATGTGCCCGATCCAGACCATCGCACAGCGCTGGAGATCCTGGTGGCCAGCGATCACTGGGAGCGGCTGGCGCGCGAGCCCGAGGAGCTCGATCCGGTGGAGATCCAGGACGAGCCCGTGCTGAGCTACCGCCACCGCTACGCGGCCATCTCCCTGGTGCGGCGCGACTCGAGCGAGGACTGGCACCTGGATGGCACCGTGGGCGTGGTTCTGGACGACTGGCCCGGCACCCTGCAGGACAGCTGGCAGCTGCGGCGCGAGGGCAACATCCAGTGGCGCGAAGACGGGCTGTGGCTGCTGAGCTCCGATCTGCAGCTGGCCGCAGGCTTGCGCGCCCGAGCTGAGCGCGTGCTGCGCCAGGCCCAGGTGGACCGCAGCTGGCCCGAGGTGGTGGACGAGGCCCCCATGCTGGCCCGCGGGCTGCCGGTGGACGAGAGCATGCTGCGCCTGCGCGCGGGGGCCTACACCGAGCTGCGGGCTCACCTTGGCAGCTGGCGCCTTCTGCCCGGCCTGCGCCTGGATCACGACAGCCTGACGGGCGCCTGGAGCCCGGATCCGCGGCTGGGCCTCAAGTGGCGGCCCCTGCCCGCGCTCACCCTGCGCGGAGGTCTGGGGCGCTACTCCCAGTTCCCCAGCAGCGATGCCCTGAGCCCCACCACGGGCGATCCCGATCTACCGGCCATCCGCTCGGAACAGCTCGCCCTTGGTGCCGACGGCGTGCTGCACGAGCGCCTGGTGCTGTCGGGCGATGTCTACGCCAAGCAGCTGCGAGAGATGGTGCTGGAGACCGCCGGTGAGCCGCCCCGGGGCGGTGTGGAGGGCCGCGCAGCGGGGCTGGAGCTGGGCAGCCGCTACCGACTGCGGAAGGTGTTCTTCTTCTGGTTCTCCACCTCCCTGTCCCACAGCCAGAGGCTGCTGGAGGGCGACTGGATCCGCTACGACTGGTACCAGCCCCTCACCCTGAGCCTGGTGGGCTCCTGGACCTTCAGGCCCGGCTGGAACGCGGGCCTGCGCTACCGCTACGGCTCGGGCTTTCCCTACACCCCGGTGACCGATGGCGTGTACCAGGCCGACAGCGACAGCTATCTTCCCCAGCTGGGGGATCGGAATTCGGCCAGCATGACCGCCTACCAGAAGATCGACCTGCACCTGGAGCGCCGCTGGGAACATCGCCACTGGCGCGGAGCCGTCTACGCCGAGGTCTGGATCATCCCGGCCCCCGCCAACCAGATGTACCCGGTGTACAGCTACGACTACGACCAGGTCGCCTTCGTGGTGGGCCCCCAGCTGATCCCCATCCTTGGGCTGCGGGCCGAGGCGTTCTGAGCTGCCCGACGGTCAGTCGGCGAGCGCCCTCTGCAGCTTCTTGTCCGACTCCAGCAAGGGCAGGGCGATGGCGGTGACGTCAGTGCCCGGGCAGCCGCCCAGCCCGGCCGGGTTGGCGCAGATCCCCACGGCCGTGGGGCCGCCCCTCTTCTCCCTCCGCAGCAGGCTGGCCTGCACGGCGCCGAACAGGCGCTCGCCGTAGGTGGCAAGCCGGTGCTCGTAGTCCTCCCGCAGCGCCTGGCCACGCACGAGGGCCTGCTGCCGGATGCCCGGGGTCTCGCCTTCCTCGAGATCGGCCTCCACCTCTTCGAGGGCCGACTGGAAGCGCGCCTGGATGCCGCCCACAGGAGCCGCAGCCAGCACCCGCACCAGCTCGTCGAGAACGATGTAGCTGCCGATGCCGGTGATGGGCACCACGGGCTGGGCGCGGCCCTGGACCGAGAAGGTGGGCCAGCTGAGCTCGAGGATCTCGTCGACCGCGGCCTGCAGCTCGGCGTCCTGGTCCATGGCGGCGCCGATGATGGGGTTCAGCTCGGTGCCCAGGCAGGAGTTGCGGCCCAGCAGAGCGTGGATGCCTTCGGCCTTGCACTCCACCGCGTCGTAGCCTTCGATGGCCGCCGGCAGGCAGCGCTCCATGGCCGCCATGAACGTGCTCTCGAAGTCGTCCACGAGCAGATCCACGAAGGCCTGCACCCGCGCCGTCTGGCCGTTGCTCTCGACACGCAGCTCGGCGGCGTAGCTCTCGAAGTCGTCCGACGCGCGCTTGCCGCACAGGGCGGCGTTGAGATCCAGCTCCACCAGGTGGGGGCTCACCGCGGCCATCTGGCCCTGCAGCTCGTCGAAATTGCTCGCCACCTGGGCGCTGGCGTCCACGAAGACCTGGGAATGGGGCCCCACGAAGTCGGAGTGGTAGTAGCCGGGCTCGCCAGCCATGGCGGCGCTGGCGAGCAGGACGGTAGCGGGTGCGAGCATGGGAGATCTCCTCGGGTGCGTCTCGCCTAGCCCGTGGCGGCGCGGCTTGCACCTATAGGCGAACAGGGGAGCGCCACATCCGGTTCCCTAGCTGAGGGCCCACCAGTGCTGACCCTCGATCCAGTCGGGGCGCAGCTGGGCGAGAAGCCGCCGGATCTGCTCCCGGGCGCCCCGGGCGGCCACCGCTACCAGGCAGAGCTCGGCGGACAGGGCGGGCAGATCCTCCGGCGCGACGATGGGCACGCCCTGGCGCACCGAGCCGATCTTGCGCGGATCGATGTCCACCACCGCCACCACGCTGTGGCCCGTGGCCAGCAGCCAGCGGATCCACGGGCGCCCCCCCTTGCCCGCCCCCCAGACCACCAGGCGCCGCGGCCAGGCCAGCTGGGTAGACGCCAGCCAGACCATGCGGGCGCGGCGAAAAGCGGAGCGCGCATAGGCTGGATGGGTGCGCGTGAGGCGCCCGGGGCGGTCGCGCATCCGCACGAGCACCCTGTTCAGCTTGCAGAGCCGCCAGCCCACGGCGTCGAGCCGCAGCCAGAGGTCGTAGTCCTCGGGCACCGGCCCCCCCGCCAGCCCCGGCACCGCCGCCGTGGCCCGGTAGCCACCCACAGCGGTCACCGCGCCCAGCCGAAAGGTGGCCGCGGGATGCACCACCGGGCTCTCCACCAGGATCTCGCGCCGGAAGTCGGCGGGGGTTCGGATGCCGTTGATCCACTCCTGGTGCAGCCACATGCCCCTGGCCACGGGCTCATCTTCGTCGCGGAAGTAGCGCACCTGCCCGTCCACCACCGCCAGCAGCGGATCCTGCTCCAGGAGCGAGACCTGCTCCTCCAGGCGTCGCGGGGCAGCCAGGTCGTCGGCGTCCATGCGGGCCACGTAGCGCCCGCGGCAGGCCTCCAGCCCCGCGTTCAGCGTGGGCACCAGGCCCCGGCGCTGCAGCGCGAGCACGCGCACCCGATCGTCGCGGCGCTCCCAGCTGCGCAGCCGCGCCAGGCTATCGTCGCGGCTGCCGTCATCCACCAGCAGCACCTCCAGCTCCCGCTCGGGCCAGGCCAGCACCGACCCGACGGCCTGGTCCAGGGTGGAAGCGGCGTCGCGCACGGGGATCAGAGCGGAGACCAGGGGAGGGGACATGGGCTGCTCGTGAGGGGGCTGTCAGCGGCCATCGCGGGCGGTTGACACCGCTGGCCTCCTGCCATTATCCAGCCGTCCCATGCTCGGTGCGCCCGGGGTGCCAGCCGGCACCTGTTCGGAGCCGAGGCCAACCCGCAATCGCAGGAGCTACCCATGCGCATCGCGATCCTCGGCGCCGCTGGCCGCGACTTCCACGACTTCATCACTCTGTATCGGGACGATCCCAACGTCGAGGTGATGGCCTTCACCGCCACCCAGATCCCCGGCATCGACGACCGCCGCTTTCCCGCGGCCCTCGCCGGTCCCCGCTATCCCCAGGGCATCCCCATCGTTCCCGAGAGCGACCTGGAGCGCCTGGCCCTGGAAGAGGGCGTGCAGCAGTTCGTCTTCGCCTACTCAGATGTCTCCTGGGCACACATCGCCAGCCTCTCGGCGCGGGCCAACGCCGTGGGCGCCGACTTCGTCATCCCCGGTGCGCGCACCATGATCCCCTCCAACAAGCCCGTGCTGGGCATCGGCGCGGTGCGCACGGGCTGCGGAAAGTCCCAGACCACCCGCTACTTCATCGATCTGCTCAACAAGCGGGGCCTCAAGGCCGTGGGCATCCGTCATCCCATGCCCTACGGCGATCTGGCGGCCCAGGCCGTGCAGCGCTTCGCCAGCTACGACGACCTGGTGGAGCACGAGTGCACCATCGAGGAGCGCGAGGAGTACGAGCCCTACATCAAGCGCGGCCGCGTGGTCTACGCCGGCGTGGACTACCCCTCCATCCTCGCCACGGCCGAGAGCGAAGCCGACCTGATCCTCTGGGACGGGGGCAACAACGACATCGGCTTCATCAAGCCCGACCTCTACGTCATCCTGATGGACCCCCACCGCGCCGGACATACACGCACCTACTACCCGTCCGAGGCCCAGGTGCGCATGGCCGATGTGCTGCTCATCGCCAAGAGCCGCAGCGCGCGCGCCGAAGACATCGCCTCCGAGAAGGCCCTGGCTGCCGAGCTGAACCCCGCAGCCAAGGTCATCTGCGTCGACTCCAGGCTCACGCTGATGGGTCACGCCGAGTCCGAGCTGGCGGGCAAGCGCGTGGTGGTGGTGGAGGACGGCCCCACCACCACCCACGGCGGCATGCTCTACGGCGCCGGCACCCTGCTGGCCCAGCGGGCCGGTGCCGAGATCATCGATCCGCGGCCCTACTTCGTGGGTGAGCTGGCCGGCACCTTCCGCAAGTACCCCGACCTGGGGCCGCTGGTGCCCGCCATGGGCTACTCGCCGCAGCAGCAGGCCGACCTGCAGGCCACCATCGAAGCCGTACCCGCCGACATCGTGGTGTCCGGCACCCCCATCGAGCTGGCGGATCTCATCGATCCCGGCAAGCCCATCTTCTCCGTGGCCTACGACCTCGAAGAGATGCCCGGCGAGCCCAGCCTCGAAGCGGTGATGGGCGAGTGGTTCGAGCGGGCCGGGCTCCTAGCCTATTCGATGTAGGGCACCATGATGGCCGCGGAGCCGTTGGCCGAGGTGCTGGACTCGTCGTAGCCGCCGGTGATCAGGATGGACCCATCTGGCAGGCTGTTCACCTGGCAGCCCGCCCGGGCGCGGTCCAGGTCCACCGTGGGGCCCTTTTCGCCCGTGGAAGGGTTGAGCAGCTCGAGCTTGTTCACCGGGTTGACGCTGGAGGAGTCCGAGTAGCCGCAGGCCACCGCGACCCAACCAGCGACGATCCAGTGATCCCAGGCCGCTCCCTGACGGGGCGTGGCCAGGGCCGTGCCCGTGACGTAGCTGGCGGACTCGAGGCGGAATTCCTGGCCGTTGCTGATGACGCCGCCGGTGTCGAGGTTGGTGCCGCCGCCCATCCAGAAGACGCCGTCTTCGATCTGCACCATCACCGGATCGGACACGTAGGTGCCCGCCGCCGAGGCGCTGATGGGTTCGAAGGCTTCGCCCAGCCCCGCCCCGCTGAAGGGATCCCAGATTCCGGTGGTGTCGGCGTCGGTGCCCGCGACGAAGACCCGGCCGTCTGCAGCCGCCTCGCAGGCCATGGCGCTCTCCGAAGAGAAGCCGTTCTGCAGCACCAGCAGCGTGTCCTGCCACTCCCCCTTGTCGGTGTACCACCGGAGGAGATCCGCGGAGGTGCCGGTGCCCTCGCCCCCCAGCAGCAGGATGGCGTTCTGCATGTACTGTGCGGCGCAGTGGTCGTAGCGGGGGTTGATGAGCCGCGAGATGTGCTCCACCGTGTCCTGGGTGGGGCCGTACAGCCAGATGCCGTCGGAGGCGCCCAGCGTGCTGTTGGCGTAGACCTCGCCGCCCATGATCAGGATCTCCGACTCGGAGGTCCAGGCCCACTGCATGGCGCCCACGCCCTCGTCCAGAACCGCCCCCGGTACGGAGAACACGCCCTCCTGGGGGTCGTAGGTCTCGATGGTGTCGATGCTGGAGGTGCGCAGGGGATCGTGACCACCCACGAAGAGCACCCGCCCGTCGGGGAGGTTCATGGAGCGATGCTCGCTGCGCAGGTCGTTCATCTCTTCTTGCAGGGCGAACACCCGGTTGATGGGCAGGAAGGTGATGGGTACCCAGAGATCTGCGCCGGGTTCGAGCACCACCTCGGAGCTGCGGCCGTAGGAGCGCACGCTGGTGCCGTCCGTGCCCGCCACGTGGAAGCTCACCACGCCGTACTCGATGATGCCCGTGATCTCCGGCACGCCGCCGGGGTAGTCGAAGGTCTCGGAAGCCACCACTTCGCCGCTCACGACCACATCGACCCGCATGGAGTCGACCCCTTCGACGGGCGTGGCGCCCAGGGTGGGGTTCAGCAGGGCCAGCGTGATCTCCGAGCTGTCGGTGGCCAGCACGACGTCTTCGCCGTCGCCGTCCGGGCTGCAGGCCAGCAGCGGGATCAGGAGGGGTGTGAACTTGCGCATGATCTGCTTCCTACACGAAACCTGGCCGCGACCGCAAGCGATGGATCGCCGCGCTCACTCGACCTCTTGTTCGAAGCGTCGGCCCAGAGCAGCCAGCAGCCGCTCATGCAAGCCCCCGAAGCTCCCGTTGGACATGATGGCCACCACGTCGGCGGGCATGACATTGGCCGCCACCACCGCCGCGATCTCGTCGGGTTCGGCGATGTGGTGGGCCTCCAGGCCGCGCTTCAGCAGCGCGTCTACGAGCGCGCGCGGGCTGAAGAGATCCTCGGAGGGCAGGGAGTCCTTGCGACCTGGATCGGCGATGATCACCTGGTCGGCGGCGTCGAAGGCCCCGGCGTACTCCCGCTGGAAGATGGACCGGCGGCTGGTATTGGAGCGCGGCTCGAAGACCCCCCAGAGGCGCCGGCCGCCGAAGCGCAGCCGCAGGGCCTCGAGGGTCAGCTTGACCGCGGTGGGGTGGTGGGCGAAGTCGTCGATGACCGCCACACCACCCACGACGCCGCGCTGCTGCTGCCGGCGCTTGATGCCCTTGAAGCTCGCGAAGCCCTCGGCCAGCTGCGCCGCCGTCAGGCCCTCCCGCTCCAGGGCGGCCACCACGGCTACCTGGTTCCAGAGGTTGTGCTCGCCCACCATGCAGGACTCGAAGGTCCCGAAGATCCTGCCCGCGCGCAGCACCTCGAAGCGCATGGTGCCGGCTTCGTGGTCCACCCCCACCACGCGGCCGTCCCAGCTGCAGCCGGGGCCGTAGCGGCGCACCTCGCAGGCGGCGCCTTGCGCCACATCGCGCACGTTTTCGTGCTCCCAGCAGGCCACCAGGCAGCCGTCGTCGGCGGGGATGAGATCCACGAAGCGGCGGAAGGCCTGCTTGACGTGATCCAGGTCCCGGTAGATGTCGGCGTGGTCGAACTCCACGCTGGTCAAGATGCCGGTGCGCGGGCGGTAGTGCACGAACTTGGGCTGCTTGTCGAAGAAGGCCGTGTCGTACTCGTCGCCCTCGATGGCGAAGTGCCGGGGCACGCCAGCCGGGGCGCCGCAGGCCCGGGCGGTGCGCTGCAGGTTGAGCGCCACGCCGCCCACCAGGTAGCCCGGGGAGCGGCCCGCGGACTCCAGCAGCCACGCGGCGATGGCCGTGCAGGTGGTCTTGCCGTGGGTGCCCGCCATGACCAGCGGCCGCGTGTCGTCCAGGTACAGGGCTCCCAGCAGCTGGGGAAAAGAGCAGTACAGCAGGTCACCCGCCAGCAGCGCCCGGGCTTCGTCGTAGACGGCGCGCACCACGTTGCCCACGACCACCAGGTCGGGCTGGTGGTCCAGGTTGCTCGCGCTGAAGCCCTCCATCACCTCGACGCCCAGATCGCGCAGCACGTCGGACATGGGCGGGTAGGCGGCGGAGTCGCTGCCGGTGACAGTGAAGCCGGCGTCCACCAGCATGGCCGCCAGCGAGCCCATGGCGGTGCCGCAGATGCCCATGATGTGGACGCTCCGGAGAGGCGAGGGGAGGGGGCCTTGCAGAAGGGGCATGCTGCCTTGGGGGGAGGCCTGGGGGGAGCTTTCCTTCACACGGGCATACAGAGGGGGCAAGCGTTCCGCCGCGCCCGTAGCTGCGCCCCGTTGACCCGCTGCCCTCGCTGATTAGCTGTATGCCAGCCAGACCAACCCGCTCCACCGGTGTCCGATGCCCCCCATGCTGCGCTCCCTGCTCCTGGCACTGCTCACGCTCCTGCCCTGCCGCGCCCTGGCCCAGGCCCCCGCGGCAGAGGATCCCTTCCGGGTAGAGATCGCGGGGGCCGATCTGCCCGCGGGGGGCGCAGGTCAGCTGGAGGTGATCCTGGTGGTGCCCGAGGATCACCACGTGTACCGCGACATGATCGAGGTGCGCATGGACGATCCCCAGGGCTTTGTACCCGGAGAGCTGGATCTGCCCCTGGGTGTGCTGGAGCCCGATCCCGCCTTCCCCGAGAAGAAGCGTGAGATGTACCACGAGACCGTCACCATGGTGCTGGCGGTCACGGCCCCAGCGGGCATCTCAACCGGCGAGCACGAGCTCGACGTCCAGGTGCGTTACCAGGGCTGCAGGGGCGGACTCTGCTACCTGCCCCGCGAGCAGTCCGTCCCGGTCACGCTCACCGTGGTGGCGGGCCAGGCCCCATCCCACGGCGTCGATCTCGCCGAGTTCGGCGCCCGCCCCACCCTGACCGATGACGATCCGGTGGGGGTGCGGGTCCTGGCGGGTGCTGGCGAGGTACGGGTGGGCTTCTTCCAGGCGGAAGGCTGGCACGTCAACCAGACCATGACCTTCATCGAGCTGAAGGAGGGCGCGCCGGTGCAGGCGGGTGCCGCTACCTTCCCACCGGCCCATGCCTTCACCGATCCCAACACCGGCATGGAGCGGCAGGAGATCGGCGGCGACTTCCTGGCCACCCTGGCCCTCACCGGCCCCGCCGGCACCCACCAGGTGCCCGTCACGGTGGGATACCAGGCCTGCAAGGCCAACCTGTGCCTGATGCCCCGCGACGAGAACTTCACCCTCGAGATCAGCCTGGGGGGCGAGCCCCAGGCCCAGGCCACCGTCGCCAGGCCGCAGGCCGAAGCGGCGGGCGGTTCTTCCACCGCAGGTCAGGGCAACACCTTCGAGCAGATGCGTGTGAAGGGGCTGTTCTGGCTGGTGCTGTTCGTCTTCGGGGCTGGCTTCCTGGTGAGCCTCACCCCCTGCGTGCTGCCCATGATTCCCATCACCATCGGCATCATCGGGGCGCGCGCTTCGGGTAGCCGCATGAAGGCCTTCTCCCTGTCACTCACCTACGTGGCGGGGCTGGCGTTGGTGTACACCGCTCTGGGCATCACCGCCGCCCTCACCGGCTCGCTCTTCGGTGGCTGGATGCAGAACATCTGGGTAGTGGGCTCCGTCTCGGCCTTCTTCGCGGCCATGGGTCTCGCCATGTTCGGCATCTTCGACGTGGCCATGCCCTCGGGTGTGTCCACCAAGCTCAACCAGATGGGCGGCGCAGGCTACGCCGGTGCCTTCGTAGTGGGCATGGTGGGCGCCGTGGTGGCGGGCCCCTGTTCTGGCCCCGTGGTGGTCAGCCTGATGGTGCTGGTGGGTGCGGGCGGAGAGCTGATGCTGGGTGTGGCCTTGATGTTGGCCTTCTCCCTGGGTATGGGCGTACTCTTCCTGGTGGCGGGCATCTTCTCCAGCGCCCTGCTGCGCCCCGGCCCCTGGATGGAATCCGTCAAGCGCATCTTCGGCGTGATCATGCTGCTGGGCGCCATCTACTTCATCCACGCCCACCTGCCCGACTGGGCCACGGCCCTGCTCACCGCCGCGGTGCTGCTGTCCACGGCCATCTTCGGTTGGCCCAGGGACGGCAGCGAAGGCTTCGTGGTGGAGCGCGCCACCAAGCTCTACGCCGTGGTGGCGGGCCTCGTGGGCGCCTGGCTGCTGCTGGGCCTGATGGCCACCCACGGCTTCATCCTGCCGCCCCTGCAGCTGTCCTCCGGTTCAGGCGCCGGAGCCCAGGGCCCGCACATCGAGTGGCTCTCGGACGAGCCCACCGCGGTGCAGCAGGCCCAAGCCGGCAGCAAGCCCCTGATCATCGACTTCACCGCCGAGTGGTGCGCCGCCTGCCAGGAGCTCGAACACTTCACCTACAGCGACGCCACGGTCATCGCGCGAGCCGAGTCCTTCGTGCCGGTCATGTTCGACGCCACCGACTCCAAGGACCCCCAGGTGGAGGCCATGCTCGAGAAGTACGACGTCAAGGGCCTCCCCACGGTGGTCTTCGTGCTGCCCGACGGCACCACCATGGACGACCTCACGGTCACCGGCTTCGTCAACGCAGAGGACTTCCTCGGCCGCATGGACGAGGCCCTCACCCGTATGGACTGAGCCGCATGTCCAGACGCCACGGCTTCTTCCAGAGCTGTCTCGCCAACGAGGCGGGTGCGCGCCTGCTGGCTGTGGACGCCAGCGCCGCCGCCGAGGAGCTGCGGCGGCGCCACGGCCTGGCCGGAGAGGCCGCGCTGGCCGCCGCCGAGGGCCTCGTCGCCGCGCAGCTCATGAGCGCCTGGATCAAGGGCGAAGAGCGCATCACGCTGCAGGTCCAGGGTGAGCTGCCGCGCTTCGCCCTCACCGTGGATGTCAACGCCGACGGCAGCACCCGCGGCCGCTTCACTCCAGCGCGCTTGAGCTGCTCCCGGCCTCTGCGCGGGCTGCTGCTGGTGATCAAGCACGACGCCGAGCGGGAGCTCTACCGGGGCGTTGCCACCTTGGCCGATACCGACTTCCAGGGTGCCCTGCAGGCCTACCTGGAGCAATCCCAGCAGACCGTGGGGATCGTCCGTGTGGGGGCCAGCCTCGACGCCGGGGGTGGGATCGGGCAGGCCTGCGGCTTGCTCGTGGAGAAGCTGCCCGACCAGGACACAGAGCTGTTCCAGTCCCTCTTCGGCCACCTGCCCCAGGCGGATCTCAGCACCCTCCTGGAGCAGGTCTCGGCTGGTGAGATCTGCGGCTTCCCCGTACAGCTGCTGGACAAGCGCCGCCTGGTCTTTCGCTGCCAGTGCAGCCGCGAGCGCAGCCTCGAGATCCTGCGGGGGCTGGGCGGCGAGGAGCTCGGCGCGCTGCTCCAGGAACAGGGCCAGGCCGAGCTGACCTGCAACTTTTGCCGCGAGATCTACGAGTTCGACGCCGGCTGCCTGCGTCGGCTGCTGGCGGAGGCTCCGGCCCGGGACTGACCTGCCTCGAGGTGAGCCAGGTCGTCCACGCAGAAGACACGCCAGGCAGCCGGACACCAGCCCAGCAAGGAGATGCCCGTGGTGCGCGAGGTGAGGTCCTTGTAGCGAGCCAGCGACAGGCCCTGCACGGCGCAGAGCAGCGTCGCGATGACCAGCTGGTGGCTGCAGACCACCACGGGCGCCGCCGAGCTCTGCTGCGCGACGATGTCGGTCAAGGCGGGCAGGGCACGGTCGAGGGCCTGTCCGAGGCTCTCACCCCCCGGGATCCGGGTGTGCTCCGGGTCCACCGCCCAGCGAGCCAGGAAGGCGGCGTGCCGGCTCTCGAGCTCAGCCTCGGCCAGCCCCTCCAGCTGCCCGTGATCCACCTCTACGAGATCGGGCACCAGCTTCGGATCGCCCAGCGCGCTGGCGGTCTGCACAGCGCGCTGCAGGGGGCTACAGTAGACAGCGCAGCCCCGCAGCGAGACCAAGCGGGTCGCCAGCAGCTTTGCCTGCCGTCGGCCTTCCTGGTCGAGGGGCACGTCCAGGCGGCCCACCAGCATGCGCCTGGCGTTGTAGGAGGTGCGCGCGTGGCGCACCAGCAGCACGGGTGTCATGCCCGCCTCGCGCACGCGGTCGAGAGGCAGTCCCGCAGGGTGGGTGGCGGAATCATCCATCGGGGCTAGAATAACGGCCAGCCTGCACGCGCGGTGCTCTGCCAGGCGGGGTCTGTCCGCGCTCCTCCTACAGCGAGTGTCCCCATGTCGAGACGTCCCAAGGGCTTCGATCCGCTTGCCAGCCTCTTCGAGCCATCCAGTGCCGAGGGCGGAATGGACGAGATCCCACTCGAAGAAGAGGAACCCGTGGGCCCTCCCGCTTTCCCGCCGGTGCTCGAGATGACCGACCCCTTCTTCTCCGCCCCACGCAATGGCCCTCCGGCTCCCACGCCCCGCGCCCTGGGCCCCGGCGGCCGCAGCACCCGCACACGGTTGCACATGACCAGCGGCGATCCGGACATCTCACCTCCAGATCCCGCTGATCGCCCCGTCCTGGCCGCCCCCCCGCCTTCGCCGCCTCCCGCCCCGGTGGCCGCGGTGGCGGAGGTGGCGCCCGTCGCGCCCGGCGCGCCCGTCGCGCCCGTCGCGCCTGGCCAGGGCCTGCCCGTCGCCACGGGGGCCGCGCCTCCGGAGATCATGGACCAGCCCGTCGAGCCTGAGCCGCCCGGGGACGACCCGGTCGCCCTGGCGCGCGCGCTGGCCCGCGCCGCCGTGGCCTGCGCCGGCCCTCCGCAGCCCGCACCACAGCGGGCCGAGCCTGCGCTCTCCGAGCCTGCGCTCTCCGAGCCGCCTCCGGCCGCAGAGTCTGCGCCCGAGGAACCCCAGCGACCCCTCAGCCGGGTCGAGGCGCTCTCCCGGCGCGCCGTTCGCCCACGCTCAGCTGAGGACGTCATCCAGCGCGCCAAGCAGGTAGCGGCCCAGCAGGAGCAGGTGGCCCAGGAGCGCCGCCGACAGTCGCGCCAGGATCGCAACGTCACTCCAGCCGCACGCCGTCCGCCCCTGGTGCACAAGGTGCAGCGGCTGCTGGACAACAAGCTCCGCGGGCTGGGTCCGCTGGACGTGAACAACTGCATCGCGGTTGCGGATCGCGAGGTGCTGCGGGCCCTGTGGCGCGCCCACCGCGCCCGCTTCGGCGCGCTCGGCCTGCTCTCTCAAGTGGTGGGCGCCGCGGCTGTGCTCGACGCTCTCGACTTCGTCCCCGACGGAATGCTGGTGGCAGCCCATGTGCTCACCGACGCGAGCGACTACCTGGTCTGGCTCGACATGCGCGAAGGCACCCCCCTCGCTGCTTTCGCCAACGCGCGCGCCTACTTCGTGGGCCAGCAGACGGGGGCCTAGCAGCCCTCGGGAAGGCTCATGTCTACTGCAACCCACCAGTGCTTACTGCTGCAACACACGTGACGCGCCCTGCTTGCGGCGAACGACACGGACCTAGTTGTCAGCGTCACTGCGTACGCGTTGCAAGCACGCCTCCGCCGGTCGTTACTGTGCAGAACCCGTCTCGCTACGGCCCTGGAGGCTCTCGCTACGACCTGAGCCGGCGGCAAGCCTGCCGCCTCTTTCCCGAGCACTGCTAGCAGCCCGGAGCCTGGCCCGGTCCCCAGGGGCCGTGCAGCCAGCGGCCCAGGACGATGAGCGACCAGAGCCGGCGGCGGTGATCCGCCTGGCCTGTGCTGTGCTCGCGGATCAGGGCGCCGAGCTGATCGGGGGGAAACCAGCGCTCCACCCGCTCGGGCAGATCATCCAGGAGCTGGCCACAGGGTCCCCGCAGCCAGGGACCCACGGGGGTGCCGAAGCCCTTCTTGGGCCGGTCCAGCAGGGAGGCGGGCAGGATGTGACGGACGGCGTGGCGCCAGATGGCTTTGGTGGTGCGACCGGTCACCTTGAGGCCCGCGGGACAGCGCCCCGCCAGCTCCACGAGCTCGTGGTTCAGGAACGGCGTGCGCACCTCCACGCCGTGGGCCTGGGAGGCGCGGTCCACCTTGACCAGCACGCCGTCGCCCAGGTAGAGCCGCTGGTCCAGGTACAGGGCGCGGCACACAGGCGACAGGCCTTCGCTGGCGCGGCCGTGGGCGTCCACCTCGGGCCAGGGATCCCTGGCCAGCGTGGGCGGCAGCTCGTCGGGCAGGAAGGCACCCAGCCACACCTGGTTGCGGCGGGGCAGGGGCAGGCCCAGCCCGGCGGCGAAGCGCCGGGCCTTGTAGTCCAGCGACACGTTTTCGTAGGAGACGGGCAGCCGCCGCGCGAGTCGGGACAGCAGCGGGCCGGCACGTGCCGCCGGTCGCGCCCAGCGATGGGCCAGGTAGGTGGGGTAGCCCCCGAACAGCTCATCACCGCCGTCGCCCGACAGGACCGCCTTGAAGCCGGCGTCCCTGACGTGGCGGTACAACCACCAGGTGGCCACCAGGCTGGAGTCTCCCAGCGGCTCGTCCAGGCCCTCTCCGATGGCATCGAGGATGTCGGGCAGGTCGCTGGCCACCAGCGGGAACTCGTGATGCACGGTGTGGTAGTGCTCGGCCAGCACCCGCGCCGGGGCCGCCTCGTCGAAGCTCGGCTGCTCCGGCATGGTCACCGTGAAGCTGTGGGAGCGCTCCGCCTGCTTCCGTCGCCGGCCGCGATCGGCCAGCGCCAGCACGGCTGTGGAGTCCAGGCCGCCGGAGAGCACTACACCCACGGGCACGTCCGCTTCGCGACGGGTCAGGACCGAGGCCTCGAAGGCCGCCGCGATGCGCCTGGACCAGACCTGCATATCGCCCAGCGCACCGCGGCCGCCCTCGGGGTGGGGTAGCTCCCAGAAGCGCTCCTGCTGCAGCCCATGCCGGCTCAGGCGCAGCAGCTTGCCGGGCTCCAGGCGGTGGATACCGCTGTAGATGGTGCGCGGAGTGGGCACGTACTCGAACAACAGGTAGGCGCCCAGCGCGGCGGGGTCGAGCGTGCGAGGCACGGCAGGATGCACCAACAGTCCCTTGAGCTCACTGGCGAAGAGGAAGGTGCCGTCGGCGCAGCGGTGGTAGTGCAGTGGCTTCTCGCCCATGCGGTCCCGGGCCAGCCACAGCTGCTCGTCCTGCCGATCGAACACCGCCAGGCCGAACATGCCCTCGAAGCGCTCCAGCGCCCCGCGCACTCCCAGCTCCGCCACCAGCTCCGCCACCACCTCGGTGTCGCAGCTTGTGCGGAACTCTGCGCCCCGATCGCGGGCGGCTGCGCGCAGCGAGGCGTGGTTGTAGATCTCCCCGTTCAGCGCCACCCAGTAGCGCCCCGAGGCGTCGCACAGGGGCTGCTGGCCCCGCGCCGGGTCGATGATGGCGAGGCGCACGGTGGCCAGCCCACCCTGGCGGAAGCGCTGTGACCGGGCGTCGTCGGGCCCCCTGTGCCCCTGCACGTCGCGCATGCGGTCCAGAGGTGCCAGCTCGGGGGGGACGCCGAAGCGGAAGATACCGGCGATGCCGCACATGATTCACGCCCCGCGCTGCTATACGGCCGGCTGGTCCATATTCCTGGTACGGCGGATCTTATAGGGGTTCTTGCCCTGGATCTCGTAGTGCATGCGGATCAGCACCTCGGCGATGATGCCGAGGGTGATCTCCACCACGCCGAAGATGCTCAGCATGGGAGCGGTGATGGTGAGGCAGGCGGCGATGAGGGGTTGATCCAGCAGGTACCAGCAGGGGATGGCCACCACGCCGGAGAACAGGCCGGCAAAGACCAGCATGAAGCCGACGAAGCCGAAGAAGTAGATGGGCGTGACGAAGAAGTCGCGCAGGAACTTGAGGGTGGTGAGGTCCAGCAGCACCTTGAAGATGCGCTCGAGGCCGTACTTGGTCTCGCCGTGCTTGCGGGCGTGGTGCCGCACCGGCACCTCGGTGAGCCTCGCTCCCGCCCAGGTGACGTAGATGGGGATGAAGCGGTGCATCTCGCCATAGAGAGGGATGTCCTCGACGAATTCGCGACGGTATACCCGCAGGGTGCAGCCGTAGTCGTGCAGCGGGACCTTGGAGAGCCTGGAGATCAGCCAGTTGGCCGCCCGGCTGGGGATGAGGCGTGTGACGGTGGCGTCCTGCCGGTCCTTGCGCCAGCCACAGACCACGTCGGAGCTCTCCAGGTGCTCCATCATCATGGGGATGTCCGCCGGGTCGTTCTGATAGTCGGCGTCCATGGTGCAGATGACCGGCGCCCTGGCGTTGCGGAAGCCCGCGGTGAGCGCGGCAGTCTGGCCGTAGTTGCGCAGGAAGTGCACCACCTTGACCCGTGGATCGCGCTCGGCGATGGCGTCTAGCAGCTGTGTGGTGCCGTCGGTGCTGCCGTCGTTCACGTACAGCGCCTCGAACTCCAGGCCGTCGAGGGCGGCGGCGATGCCTTCGTGCAGGCGATCGATGTCTTCCCGCTCGTTGTAGACGGGGACGATGACCGAGATCTCAGGCGTGGCGGGGGACTCCTCGCTCACGGCTCGGTGCCGCCTCCCGCTGCGTCGCCTTCGGCCGGCGGGGCAGCGCCTTCAGCAGGAAGGGCGGCGCCCTCGGCCGGCGGGGGCTCACCCTCCGCGGGGACCTCTGCATCCACGGCCCCGGGCTCACCTCCCGGAGGACCATCGACGCTCGAGGGTGGCGGTTCGCCCACGGGGGCGCCTTCACCGTGGGGGACATCGGGCGGAGGACCGCCCGGGGTGAGGGCCCCGAGATCGGGCTCGTCGGAGAGCACGATGTTGAGAGCTGGCACGGCCTCGAGCCCCACGGTGACGAGCTCAGGCCAGGCGGCCGCTGGATCGTCTTCGCTGGGGCCATCGCCGGTCTGGTCGATGAAGCCGACGATGCGCACATCGCCGTACTCCTTGGGAAGCTCGAGAGACCAGTCGCCCAGCTGGGGCAGCTCGAGGGTGCTCGCCAGCTGCGGAGGCCGTGCGCCCTCGACCTTGAGGAAGTCGACGCGCACCCGGCCCGATTTTTCGCCGGGATAGCTGATTGTGCCGGAGAGCAGGACACCTTCGCCCTCGGCCACAGAGACATCGGCCATGGGACTGCCAGGGGCGGAGCCGGGAGCTGCCGGCAGCGCGGCGATGGCCTCGGCGGGCTGGCCGGGAGGGGTCTCTTCCTCGGCATCGAGATCCTGGGAGGGTCCAGGAGCGCCGGTGGGGTCGGGGCACGCGACGAGCGCGAGCAGGAACAACGGGAGGAGAGTGCGCATGGCTTGCTCCTGTACATCCTCAGGGCATGATGTGTCAGGATGCCTACCAGTTATCTTCCGAGCATGCAAACCTGTGCCCGGTCCACGCCCGCCAGCGGCCGCCCCGAGCGGCCTGATCCCTACCACCGCCTCCGCAAGGAGATCGCGCAGCCATGCGACCCCTCGACGCCTCGACAGCGCTGATCCTGCTGCTCGTCACTGCGCTCGCCTGCCGCGGCGGCAAAGACGACCAGCGTCTCTCCGAGCTCGACAGCGACAGCGCCACCGAGTCCGACGCCGACACCGACTCGGACACCGACGCCGACACCGACACCGACACCGACCACGATCCCTTCCAGGACGCCAGCATCACGCAGCTGCAGTCCGGGGAGGTGGAGCAGGGCACCCAGGTCCGCCTGCGCGACGTGGTCATGGTGGGGCCGCGAGCCGACCGCGGCTTCCACGTGGCCGATCCCGCTGGCGGTGACACCCTCAACGGCCTGTGGGTCGAGCTGGCCGGGGCACAGGTGGACGATCTCGAGGAAGGCTCCCTGCTCGCGCTCAGCGGGACCTTCATGGAGCGCGGCGCCGACCAGGAGCCCCCGAAACAGGGCGACGGAAGCCTCAGCCTGCTGGAGCTGGGCGAGGTGGGCTCCGCCTACCTCGAGGACGGCGACGGGGCCGTGCCCGACGCGGTGAGCGTCGAGCTGGATGCCCTGCTGGATCCCGCCACCGCCGAAGCCTACGAGGGCATGCTGGTGGGCCTCTCCCAGGTCACCGTGGCCCAGGGCGGCGACGGAAGCTGGCTGCTGACCGGTGGGCTGCAGGTAGGGGAGCTCTACCACGCCTCCACCGCGCTCACGGGAGCGAGCCTCGACACCATCCAGGGTCTGCTGTGGTTCGATGGCGAGCAATTCGTGCTCCAGCCCCGCAGCGCCGAGGACCTGCAAGGCTACGATGGCCTCGCCGAAGACTGCGGCGAGCACCTCTGCCTGTGGCAGCTGCTGGAAGCCGAGCTGCTGGTGACCGAGGTCATGCAGAACCCCGAAGCCGTCTACGACGACAACGGCGAGTGGTTCGAGCTGCACAACCCCCTGGAGCAAGGCGTGGATCTGCGGGGTCTGGCCGTCTCCGATGACGGCGGCGAAGGCTTCACGGTGGCCGATTCGCTGCTGCTGGACGCCGGTGCCTGGTTGGTCCTGGGTGCCAACGCCGACGATCGCGTCAACGGCGGCGTCGCGGTGGACTATGCCTACAGCTACCTGGACTTCTCCATGTCCAATGGATCCGACGAGCTTGTCCTGGCGCATGGTGAGGTCACATTCGACCGGGTGGCCTGGGACGACGGGGTTAGCTTCCCCGACCCCGAGGGGGCCTCCATGGCCCTCGATCCCGCCCACCTCGACGCAGGCGACAACGATGACGGCAGCAGCTGGTGCGAAGCCTCCAGCGCCTACGGTGAAGGCGACCTGGGAACACCCGGCGCTGCCAACGACGCCTGCGCCACCCACTGACCGCACCAACCTGCGCTGTTCCACCCTGCCTCGCCTGCGCGGGCAGGGGGGGCGCTGCTGGAGCTGACATGCAAGCCTTCCAGGACCGCATCCACGAGCTCATCGTCCGCACCACCACCCGCCTGTCCGACGACGCCATGCAGGCCCTCGCCCGTGGCCGGGCCGTGGAGAGCGCGGGCACCCGCAACGCCATCGCAAACGCCGCCATCGCCGTCAACGTGGACATGGCGCGGGTCGACAGCGCGCCGGTCTGCCAGGACACAGGCATGCCCAACTTCCGTGTCCAGCACCCTCTCGGCTTCGACACCATCACGGCCGCTGAGCAGATCAAGCTGGCCCTGCGGCGCGCCACCCAGGAGGGCCTGCTGCGGCCCAACTCGGTGGACGCGGTCACGGGTGCCAACGAGGGCAACGAGGGCACGCTCTACCCGGTCATCAAGTTCAAGGCCTGGCGGCAGCCGCACCTGCACGTCAGGCTGGTGCTCAAGGGGGGCGGCAGCGAGAACAAGAGCGCCCAGTACACCCTGCCCGCCACCCTCGCCGGCGTGGGCAAGGCCGGGCGCGACCTGGCCGGCGTGCGCAAGTGCATCCTGCACGCGCTGTACGCAGCGCAGGGCCAAGGCTGCTCACCCGGCTTCCTGGGCGTGGGTGTGGGGGGTGATCGCACGGGATCCTACGAGCTGGCCAAGGAACAGCTGCTCAGGGCTCTCGACGACGCCAACCCAGATCCGCTGCTCGGCGCCCTCGAAGACGACATCATGGACGCCGGCAACACCCTCGGCATCGGCACCCTGGGCTTCGGCGGTGAGATCACCGTGCTGGGCTGCAAGATCGGCAAGCGCAACCGCCTGCCTGCCAGCTTCTTCGTGTCGGTGGTCTACAACTGCTGGGCCTTCCGGCGCCACGGCTTCCGCCTCGACGCCCGCAGCTTCGAGCTGATGGGCTGGGACTACGAGCGCCCTGCCGCGCCCACCAGCCTGCTCAAGCCCGGCGAAGAGGGCGGCCTCGGCGGCGAGGGCTCCCAGGTGGTGCGCCTGCGCACGCCCCTGAGCGAGGAGCAGGTGCGCGCCCTGAAGGTGGGCGACGTGGTCCTGCTGTCCGGCCTGATCCATACCGGCCGCGACACCTTCCACCACCACCACATGAGCGCCGACAGCCCCGTGGACATCCAGGGCGGGGTGATCTACCACTGCGGGCCCGTGATGCTCAAGCAGGGCGACCAGTGGAAGGTCATGGCCGCCGGCCCCACCACCTCCATTCGCGAGGAACCCTACCAGGCCGACATCATGAAGAAGTTCGGGCTGCGTGCCGTGATCGGCAAGGGAGGCATGGGCGCCCGCACCCTGGCCGGCCTGCAGGAGCACGGGGGGGTCTACCTGAACGCTGTGGGCGGCGCGGCCCAGTACTGCGCCCGCTGTGTCACCAGCGTGCCTGGCGTGCACTACCTCGAGGAGTTCGGTGTGCCCGAGGCCATGTGGCACTTCGAGGTCGAGGACTTCCCCTGCTTCGTCACCATGGACGCCCACGGCAACAGCCTGCACGCCGAAGTCGACGCCAGCAGCTTCGAGAAGCTCAAGGCGCTCGCCTAGCCTCGGGCTTCGCCAGTTCTCGGGGCTCGGGCCGGGGGGCGCGGGGCGCGGGGGCCGGCGCGCGGCGGGCGGGGCGGGCGGCGGCGGGGGCGGCGCGCCCCGCC
>CAZEJJ010000091.1:0-31067 GCA_964512185.1 uncultured Enterobacterales bacterium | reverse complement strand
GCTGCCACCCCATGGCTCCTGGCACATGGTCTCCACGGGCGCGGTCTGTACATTGACTACGATCGGCGGGGTATCGGACATAGGACGGCTCCTCTGTGCCTGCTTGCAGCGCCTGTTCCAACCCGCGGATCGGAAGCCCTGGAGAGCCCGGGGACGGGCGACGCGAGCTGGCGACGCTCCGGCCTTGTCGAAGCGCATGCAGCCCCAACCCGGAGCCCAAGCACTGCTAGCAGTGGGCCGCAGGCAGCTGCATGCCGCGCTCGGCGCGCAGGGCGTCGATGCGGGCCTGCTCACGGTCGTGCTTCTCATGGTTGGCGGCGATGAGCTCGCGGTCGTCGAAGCCCTTGTCGCACAGGCGGCGCCGGACGATGCGCTCCATGATCTCGAACTTGTCCAGCAGAAAGCGCGACACCTTGCCCGGATCGTAGGTGGTGTGCATGTCGGCGATGATGTCGAGGCCGTGCTGGAAGCCCAGCAGGCAGATGGGCTGGTGGCCGTTGTGGCTGCGCCGCGCGCCCCAGCCCGGCAGCAGCTCTGCGGCGTCCACCACCTCGTGCTCTTCGGGCTTGCCCATGCCGATGTCGAGCAAGGGCGCGTTGTAGCGGATGCCGAAGCGCCGATAGAACTCCTGCTTGCGGAGGCGCGTGACGGGCATGGACATCACGGCGTACTCGCCGCCCACGCTGGAGCAGATGAAGGTGTTGGTGATGTTGCGCTCGATGGCGTAGATGATGGACTCGGTGGCCATGGCGCACTGGCATGACAGGCAGCAGACGAAGTGTCCCCTGTACTTGATGGCGTCGCGCACCATGCGGCTGGCGCAGATCTCGTTCCAGGTGTCGGTGTGGTCGATGAGGTGGTGCTCCACGCGTTCACCCAGCACCTTCTGCAGCGGCCCGATCTGGTTGCGGGACCAGTCGTTGAAGAACGAACCCCTGCGGTGCATGTAGGTGAGCAGGTGCACCCCGCCGCGGGTGTGCGGACCCACGACCAGCGGCACCGCCGTGCTGTCGAGCCCACCGGAGAAGAGGACCGTGAAGTCCTCCAGCAGCCCATATTCCTCGATGGTGAGTGCCACGCCGACTCCTTGTACGCGGGGATAGTCATCGACCGACGCGAGGCTTGTCAAGCGTAAGCCCCCGCCCTCCCTGTGGCTTCACCAAAAAGATCATCGGCGGGGAGCCGCGACACCCGCGCGGGCACTGATCTCCAGGCGCGGAGACTATACTGGCCGGCATGGCCATGGCCTCCGCCAGCACCCTGCTCCAGCGAATGGAAGAGCCCTCGCGGCTGCACTCCCGAGAGAGGCGGCGGCTGCTGGCGCTAACGGAACAGCGCCGCATGGAACCTGGTGAGCTGCTGTTCTCCCAGGGCGAGGCCGCCGACCACCTGGTGCTGGTCTTGTCCGGCTCGCTCGAGGTCACCGTGCAGATCGCCGACGGGGGCCAGCTGGCCCTGGGCCGCAGCGGTCCGGGCGAGGTGCTCGGCGAGATGGGCCTGCTGGACGGCGCCCCGCGCTCCGCGACCGCGATCTGCAAGCAGAGGGCCCTGCTGCTGGTGCTCCCCAGGGAGCGCTACCGGGCGCTGGCTGCCCAGGCCGACCCGCTGGCCTGCTGGGTGCTGAGGATCGCGGCTCGCGGCCTGTCCGCACGCATCGGCGACATGATGGACCGCATCGCCGCGGCCGCGCTGGACCCCACGCTGCTGCGCGGTGTGCCCCAGGACCGCGACGAACGCGCCCGCTCCTGGTGGTCGTCGCTGCGGCTCAGGAGACGCTCATGAACAAGGGCGAGGCCGTCCAGTCCCTGTCGGCCATGCTGGGCCCGCTGGATCCGGAACAGAGCCGATGGCTGCACAAGCGGGTGCAGCTGCGCAGCTACTCCACCAGCTACGCGCTGGTGCACGAAGGGCAGCATCCTCGCACGCTCTTCCTGTTGCTCGAAGGTCGGGTGCGCATCAGCAAGCTGCGACCCGACCGACGCCAGGAGGTCATCGCCTACACCCAGCCCCTGGCCCTGCTGGCCCACGCCGCTGCGCTGGGCGGCCGCCGGCACCCCACGACCATCGCCGCGGCCGAGCCGAGCCGCTGCCTGCTGCTGCCTCTCAAGCTGCTGGAACCCGACGACGATCCCATCTCGCGTAGCATGGCATGGGGGCTGCTGCAGGCCACCGTGCGCGGCATGAACGCCCAGCTCCGCGCGGTCAACGCGCGCCTGGCGAGCATGGCCAGCCACCGCGAGCTGGTGGACTCCATGGCCTGCGACCTGGGAGCCTGGGCCCTGCCCGATCCACCGTGACCTCCACGCCATGGCCGGCACCGGATCCTGATATACAGCGTTTTTCCTGCTTTCTTTGCGCAGGCAATCCCCGATCCGAGGCACGGGTGTCGGGGTTGGTCCGGCGCCAGGCCTGGCGACTGTTATCGCACCTGCAAGGCCTGCTATCATCGACCCAGAGCGGTGTGGTGGAGGCAAGGCCGCCAGGGACCACGACATGAATGTCTCGATTTGCACCGTCAAGACCTGCACCAGAAGTCACCTGTAGAAATAATATCCCGTTATACCATGGGCTTCTGTGTATTCGAGGCTGCTGGCACGCTTCCTGCTTTCACCAGCGGGCGGAGACAGACGCAAGCGATGCCAGGGACCGGCGGTGAAGAAACCCGCGACCCTGTTCGACACCCGGCTCACCACGCGAGCCGGGTGTCTTGGGTTCTGGGGAGAGGCTCCCGGGCCTTCGGCGGGCCATGGGGAGCGCCGCAGGCGCGGGGGAATGGCTTGCCATTTCCTCCGAGGCCATCTAGACCAGGAGAATGAGCAAGCTCCTAAGCGAGGTTCGACGGCGGGTCCCCAGGGCCTCGGCCGACCCACTCCACCTCCTTGCCGCCAGCAAGGACCTGTGGCCGCGGGACACCCTATCGTTCAGCCAGGGCCACATCCCGCGACCGCCCGAGGTCGTCTGCTGGCCGGAGTCCCACGAGCAGGTGCTCGAGCTGCTGCGCTGGGCCGCCCAGGCCGGTGTGCCGCTGGTGCCCTACGGTGCGGGCAGCGGGGTCTGCGGCGGCGCCACTGGTCACCCGGGCACCATCGTCGTGGATCTCAAGCGCATGCGCCGCCTGCTGGGCGTCGACAGGGCCCGCCAGGTCGCCAGCGCCGAGCCGGGCCTGCTGGGACAGATCCTGGAAGACCGGCTGGAGGGCATGGGCATGGCCACCCGCCACAGCCCGTCGTCCATCTGGTGCTCATCGGTGGGTGGCTGGGCCGCGGCGCGCTCCGCCGGACAGCTCTCCAGCCTGTACGGCAAGTTCGAGGACATGGTCCTGGGCATGCGCGTCGCCACCACCGAGGGGACCCGGCTCACGGGCATGCACACCGCAGCGGGCCAGGAAGACCTGGGCCCCCTGTTCATGGGCAGCGAGGGCACCCTGGGCATCATCACCCAGGTGGACTTCCGCACAGTGCCCCTGCCCGCCCATCGCGCGCTCCGGGGCTACGCCTTCAGCGCCCTGGAGCCCGCCTGGGAAGCCATGCGCGCCATCATGCAGGCTGAGCTGTGGCCGGCGGCCATGCGCCTGTACTGTCCCGTGGACACCCGCATCGGCGGCAAGCTCAGCTCCGAGAAGAGGGCGAGCTCCAGGGGGCTGACCAGCCAGCTCGGCAAGGCCGCCCTGGGGCGCCTGTTCTCCGCGGTCGAGCGCGTCGACGCCCTGCGCCACCGCGAGCTGTCGGCGGTGCTGGCGCTGCCCAGGCTGCTCAACCGCCTGGCCGCTGGGCTGGGCGAACAGGTCATGCTCATCGTGGGCTGGGAGGGAGAGCCCGACATCGTCAGGGCACAAGTTGACGCCGCCGCTCCCCTGCTCTCCTCCGGCCGCGACCTGGGCGCCGATCCGGGCGAGCACTGGTACTCCCACCGGCACGCGGTGTCCTACAAGCTCTCCCCCATCTTCGCGCGAGGCGCCTTCGCCGACACCATGGAGGTGGCCACCACCTGGTCGCGGCTGCCCGGGCTCTACGACGCGGTGCGCGCAGCTCTGGCCCGACACACCGCGGTCATGGCCCACTTCAGCCACGCCTACCCCGAAGGCTGCTCCATCTACTTCTCCTTCGCCGGTGCCGGCGATCTGGACCGCTACGACGCCACCTGGGCCGATGCGCTGGAGGCGGCGCGGCGCGCTGGCGGCACCGTCACCCACCACCACGGCGTGGGTCAGCTCAAGGCCGCGGCGGCCACCCGCGAGCTCGGCAACGCGCTGCGGGTGTACCACGAGCGCAAGCGGGCCCTGGACCCGGCCGGCGTCATGAACCCTGGGCGGCTGTTCGGGGCCCCTCCGGCGGGTCAGCGAGGCCCTCCACCCCCCAGCAGCGCCGGGCCGCTGTTCCGACTGCAGGCCCACGATCTCCTGGCAGAGGTGGATCCGCAGGCGTCCGTCACCGATCTCGAGCAGAGCCTCGCATCGCAGGGCTACGCTCTGCGGGTCCGACCGGACCGCCCCCTGGCTGACTGGCTGCGGGCCTGGCGCGTCGAAGCCTTCGACCGCCACGAGGTCCCCTTCTTCGGCCTGCAGGCCCGCTTCCCTGACGGACGCTCCACCAGGCTGGGTGTGGCACCGCGCTCGGCCGCAGGTCCCGACCTGCGCTGGGGGCTGCTGCGCGACGCCCGAGCGGAGCTGGTGGAGGTGCCGGTGGTCCCGCTGGACGCCCCGCGCGCAGCCGTCCAGCTGTCCACCACCGACCCCTGGGGCGAGGCTCGCGGCCTGCTGCGGCGGGGCCTGCGCCCGGCCGGCTTGCAGCTCCAAGGCATCTCCAAGCTGCGCCTCACCCTCACAGGCGCCGCCGCCCCGGGCCTGGCCCGCTGGCTGACCGAGCGGCACGGCGCGGAGCCAACCCCCGCAGAGGCCCCGCCAGCGCGCACTCCCGGGCTGCAGGCGAGAGCGGGAGGGAGCGCAGGCGCCACGGCGCACCACCGCCTGTCACCCTCCACCAGCGAGGTGCAGCATGGCTGACGGCCTGGAGACCTGCGCCTACTGCCCCCAGCTGTGCCGCCACGTCTGCCCGGTGGCTGTGGCCACCGGCCTCGAAGCCGCCACCCCCGCCAAGATCATGCTGGTCCTGCTGCTGGCGGGCCGCGGTCAGCTCCCCATGGACCAGGCCGCCAGCGCCGCGGCGCTGTGCACGGAGTGTGGAGCCTGCCAGCGCCACTGCAAGTACCAGATGGAGGTCCCATCCCTGCTCCGTCAAGCCCGAGCCTCCAGCGGCAGCCCCGCGGCCGCCGCGGGCCTCGGATCGATCCAGGGCGAAGGCGAGCTGGTGGCGGTGCAGTGCGACGGTCGCGGCTGGGCTGCCGGGCTCTCGGCCAGGCTGGGCGAGCCCGTCGCGGCGCTGACCACCACCGACCACCTCGGCGCAGCGCTGCTCGACCACCCCGCTGCCGCCGCCGCCCACCTGGCCGCGGTCCAGGCCCTGCTGCGAGGGCGCCGGGCGATCACCGGCTGCAGCAGCTGCCGATCCGTCCTCGAGGCCGCCAGCGTCGATCTGAGCTGGCTCGGAGACCTGGCGCCCCCCCAGTGGGACGGTCCCATCTTCGCCTGTCACGGCCAGGCCGAGATCCCGGGCAGCGCCATCCACCCCGCACCTGCCTGCTGTGGCGGTCACGGCCCCCTGGCGCGGGTGCACCCCGACCTGGCAGCCGAGCTGTCCCGCGAAGCTGCGGCCGCCTTCCCCGACGAGCCAGTGGCCGTGGCAGACGCAGCCTGCAGGGCAGCGCTGCGCGGCGCCGGCGCCCAGGTCCTGGATCCCATCGATCTGCTCCTCTCCTCCAGCGACTGACTCCACCCCGCGATCCCGCCGGAGCCCACCATGACCGAGTCCTCGCAGCAAGACAGCGCCCGAGACTCCCGCACACGCAACAAGAGCGACAGCATCTGCCTGGTGGTCAATCCACGCGCGGCTGCGGGGCGGGCGGGCCGCGAGGCCGATCGCCTGCGCCACCTGGCGGATCGCGCCTTCGAGAAGTGGGACGTGCGCCTCACAGAAGGCCCCGGACACGCCAGCCAGCTGGCCCGCGTCGCGGCTGACGAGGGCTTCGACATCGTGGCCGCGGTGGGCGGCGACGGTACCTGCCACGAGGTGGTCAACGGGCTGATGGATCCGGCGGGCGGGGGCCCCGGCAGCACGGTGTTCACCGTGGTCCCCTTCGGCACCGGCAGCGACCTCATCCGCTCGCTGGAGATCCCCAAGGCCACCGCCGAGGCCCTCTGGATCGCCAGCACGGGCATCACCCTGCGCGCCGACGTGGGCAAGCTGAGCGCCACGACCGCAGGAGGCGACAGCAACGAGCGCTTCTTCATCAACGAGACCAGCTTCGGCGTCGCCGGCGAGGTGGTGGCCCGGGTGAACCGGTCCGGCAAGAAGCTGGGCGGCTTCGTCTCCTTCCTGGGCGCCACCATCGGCAGCCTGGCCAGCTTCAAGCCTCAGCCGGTGCACCTGTCGTGGGAGGGCCCGGAGGGGCCGGGCCAGTGGGAGGGTGACATCATGAACGCCTTTGTGGCCAACGGGCACTACTGTGGTGGTGGCATGCTCGTGGGCCGCGGGGGCTCCATGTTCGATGGCTGGCTCGACCTCACCGTGCTGCCTCCCCTGGGGCCGTTCTCCTCCGCGGCCAACCTCCCGCGCCTGTACCGGGGGACCTCCCACGAAGCCCCCGGAGCCTTCCGGGTCGCCGTGCGCAGCCTGGAGGCCCGCTGCACATCGCCCTCCGGCACCAGCCTGCTGGTGGACGCCGATGGAGAGCAGCCCGGCCAGCTCCCGCTCTCGGTGGAGCTGCTGCACCAGGCCCTGCAGGTGCGCGGAGGCTGGGTGCACGATCCCACCACCAGCGAGTCGGTGTAGGCTCCGCCACAGAAAAGGTCCGCCGCCCTCGCTTCTGACGGAGATGCCCACCTGGTGGGCGCTTGCGGTCGGCTGCCTGCAGCGCAGCCTGGATCTGCGGCGTTTTGCATAAGCACGCCGCACTGCCCGATGACATCGATGAGCACTAGTTTTTGTGGTATTTAGCGTTATTCCTATAATTGTTATAGCGCTGATATCGGGCCTTCACAGGCGCGCCAGAAAAGAATAAAAAATGTTTTCAGGCACGGTGCTCGGTTATATATACCCTCGTACACCGAGACCGGCGGATCACAAACCGCGATTCCAGCATCCAGGTGCCCAGCCGCTCCGCCAGCGAAGATTATTTTAGTTATTTTAGGTTCTTCCCGAGACCACACGGTCCTCTCTTCAACCCCCAAGACCCTCACCGCGATGGAGTCATCATGAACAAAGCCCAGCTCACCGAGAAGCTCGCCGAGCAGTGCAACATCCCCAAGGTCCGCGCTGCCCTCTACATCAACACCCTGGTGGACATCATCTCCGAGGCCCTGGTCTCGGGCGAGCAGAAGGTCACCATCTCCGACTTCGGCACCTTCACCGTGTCGCAGCGCCGCGAGTTCACGGGCCACAACCCCAAGACCCGCAGCCAGATCCGCGTCCCCGCGCGCCGCATCCCCGTGTTCCGCGCCGGCAAGGGGCTCAAGGAAGCCCTCAACAAGGATCTCAAGTAGCCGAGAGTCATGGTCCGGGCGCCCTCTCACAGGGGCGTACCGCCGACGCAGCGCGGGCGCGTCTCCTTCGGGGGGCGCGCTCGTTCTGCTTCGTAGCCGGGCCTACCGCGGTCCTGTTATAGGCGCAGCGCCAGATGCCATCGCGCTTGACGGATGCCGAGGGGGTGGCAACCCTAGCGGCCCCGGGCTTCGTCGAGTCCCTTCGCGCGAGAAGAACCATGAGCGGTAGCGCTGCCAAGCTCAGGACCATCATCCCCCGCTCGATCCCGAGCGTGCACCTCGGTGGATCCGCCACCCTCCCCACCACCTTCGGTGAATTCCGTATCCACGGCTTCGTCGATACCACCACGGGTGAAGAATACGCCGTGCTCTCCCGCGGCGCGCTGCAGGGCGCCGAGCAGCTGCCGGTGCGCCTGCACAGCCAGTGCTTCACGGGCGACGTCATGCACTCGCTGCGTTGTGACTGCCGCGAGCAGCTCGAGGCCGCCATGCAGTACGTGGCCGCCTCCGAAGCGGGCGCGGTGGTCTACCTGCCTCAGGAAGGCCGCGGCATCGGCCTGGTCAACAAGATCCGCGCCTACGCGCTGCAAGAGCGCGGGCTCGACACCGTCGAGGCCAACCTGGCGCTGGGCTTCGAGAGCGACACGCGCAGCTACGACGGCGCTGCCGCCATCCTCGGCCACCTGGGCGTGGCCTCGGTCCGGCTGCTCACCAACAATCCCGACAAGGTGGCGGGCCTGCAGGCCTGCGGGGTGCAGGTCTCGGGGCGCATCCCCCTGCTGATCGAGCCCAACCCGCACAACGAGCGCTACCTGTCCACCAAGCGCGAGCGCTGTGGTCACATGGACTGACCGCGCGGCCTCGGCGCCACCCCGTGTGGTGCACAGCGTCAATTCCTCGTAGATTGAGGCCCCGGCCTGGGGCGGCACCCCGCAGCCCATGGCCTCATTCGGGGAAGGGGTGGTATCCTGGCCCCCAGCAGCCCGGAGGACCCGATGCGCAGCCGTACCCACCACCCCTTCGCCTCCCCGTTCCTCCTGCTCCTGGCGGTGGGCTGCGGCCCCGGCGTGCTCGGCACCACCGCTGGCGACTTCGGGGTCACCTTCAGCGAAGACCCCGACTGCGTCGAGATCGACACCAGCTCCCTCGACATCGCGGCGCCCTTCACCATCGACATGTTCATCAAGGCGGGCGACGAAGGTGGCTTCGCCTTCTACCCCCTGGCGGTGTGGCCCGGCGCCTTCGCTCTCTACCAGAACCGCGACGGCTACTCCATCTTTGGCCCCACCGACGACACCGAGGCCACCAGCTCGGCGGCCACGCCCACCTCCTTCCTAGACGGCGGCTACCACCACGTGGCCGCCACCTACGACACCGACGGCAGCGCCAGCCTCTACCTCGACGGCGACCGCCTGGTCTCGGCACCCCTGAGCCTGCTGGATGATCCCGGCGACCGGCTCTACCTGGGCTGCTGGCCGGGCCACGACGACGCCTGGCTCACGGGCACCATCGGCGAGCTGCGCCTCCAGTCGGTGCTGCACTACGACAGCGACTTCGCCCCCACCTGGGAAGAGTACGAACCCGCCGAGGCCATCCTGGGCCTCTGGCACCTCAACGAGGGTCGGGGCACCGCCATCCTCGACGCCCAGGGAGACGCCGACGGCGAGCTCGAAGGCGGCGAGTGGGTGGAATTCCTGCTGCCCGGCTACGACCCGGACGACGATCCTCCCGACACCGGCGACTGATCCCTACAGGGTCTCGGTGGACTCCTTGCAGTGGATGTCCAGGGTCTCGAGCTCCTCGAGCACCGGCGTGTAGAACTCCGGCGTGACCGGGGCGTACACACCACGGGCCTCGATCTGACCCTGCAGCATCATGCGCACCGCGATGGCCAGGGGCAGGGACACGGTGCGGGCCATGGACGAGTCACCGCCCGGGATGCCGAAGTCCACCATGTCCATGGTGGTGCGCTCGCGGCGGCCGTCGGGGAAGGCGCTCACCACCTCGTGGTGCATCACCAGCATGTCGCGCTCGCCCTCAGCGTACTGCATGCGCTCCAGCATGGCCTCGGACAGGGTGTCCAGCGGCGCCTCGATCCAGTCGGCCAGCGGGATGTCGTCATACATTCCCAGCCAGCCCAGGTTCACCACCGGGTCGGCGTCTACCGCCACGCCCAGGCGCTCGGCCACCGCGGCGGGCAGATCCGCCTCGGCGCCCACGCCCAGCACGGCGCGCAGCATACCTGCGCGCGTGTGGGGCTGGTGCTGCACCGCGCCCTGGTCGAACAGGCCCAGGCCGATCCAGGCGCTCCAGCGGGCGCAGTGGTCTGGGTAGCGCAGGGTGCCGCGGAACAGGGTGCTCAGGCCGTGCAGCCCGTAGACCTCTTCGTAGGCCAGGGAGTCGCGGTTGGGGTAGGCCTCGAGGCTGCCGATGCCGCGCGCCTGGATGATGTGGTTGTGCTCCAGCAGCTGGGCGCCGTCCACCTCGACCCGCTCGTTGTTCCAGCGGTACAGCCCGTCGTTGGTGGCGGCCACCAGCACTCCGCGAGGAGCCCAGGAGAACTTGTAGCCCAGGCGATTGTTGGAGTCGGGGGCTGGCAGGCCTCCGCAGTAGGACTTGAAGACCTCGATCTTGCCGTCGCGGCTCCACACATCATCGAAGATGCGCATGGCCGACATGTGGTCGATGCCCGGGTCCACCCCGATCTCGTTCAGGAAGAGCAGCCCGGCGGCCTTGGCCTGGGCGTCCAGGGCCCGCATCTCGGGGCTGATGTAGGAGGTGGTGCCCATGTGCTTGCCGTGGCGCAGACAGGCCCGCGCCACCTCGGTGTGCATGGTGGCGGGCAGCAGGCTCAGGGCGATGTCGCAGTCGGCCACGAGGGCATCGAGCTGCTCGAGATCCTTCATGTTGAAGGCGAGGGCGACGCCGTTGGCGTGACCATCGATGATGGCCTCGGCCTTGCTCACCGTGCGGCTGGCGCAGGTGAGATGGAAGCCGTGGTCGAGCAGGTAGCGCACGAGGGGGCGAGCTACGAGGCCGGCACCGAGGACGAGGACCTTCTGGGACATGAGGAGCACTCCTGGAGTTGTCGGGATCAGCGGATGTAGTCCGCCATGTGGCGATAGTCAGGCGTAAACTCGCCCCGATGCAGGATCAGGGCCTTGCGGATGGGTTCGGGCAGCGAGAGCTGGTCGTAGGGCAGGGAGAGATCGGCCTGGGCCAGCTCGGCTATGAAGGGCTCGAGGGCCTGGCTGAAGGCCCTGGAGGACTCGGCGGGCAGCTCGCAGGGCAGGTTGTCCACCGCCATCACCACCAGCCCGCGGCCCTCGACACCATCGGTGACCATCCCGGTGACGGGATCGTAGACGAAGCAGGGCTCGCTGGGACCGGTGGGCTTGACCAGGCACTGCACGGAGCCCTCCACGTCGCAGGACACATCGCCCACCACCTGCAGCCGGATGCCGCCCTGCTCATCGAACCAGCGCCGGAGCTGCTCATTGGTGATGAGCCGCGGATAGTCCCCGGTCCAGTAGATGGCGTTGATCATGGCGTCGAGGTGGTGCACCTGGCGGGCGAAGCAGGAGCGGTAGCGCTGGGGCTGGGTGAAGTACTGCTGCAGGTCGAAGCTGGCCCCGGGCTCGATGGGCTCCACCATGTGCCGCTCGTGGAAGACCACCTTGAAGATGCGATCCCTCGGGACCGCAGCCCGGGCGCGCAGCTCGGGCAGATCCTCGGGGGAGATCTCCTCCACAGGCAGCCAGCTCAGCACGTGCTGCGCCCCGCGGGCCACGTTTCCGTAGCCGGTGATGCCCAGCACGAAGGGGCAGATGGCCGCTGGCAGGCCCTGGCTGCGGATGCGCTCCCCCACCTGCCGCAGGCCCTGCTCGGCCAGGGCCAGGTCGCCGTAGGTGTGGGCCATGGGTACGTCCTGGAAGGGCGTGGCGTGCCCACACCAGCCCAGGCGGGCCCCGATGGCGTGCAGGGTGTCGATGGCCCCCGCCGCACCCGCGAACCAGGAGAAGAAGATCAGGCGGCGGCCGTCGTCGTCCACCACCCGCTCGTAGTCCACCAGGTCGCAGCCCAGCTCCACCAGGCGCCGCAGCATGTCCATGTTGTAGGGCTGGCCCTTGACGGTGTGGGAGAAGTACACGTAGGTGCCGCCGGCGCGCAGCAGGCGGGTGGGGATCTCCTTGACCGCGACCACCAGGTCGGCGTCGAATGGATCGTCCACCAGCTCAGCGCCGGCGCGCAGGTAGGCCTCGTCCGGAAAGGCGCGGGTGGGTGAGCGCTGCACCTGCACGGAGAGGCCCAGCTGAACAAGGCGCTCCACCGCTTCGGGTGTGAGTGGAACGCGCCGCTCCCACCTGCTCTTGTCCTCATGTCGGATGCCCAGCGTAGGGGTCATGGCTCACCTCCGCCAAGCTGGGCCGTGCGGGCCCGTGATGATTCGCGGGCCATGTTCTTAGGAGGAGGCCGCGGGGCGGGCCAGCAGGGCTGACGGAAACATGACAGCCCGCAGAGCCCGCACCGCGTCTGAGGACCCAATAGGTTCCCCGTCGCACCAGGGTGCGCGCTGCGCTCACACCCCCATCCGGCACCGGAGGAATCGTGCGTTCACTCGAGATCCTGGCCCTCGTTCTCCTCTGCGGCTGTCCCTGCCACAAGGGCGACGTGACAGAGCCGCCCGCGGCCGGACCCGCCGCGCAGGCTCCGGCCACCGAGGCCCCGGCCAGCCAGCAGCCCGAGCCGCCCAGCGTCGAGCCCAGCGCCGGGCCCGGGACCCTGCCGGTCCCCTCCACCTGGTCCGGTCCCGCCTGCGAGGGGCGCGCCTACGAGCGGGTGATCAGCTTCCAGGAGCAGGGCCGCTTCGAGGCCCGTGACCTGGTCTCCCCCTGCCCTCCCGGCACGGTGTGCGTGTGGTCCGGCGTCATCACCCGCGGCGGCAGCTGGTCCATGGCTCGCGCCGACATCCAGCTCGCTCCCGACCCGACCGAGGCGGCCAGCGGAGGTCCTCCGGCCTCCCAGTTCCCCCTGCCCCTCATGCTGCGGCGGGCCCCCGACGGCCAGCTCGAGGAGCCCGGCAGCGACTGCCGCTACGCACAGACCGATCGATAGTTCTCTGTCAAGACCCAGAAAAAACCCATTCTGATTGCCCACCAGAAGCCGCCTGGAAAGGTCGGCTGATGGGTCTTTGCGGACTCTTGACAACTGAGCCCGCGCTCCCTGGCAAGCATGCTGGACGGGCTCCTCCTCCGGGATCGCCCAGCTGTCCTTCTCATCGAAGCTCCAGCGCCAGGAGATGCCATGTCCAGGGGCCCCATCCTCGCCGCCGCCCCCCTCCTGCTCCTCTCGGCCTGCGCCACGGCCCTGGACGGAGCCGCACCCGTACTGCAGGACGTGGAGCCCTACCTGGATCGCGAGGTCATGCTCAGCGTGGCCGATCTGGGCGACGAGGTGGCCATCCTGGCCGTCGAAGCCGAGCACGGCCTGCAGCAGCTGGACCACAACGTCGACATCAGCGTCGGCCGCTATGCCCTGCCGGAGCAGCTGAGCGTGCGCGCGGCGGTGGAGCGCCTCGAGAACGACCACCGGGTGAACTTCGCCGAGCCCAACTACATCGCCAGGGCTGCCGCGGTCAACGATCCCTACCTGGGCTACCAGTGGAACCTGAGCCAGCTGGGTGTGGACCAGGCCTGGGATCATGGCACGGGTGCCGGCATCACCGTGGCCGTGCTCGACACAGGTGTGAAGCGCAGCGGTCCCGACGGTATCGGCGACATCCTCTCGGGCTACGACTTCTACTCCGGCGACGGCGATCCCACGGACCGCCAGGGCCACGGCACCTTCGTGGCCGGCACCATCGCCCAGAAGACCGACAACGGCACCGGCGTCGCCGGGGTGGCGCCCGACGCGTCCATCCTGCCCGTCAAGGTCATGTCCGACCAGGGCTACGGCGACATGAACGCCATCGTCAACGGCATCACCTGGTCCACCAACCAGGGAGCCCACGTCATCAACATGAGCCTGGGCAGCTACTACTCCTCCCAGTCCCTGCAGCAGGCCTGCCAGTACGCCCACGACAACGGCGTCGTGATCGTGGCCGCCAGCGGCAACGAGTACGCCAGCTCCGTCTCCTACCCGGCGGCCTACGACACCGTCATCGCAGTGGGCGCCAGCCGCTACGACGGCAGCCGCGCCGCCTACTCCAACACGGGCTCGGGGCTCGACCTGCTGGCCCCCGGCGGTGACCTGTCCAAGGACCAGAACGGCGACGGCTACGCCGACGGCATCCTGCAGGAGACCATCGAGAACGGTTCCTGGACCTACACCTTTTGGGAGGGCACCTCCATGGCCGCTCCCCACGTGGCCGCGGCAGCCGCGCTGGTGATGGCCCAGGGCGTGAACGACCCCGACCAGGTGGCCGAGATCCTCACCAGCACCGCCACTGACGTGGGCAGCTATGGCTACGACACCCAGTCCGGTTACGGCCGCCTCGACCTCTCCGCCGCGGTGGCCCTGGCCGCCGGCAGCTCCACCGACGACAGCGGCGACGACGGCTGGGACGACGGCTGGGACGAGGGCGGGGATGACACAAGCGACGACACCATCGACGATACAACCGACACATCGCCACCTGAGTTCTCGGATGTGGGCGCCACCACCGACGGCGGCAGCTTCACCATCTACTGGACCACCAACGAACCCGCGGATTCCTACGTGGACTTCGAAGGCTACGGCAGCTACGGCGACGATGCGTTGCTCAACGCACACTCGCTCAGCTTCACAGGGCAGGAAGGGGCGACATACACGGTGACGTTGGAGAGCACGGACGCGGCTGGCAACAAGGGTACAGACGGGCCCTACCAGTTGAATCTGTAGCAGGAAGCGACCCGGAGAGGCCAGGAGCCTGCAGTCTGCGGGCAGCAGGCCCTCGTACAACGGGGGGTGTTCGTCGGGCCGCAGGCGGGCCAAGCCGGCCTGGGCGGTGGCCTGGGCGGTGCCCTGGATCTGCAGTTCGCGCAGGGCCTGCGGGGCCTGGCCCAGGGCCCGGCGGAACATGGCCGCATCTTGACAGCGCACGGGCGTGATAGACGAGGGCTCGTCATGCCGGATGAAGCCCACCGCGAGCCCCTGGGAGCCTGGCTGCGCGCCGGCTACGACGCCCGCAGCGGCGGAGCCCTGGTGGTCATGTGCGCGGTCTGCGCCACCGTGGGGCTGTGCAACTACGACCTGCTGGACTGGTCGCTGGGCATGGACTGGCTGCTGGTGGGCATCTGGGGCCTGATGACCGCGGTGCTGGTGTGGCGGGTGGATCCTCGCAGGGACATGCCCCTCATCATCGTCGGCTTGATCGGCGGCGGGGTGATCGAGTGGTGGGGCACCAACACCCGGCTGTGGGTGTACTTCACCCAGGAGCGTCCACCCCTGTGGATCCTGCCCGCCTGGCCCGTGGCGGCGCTCACCATCGATCGGCTCTTCAGGATCACCGACCGGGCGCTGCCTGGTCTGCGGCGCCTCGGGCCCGCCTGGTGGCTGGTGGGGCCGGCCTTCGTGGCCGTCATGACCCGCTTCCTGTGGCCCACCATCCACATCCGGGCTTCACAGGTGGTGGTGGGCCTGATGGTGCTGGTCACCCTGGTTGGCGCCCGCCCCCGTCGCGACCTGGTGCTGTTCCTGGTGGGGGCCACGCTGGGCATCCTGCTCGAGTACTGGGGCACCACCCGCTACTGCTGGATCTACTACACCCGCGCCCAACCGCCCCTCGAAGCTGTGCTGGCCCACGGCTTCGCCACCGTGGCCTTCGCCCGGGCCGTGCAGGGGCTCGAGTGGCTCAGTCGTGTCGCCGCAGCGCGAGCGCCAGGCCCAGCAGCCCCAGCAGGCCGGCCGCGAGTGGGCTGGGGCGCGCTGCACAGGAGCAGGCTCGGGGCTCTTCTTCGGGCTCTATGAATTCGTAGTCCACGGCGATGTTGAACTCCACCACCGGGCAGTTCATGCCCGCCAGGTCGAAGTAGTAGGTCTCGCCAGGCTCCAGGGGCAGGTCGGGATCCTTGGCCTCGAGGCGCACCGACCCGGGCTGGTCGTCGATCTCCAGGTCGTAGTCCAGCACCGAGGTCAGGATGGTGAAGTCGAAGCCGATGAGCTCGCCCAGGTTGTACTCCTCGAAGGTGACCATCTCGCCCTTGCGCGCGTAGAAGCTGTACTCCAGCTCGTCCTCGTCCAGCACCACCGAGGTGCCGTAGGGCTCCAGGCCGAGGTCGATCTCCACCGCCTTCAGCTCGGGCTCCACCGGCACCGTGAAGCTGAACTGGAAGGGCAGCGGGAACAGCAGCCCACCGTCGAAGCTGCGGGCCAGGGTGCAAGCCGACGAGCCCACGTAGCCGGCCAGCAGGTCAGCACCGAGGAACAAGCCCCGCTGAACCTCGCCGTCTTCCAGGGCGATGGAACGGCCGGAGCGCAGCCAGCCCCGCTCGTCCAGGATGGCGGTGATGCCCTCCAGGTCCTCGGCGGCGAGCTCACCGTCCGCCAGCAGCACGGCGGCGTGCTCCAGGATGGCCTCGGCATACTCCAGGAAGGTGGGCGCGCTGGTCAGGCTGCCCAGGGCTCCGTAGATGATCTCGTCCGCCGCCTCGGCGCCGATGAGCTCGCGGATGGCCCAGCAGGTGCCGCCGATGATCATGCCGTCTTCGTGGGCCTCGCCCAGAATGTCGTCGGGGGTGACGCGGTCGTTGTCCAGGTCGCGCAGCTCGTCGTAGCCGAAGGCCGAGCCGAAGTACTCGGCGGACTGGGCGTCGCCGGCGTAGGTGCTGGACCAGTAGTCGGCCATGCCCTCGTTCACCGCGTGCACCGAGGCGTGGATGCCGTACTCGTCAAAGGCGATGGGGTAGTCCAGCTCGGCGTTCACGTCACAGAGATCGTCCACCACCCCGTGGCCGAACTCGTGCTGCACCACGTCGGAGTCGTAGGCCAGATCCACGATGCCCTGGCCCAGCGCGATGGTGTAGTTGCCGTCCCAGTCCTTCATGAAGTAGGCGTTGTCGTAGGTTGAACCTGCGGTGTCGCGGTAGTTGACCGAGGCGTACACGTCCGGGAAGCTGTGGCCGTGCACCTCTTCGAACCAGGCGCGGATGGCCGCCAGGTGCCAGTAGGCGTTCACCTCGGCGAAGGGATCGTCGAACACGGGCTCTTCGTCGTCGGGCTCGTAGTAGAAGTCACCCTGTTCGTCGGCCACCGCCAGCTGCTCGGTGGACTGGCTGCTGCCGTCGAACACCACCGTGCTCACCACCGCGATGTCACTGTCGAGCACCGTGTCGCCCGCTTCGAGACCGGGCAGCTCCACCTCCACCAGCTCCGAGTTGACCGGGTTGTGCTCATACACCTCGGCCCAGGCCGTGCGCCGCTGGTCGGCCACGCGCAGGATCTCGCCGCTGTGGGCGTCCAGCCGCACCAGCCAGTGGCCGAAGGGACCCGCCGTGAACAGCCGGGCGCGGTACACCAGGCGCCCGCCGCGGGCGTCGGGCAGCACCGCCAGCGTGAGCTCCGGGCTGGCCCGCAGCGGCCCGTCAACCGCCGCCAGCGCCAGCGCCAGGGCTCGATCGCGGCTCAGGCCGGGCTGCACGTCCACCCAGAGATCGGAGTCGAGATCCGCCGTGAGGGTCACGGCGTACCCCTGCCCGTCGAAGCCCACCACCGCGCCGGCGCCCAGCACGGGCACACCCCGGTGCAGCTGGCCCAGGTGGGCGCGCTGGCGGTCGCGCCAGGCGGAGCTGCGCAGGGGCTGCAGATCCATCGAAGCCAGGCCCAGCTCCCCCCCGTGCTCACCCAGGAACGCCAGGGCCGCCTGGCCGGGGTCGCCGTCGTAGGGCCCCAGCTGGAAGGAGCGCAGCAGCAGCGAGCCCGGGTCGGCGGGCTGCAGCGCCACCAGGGCTGCCGGGTGGGAGGCCTCGAGCCGCTGCAGGTGGGGGGCGGCCTGCGCGCGCGGGGCGAGCAGCACCATTACCGGCAACAGGGCCGCTGCGGTGAGGGTCATGATGACCTCCGGAGGGCGCGTTCAGCCCCGGATGACGGCGTGGGAGCGGGGGTTTTCCCAGACCTTGATGCAGCAGAGAGCGGGCAGCTGGGGAGCGAGCCGCTCCCAGAGCCAGGCTCCGATGAGCTCGGCGGTGGGGTTCTCGAGGCCCGGCACCTCGTTGAGCAGCTGGTGGTCCACCCGGTCGATGAGGGGCTGCACCGCGGCCTCCACGTCGTGGAAGTCCATCACCCAGCCGGTGCGCTCCTGGATGGGCCCCAGCAGGTGCACCGTGACCCGGTAGGTGTGGCCATGGATGCGCCGACAGGGGTGGTCCTGCGGCACGGCCGGAAGGAAGTGGCCGGCCTCGAAGCTGAATTCCTGGACGATCTCTGCCTGCATGGCCAACAGATATCCCGAGCCCTCCCCCGGGCAAGGGCCCAGCCATCACCCCGCTGCGGGTCTCACAGCCTCTTCACTCTTCGCGGCGTGGCAGGCGGCACAGGACCCCGCCTGGGTGGCCAGCAGAGCCTCCGCCCCAGCCAGCGGCTCCTCGGCGCCCCGCGCCACCGCCCGCAGCTGGCCCGCCAGCTCGCTCCCTTCCAGGATGGGCTGGGCCGCCGCCAGCTCCAGCGCCGCCTGTGCGCCGCTGGCGTCCGCCGCCACCAGGGCCCACCAGCTGGTCTCCGCCAGCTCGGAGTGCTGCGTGGAGAGATCGTCGGGATCGGGCAGGCGCGCGGTGGCCAGCACCTGCACCTGTTCGGCCCGGTGGCACCGACCGCAGGCGCGCCCGATGGCCGCCAGCCCCTCGCCAGCCTCCACCGCATCGACGCAGATCACCAGGAGACCCACCGCGGCGTGCAGATCGCCCTCGGCCTCGCGGCCCTCGGCGCCCGCATCGCGCACCACCTCGCCCCCCTCGAGCTGGATGGCCAGGCGCCGCACCTGCTCCAGATCGGCCTCGTACACCGCGTGTTTCAGGGCCCCCATGCCCGGGTAATGATCCGCCGGAGCCAGCGGTTGGAGCCGGCACTCGCAGGCCAGCAGCAGCAGGGGAAGGACCAGCACGCAGCCTCCTGGGGCGACCCGGCAGAGCCTATCAAACCCCGGGGATCATGCGGCCCACGAACCCCGGGCTGCGCTGACGGAGGTTAGGCACAGCTCCCATGTCCAAGCCCGCACCCCGCATCCGCCCCAGCCGCTTCTCGCGCTGGCTCGCGCGTCGGATCTGGAGCGACCGCACCAGCATGCGGGCCCACGAAGACCTGGTCAAGCTCGACAGCGCCCTGCGCTTCGGCGCGCTGTACGCCCTCACCATCGTGGGGCCAATCCTGCTGCTGGGCTACTTCGGCGTCGCAGATCTGCTCTCGGGCGAGGCGTCGCTGACCGCCGAGGTGAGCGAAGAGGCCGAGACCACGCTGGACTCCTGCCAGGGTGACATCGAGGAGATCTTCGACCGCTTCGAGGTGGCCGCGCGCACCCGCCTGCTGTCAGGGCGCTCCCTGGTGGAGTCCCCGGGCGAGCTGTCCAGCCACCTGCTGCTCACCCTGCGCCTGGACACCGAGGGTCGCATCACGGCCCCCTTCGACGAGGAGAAGATCGGGGCGCCCGCCGACCACACCTTCTACTTCACAGGCCCCTTCGCCGCGGCACGACGCGCCGAGGGCACCGACGATCCCGCCAAGGCCGCCGGCCTCTACCAGGAAGCCGCGGCGGAGGCCAGAGGCCTGGTCATCGAGGGCACCTCCGCCCTGCAGCGCGCTCGGGCCCTGGCCAAGATCGGCATGCTGCGCGAGGCCGAGGCCGCCTACGCCGATGTCGTGGCCGACTACGCCGGCATCCGCGACGCCTGGGGTTTCCGGCTCGGCGACCTGGCGCAGCTCAAGCGCGGCGAGCTGCTGCTGCTGCGCGAGCCGGAGATCGGCGTGGGCGCGCTCATGGCGGTGGTGGACGATCTGCTGAGCCGCCGCTGGATCATCGGCCAGGGCGGCGAGGCCGCCGTGGCCCGCCGCGCGCTCATCATGATGGAGGGCCAGGCCGACGAAGACTGGCTGGCCAGCCGCCGCAGCCGCGTGGACGAGCGCACACGGCAGCTGTACTGGGCTGAACGCCTGCAGCCCGAGCTCGAGGATCTCACCGCTGGTGGGCGCCTGCTGCAGGTGGCGCCCGGCCGCTTCCGCTACACCCTCACCGACAAGGCGCTGTGGGCCACGGCCTGGTTCGACGAGGAGCTGTACGCCTTCGCGCTGGACCGCAAGAGCCTGTTCGACAGCCTGGGCTCGGTGGCCCGCGGTTCGCCCCGCGGCGACTCCCCGGTGGCCCTGGTGCTCCTGGCCCCAGACGCCTCCTCGCCCCCCGTCCTGCTGGCCCGCCGGAGCCTGACGCCCTGGCTGCCGGGCTTCACCGTGGTGGCCCACGCCGCCGATCCCGAGGGCCTGGCCAAGAGCCTGCGCTGGACCCGGACCCGCCGCATCGCGCTGGTGGCCCTGGCCATCCTGCTGGTGGCTGCCGGCGGGCTGTTCACCGGTCGGTTGGTGGGCCGCGAGCTGGACCTGGCGCGCATGAAGACCAGCTTCGCCGCCAACGTGAGCCACGAGCTGCGCTCACCCATCACCCAGATCCGCCTCAAGGGGGAGTCGCTGCAGCTCGACCTGGTGGTGGACGACGAGGACCGCACCCAGCACTACGACGCCATCGTGCGCGAAGCCGAGCGCCTGTCGCGCCTGGTGGACAATGTGCTCGACTTCGCCGCCATCGAGCGCGGCACCAAGAACTACATGATCCGCCCCGCCGACCTGGGCACCACCCTGCGCAACGCCACCGAGTCCATGCGCATCTCCATGGAAGCCCGCGGCCTGGCCTTCGACACCGACATCCCTGACGACCTGCCCATGATCCCCCACGATCAAGAGGCCGTGGCCCAGGCGCTCACCAACCTGCTGTCCAACGCGGTGAAGTACGGCGCCCAGGGCAAGTGGCTGGGGCTGTCCACCACCGTGCTGCCCGACGGGGTGGAGATCTACGTGGCCGACCGGGGCATCGGCATAGACAAGGACGAGCTGCCCCGCATCTTCGAGCAGTACTACCGCTGCCAGGATCCCCGCGCGCGCAGGCTCAAGGGCACGGGGATCGGGCTGGCCATCGTGAAGTACATTATGGAATCCCATGGCGGCCAGGTGACGGTCACATCCACACCTGGCCGAGGCAGCGTGTTCACGCTGTTTCTGCCATTCGCCCGCGCCAAGCCCAGGGAGTGAGCATGGCACGCATCCTCTTCGTAGAAGACGAGGCCGAGGTCCTCAAGACCCTCAAGGCCTTCTTCACCCGGGAAGACCACGAGGTGCTCGCCGCCCGCGGCGGTCAAGAAGCCCTGGAGCTCGCCGAGCGCCACCTGCCCCACGTGGCCGTCCTCGACGTCATGCTGCACGAAGGCCCCGAGGGCCCCGACAGCATGGACGGCTTCCAGGTCTGCAAGGCCCTGCGCGACCGCGGCTTCGCCGGTCCAGTGATCTTCCTCACCGCCCGGAACGCCGAGCACGACAAGCTCATGGGCTTCAAGCTGGGCGCCGACGACTTCGTCACCAAGCCCTTCTCGCTGCTGGAGCTCAACGCCCGCATCGCGGCGGTGCTCAAGCGCGCGGGCGGTGCCCGCAGCATCTACCGCTTCGGCGACGTGCTGGTGGATCTCGACAACTACGTCATCCGCCGCGGTGAGCAGGAAGAGCGCCTGTCCAACCGCGAGCAGGAGCTGCTGCGCTACCTGGTGGAGCACCGCGGCATGGTGCTGCCCCGCGAAGAGCTGCTCACCAGCATCTGGAAGTACGCGCCCAACGTCACCACCCGCACGGTGGACACCCACATCCTGAACCTGCGCAAGAAGCTGGGCGACAACGCCCAGGATCCCCTGTTCATCGAGACCATGCACGGCGTGGGCTACCGCTTCGTGGCCGAGGAAGGCTAGTCCATGGCGCTGTCGGGCGCGCTCCTGCTCGCCCTGCTGCCCTGCTCGTGGTCCGTGGAGGGCCCGCAGGAATGGGCGGAGCTGTACGACGCCCGCCTGCTCGACGTGGCCGACGCCGATCTCGAGACCGCGGCCTTCAACCTGCAGTCCCTGCTCAACCGCCTGCAGCCCGACGACCCCCTCTTCGGCACCGTGGCCTACTGGCTGGCCCACGCGCGGGTCACCCTCGACCAGCCCGAGGCCGCCCACGAGGTGCTCGAGCTGGCCATCGACTCCAACTCCGCCCGCGAAGCGGCCATCGCCCTGCACGCCCAGATCGAGGCCGTGGAGCGCGTGGTGCGCTCCCTGCCCATGGAGCACTCCCTGGACCATGACTCGGGACCCTTCGTGCATTCCTGGCTCTACGGCGACCGCGGCTGGCTGGAACAGGGCACGCCCGAGGGCGCAGCCCAGCCGGCCCTGCGCTGGGCCTGCATCATCCAGGATCGCCACGACGACCAGATCAGCGCCACCTTCGCCCGCGACGCTGGGCCCATGCACAGCGTGCGCCTGCAGCTGCTGGCGGAGAACTTTCCCGCCTACCTGCGCGTGCTGGTGGTGGACCAGTACGACCGTGAATTCGCCACCGACCCCTTCACCGTCTCCACCGAACACTGGACCCCCTTGCAGCTCGAGCGCTCCTCGTTCCACTCTACCGATCCCACCACCCCCGGCCGCCGGCCCGCCGCCCGCATCAAGGCGCTGCACATCCACGATGTCACCACCTACCTGAGCGCCGACCGGGGCCCCCGCGTGGTCTGGCTGGACCAGCTCGAGATCGACTAGTGCCCGCCCCCAGCATCGTCGTGCAGAAGTACGGCGGCTCCTCGGTGGCCGACGTCCCCCGCCTGCTGCAGGTGGCCCGGCGCATCGTCGACACCAGCAGCAGCGGCCACCGCGTGGTGGTGGTGGTCTCAGCCATGGGCAACACCACCAACGAGCTGCTGGCCCTGGCGCGCCGGGTGTCGCCCCAGCCGGGCCGCCGGGAGATCGACATGCTCATCTCGGTGGGCGAGCGCATCACCATGGCGCTGCTGTCCATGGCGGTGAGCGATCTCGGTGTGCCCGCCATCTCCTTCACGGGTTCACAGTCGGGCATCATCACCGACACCACCCACTCCTCGGCCCGGGTGGTCGAGGTGCGCCCCCAGCGGGTGCAGGAAGCCCTGGACCAGGACCGGGTGGTCATCGTGGCGGGCTTCCAGGGGGTCAGCCGCTCCCGCGAGGTCACCACCCTGGGCCGCGGCGGCACCGACACCTCCGCCGTGGCCATGGCCGCGGCGCTGGGGGCCGAGCGCTGCGAGATCTGCTCCGATGTAGATGGCGTCTACAGCGCCGACCCCCGCGCGGTGCCCGAGGCACGCCACCTGGATCAGCTCGACTACGACGAGGCCCTGGCGCTGTTCCGCGGCGGCGCCAGGGTGCTGCACGCCGAAGCCGCGGCCTTCGCCGCGCGCCACGGCATCCTCATCAAGGCGGTCAGCACGGTGGGCAGCGAGGGCGGCACCACCATCGGGCCACGGCCCCCGAACGCCCAGCGGCGGGTGGCGGCGGTCACGGTGGACGGGCGGCTGGACTGGATCACCCCCGGCCCCGGTGGCCTGCAGGCCCTGGTCAGCTTCCTGCGCGAGCAGCAGGTGCCCCTGCGCAGCCTGCGCAGCTCGGGCGCCCTGGTGGATCGCCGCGACTTCCACCATCGCGGCAGCATCGTGTGGCCCGAGGGCGTGCTCTCAGAGCCGGTGGCGGTGGCCACGGCCGCCGGCCGCGGCTGCGGCACCCTCGATCTGCTGCAGCAGGGCACCGACGCCTTGCAGGCCGCTGGCCTGCAGGTGCTGGGCCTGGAGGCCGACGGTGACCGGCTCGCCTGGACCTTGCCTCCAGGCAGCGAACAGCAGGCCCAGGCCGCGCTGCACGGAGCATTGATCGGCTAGGGCGCGGGCGCCCCCCCCTCCTCCGGCTGCTCTTCCCCACCCCGGCTCCGCCGCCTGCGCCGGCGCTCCTCCTCTCTCTGCTGGCGCTCCTCTTCAGCCAGCTGCTCTTCGAGGAAGCGCTCCTGGTAGGTGGTGTACAGCTCCAGCACCATGGCGTCGCCGGGGTAGCGGGCCTCGCCCTCCTTGAGCACGATCAAGGCCCGCACGTACTCTTCGCGGCGGGCATAGGCCTGGGCGAAGGCCTTGAAGTCATCGAGGTCGCGCAGGGCCTGCAGGGCTGGGCGCGCTTCGTTGAGCAGCACGCGGTAGTTCCGAGCTGAGGTCTCCTCGTACAGGCGCTTGGGGGCCGCGAACTCGATGAACATGTTGTCGTCGGTGTTCAGCACGGCGCCCATGGTGAAGCCCACCACCGTGTCGCGCTCCATCTGGAAGTAGGTGAGCAGATCGTAGGCGTCGTGCACCTCCAGCAGGCGCAGGTCGGTGGCCACCTCGGGGCGGGTGGAGATGACCCGCTCCAGGCCGTCGATGTCCAGCACCAGGGGTTGATCGCTGCCCAGCACCACCAGGTCTGCGTCCTCGATGGTGGCGAAGACCGCCACGTGGGGAAAGACCGCAGCGAAGGTGTGCAGCAGGGCGCGCAGCTCCTCGGTGCCCATGCCGTACATCTGCACCCACTGGCTCCAGATGCCCCCGGGGGCGAGGCGGCTGCGGCCCAGCTCGAAGAACTCGCGGGTGAACAGGTTGGAGACCCCGGTGAGCCAGGGGTTCGATGGCTCGGAGACCACCACGTCGTAGCTGCCAGGCGGCACGAGCAGCATGTGGTTGCGGGCGTCGTTCACCACCGGCCTGACCCGCGGGTCCTCCAGGGGCCGGTGGTTGAAGTCGTCGAAGAAGTGGGAGGCCTCGAAGATGCTGGGCTCCAGCTCCACCAGCTCGATGCTGTCCAGCTCGGGGTGCAGGGTGACCGCGCCGGCGGTGATGCCCGAGGCGAGCCCGATGACGCAGGCCTCGCCAGGTTCGCGTCCGAAGAAGAAGGGCAGGTGCCCCACCATGACCTGGGTGGGCATGTCGCTGGACGTGCTGGCGTCCACCTTGCCGTTGTTGGCCAGCCAGGTGTTGCCGGTCTTGCGGTTGCGGGCCACAGTGACCACCGACGAGAGCCCCTCCGAGTAGTACAGCAGATCGTAGGGCTCCACCGCGTAGCGCCTCACGTTGGCCCTGGATCGCTCCGAGAGCTCGGTCACGTACTTGAACATGCCGGCGGTCATGTGCAGCGGTTCCCAGGGCGGTGGGTAGACCACCCCCGCCACCACCACGCCCAGGGTGCAGGCGCCCGCCAACGCGTAGCGCGGCGTGCCGAGCCGCCCTCCCACCACCCAGGCGGCGCCCAGGGCCACCAGGGCCGCCAGCACGTTGATGCCGTTGGCGAAGGTGATGGCGCCCACCACATGCAGGCTGGGCAGCAACAGGAAGGCCCCCGCCAGTGCGCCGATGATGGCCCCCAGGGTGTTCACCCCGTAGACCCGACCCACCGGACCCGCCAGCTGGCCGGTGCCCGCCACCAGGGAGCGCACCGCCAGGGTGAAGGCCGCGCCCATCAGCACCGCGGGAGGGGTCATCAGGGACATGGCCAGGCCCAGCCACGCCGGCCAGAAGTAGCCGTCCTTGCCCTCGATGAGATCGTACAGCTCTACATACAGGTAGGGCAGCTGGTCGAAGCCGTACATCATGGCCCAGGTGGTGACCGCCACCGCTAGCTGGGTGAGCGCCAGGCCCAACAGGGCTCCCACGCGCCCCCAGCGGGCCAGGAGGGAATCGGCCACGCGCCCCCCGGCCCAGCCGCCCAGGGCGATGCCCGCCAGGAAAGCCAGCAACATGGTGCTGAACGCGTAGGTGCTGGCCCCCAGCGTGAGGGTCATCAAGCGGAACCAGGCCAGCTCGTAGATGAGCGCAGCGCAGCCCGCCAGCCCCGCCACCAGCAGCAGGGCCTTGTCGGGGGCGGGGGGAGGCTCGCTGGAGGAGGCCTCCACCACGGGCGGCGCCTCGCCGTCGGCCCGGCGCGACAGCAGCAGCGCGGCTCCCATGAGCAGCAGGTTGGCCACCGCGGCCAGCCAGGTGGTGGCGGACAGGCCCAGCGACGGCAGCAGCACGAAGCCCGCCAGGAAGGTGCCCGCCACGGCCCCGGCTGTGTTCACTCCGTACAGCAGGCCCACCCGGCGGCCCGCCTGGTCCAGCCGCGTGGTGACGAAGCGCGCCAGCAGGGGCAGCGTGGCCCCCATGCAGGTGGTGGGCACCAGCAGCAGCAGGCCCACCAGCAGCGCCTGGAATGCGGAGAAGACCACCGGGCTGGGCTCGGTCAGGCGCCAGAACCCCAGGTACAGCGGGGTGATGGCCTTCAAGAGGAAGGGGAAGACCAGGGCGTAGGCGCCGATGACACCTTCCAGCACCCCGTAGACCCACAGGGGCCGGGCCACGCGATCGGCGTAGCGCGACATCAACAGGCCACCCAGCGCCAGCCCCCCCATGAAGGCCGCCAGCACGGTGGCGATGGCCGCCTGGCTGGTGCCGAAGACCAGGTGCAGCGCCCGCCCCCACAGGGTCTCGTACACCAGCGAGGTGGCCCCGGACAGGAAGAACAGCGGCACCAGCAGCTTCAGCGCCGCCTCGCGTCGGACCAGGGCCAGGGTGGAGTCCATGCCGCCGTCTATCCGCGCTGCAGGCCGGGCACCGCCAGAAGTCTGTCAGCTCTGTGGCGCTCAGGGCTTGGCCGATCCCTCTGCCCGCACCACGCGCAGCTGCGTGGGATCGAGCCCCGCGCTCCGCAGCGCCTGCTCATCGGGCGGGATCAAGGGCTCCAGCTCCGGGTGCTCGCGCAGCCAGGCCGCGAACCGCTGGTCGGAGTAGCGGATGTGGCCCGTGAACCAGTCCTGCAGCAGGTAGTGCAGCCGGTGCTTGACCGCTCGCCCTGGATCCCCGCGCCGCGTCTCGGCCACCAGCTGCTCGATCTCGTGCCGGAAGTGCCTGTGCTGCCAACGATGGGCCTCGTAGCGCGGGTAGCCGCAGCGCTCCATGGCCTGCTCTTCGGTGGTGAAGTGGTAGCGCACGTACCCGGCCAGGAACTCCAGGGCCTCGACGAATTCCAGATCCTCCGCCACCAACCCAGCGGGGAACAGCAGGACGTTGCCCCAGGCGTAGAGCTCCCGGTGCTGCTCGTCGACTCCTGGGATGCCCGTGAGCAGGGTGTCTTGCAGGACCAGCCGTTTCATGGACGTCTAGTTCGCGATGGAGGCGTCGGTGTAGACGGTCTCGGCTTCTTCACCCAGCTCCGTGAGGGCTTCCACGATGTCGGGGGTGAGCCCATAGCCCACGGCCACCAGGGCGATGACGATCACCGAGACCACCAGCATGTACTCCACTGTGGACTGGCCGACGCGGGTCACGAGCCCCCCACGTAGCCCTCGCTGGCGTAGCCCTGCACGTTGCCGCTCATGGACTCCAGCCCAGACTGCCAGTCGGGCACCAGGTACTGGGCCGCCGCCCACAGGCCCAGCGTGATCACGGAGATGAGCAGCATGTACTCCACCACCGACTGACCGGCCTGGGAGCACCACGGGGGCGAGCAGATCCGTCGCATGGACCCTCCTACGGTACCGACTTATGAGGATACGCCACGTTTTCCCCGTTGTCACCCGCCGCCGCCGGTGCATCCCCCACGGCCCGAGGCAAGCGCTCCCCCATGTTCCCACACAAGAAGCTCGATTGGCTCCTCGGCCGCCTGGAGACCGACGTGCGCGAGCAGGCTGACGACCCGGCTGTGCGCCTCGAGTACGCGCGCGCCCTGGTGTCCAAGGGCCTGTTCCACGGTGGCGGTGAGCAGCTCTGCTCCCTCGCCCTGCGCCAGGTCCAGCGCGTGCTCAAAGAAGACGCCCTCAACGGCGAGGCCCTGATCCTGGCCGGCCTGGCCCTCATCGGCATGAACCGCGCCGAGGGCGCCCGGAGCTTCCTGGACGAAGCCATCCGCCGCGTGCCCGAGCGCCCCGACCTGCAGCTGGCGCTCGGCGCGCTCCGGCGCTTCGAAGGTGACCGACATCGCGCCATCGCCCACCTGGAGCAGGCCTGCCGCCTGGCTCCCGACGCCTGGGAGGCCCACTTCTACCTGGGCCGCGCCCTGTACGAGCGGGCGCACGAGCTGGGCGATCCCCGCCGCCTGCTCGAGCGCGCCCAGTTCCACCTGGTCAGCGCCCTCAAGGGCAGCATCAACCGGGACCTCGAAGCCGAGGTGGTGCGCGACCTGGGCAACAGCTGCCTGCTCACCGGCCGCTACTCCGAAGCCGAGAAGCTCTTCAACCGCCTGCGCGAGCACCCCAGGTTCCGCACCGGCGCCCGGCAGCACCTGGGCAGTGTGGCCTATGGCCTGGGCAAGTACAAGAACGCCATCCACCACCTGCGCACCTACCTGGGCGACAGCCCCAACGACGCCGCTGCCCACGCCATCATGGCCCAGGCCTACCTGCAGCTGGGTGAGCTGGCCCGCGCCCGGGAGTCCTGCAACAAGGCCCTGCTGCTGGATCCCGACAACCTCGAAGCCCGCTACACCCTGGGCTGCACCGTGCTCGAAGAGGGCGATCCGCAGGAGGCCGTGCGCATCTTCAGGGTGAACCTCAAGGACGATCCCGAGCACCTGCCGTCCTACCTCGAGCTGGCCCGCACGCGCCGCAAAGGCGGCGACGTTCGCTGGCTCGGCAAGGCCCTCGCCGCCGAGGTCTCCGACTTCGATCGCCTCCCGCCCCCGCGAGGCGGCGAGGATCCCCGCGCCCGCACCCGGGAGCGCGTGGGCGTCCTGCTGGACGAGCTGCGCGCCGTGGGCCCCAGCAGCGTGGGCCCCATCCTCGCGGTCCTGGACCGCACGCGCACCGAAGCCATCCGCTTCCAGCTCTGGGAAGGCGCCGTGGGGCTGGCCTCCAGCCAGGCCGCCGACGACGTGGCCCTCAAGCTGCGCGACCCGGGCCGGCACTTCAGCGTCGCGCTGGGCCGCCAGGCCTACACCACCGCCTCGCTGCTGCCCGAGCCGGTGCTCACCCGCGGCCTGGCCATCGGTGAAGAGGATCTCAAGCGCGAAGCCGTCAACCGCTTCGGGCCGGCCATCGACGTCACGCGCCACCGCCAGAACGTCGAGCGTGCCCGCCAGGAAGCCCGCGCCTACCAGGCCCTGCTGCTCATGGCCATCGCGCGCCGCCGCTCCCGAGCCGGCCGGCACCTGCTGGAGCGCTGGGCAGAGACCGCCGATCCCGAGATGGCCACGGTGGCCCGCATCGGGCTCGCGGTCTTCGGCGATCCCGAAGCCGTCGCGGTGCTGCGCAAGGCGGCCGCGACCACGGGCGCCACGCCCCGCGTGGAACAGCTGCTGGCGCTGCTGGCTCCCCCCAAGGCCAGCAAGGGCCCCCGGGCCGTCACCACCGGTGAGTCCGCCCACTGCACGGCCTGCGGCCGCAAGGGCGACGAAGCCAGCCACCTGATGGCGGGCGGACAGGCTGTGCTCTGCGACCGCTGCGTCGTGCACATCGGCCGTCAACGAAACCAACTGCGCGCCTCCGAAGATGCCCGCTGCCATCTCTGCTCCCGCGGCGCCTTCGAAGCCAGAGGCCTGTTCACCTACAACGGTGTCGAGGTCTGCAACCACTGCCTCGAGCTGTCCCTGGGCCTGCTGGAGCGCGAAGAGGTGGATCGCTTCCTCGGCGCCTGGTAGCGCAGCCCTCCCCCGGTGTTTCCATGCAGATCCGCACCCTCTGCGTCGGCCAATTCCAGGCCAACTGCTTCCTCATCACCTGCCCCGACACCGGCGACTCTGCGGTGGTGGATGTGGGCGAAGACGGCTCGCTGCTGGCCCGCCTGAAGGCCCTGGATCCCCCTCCCAGGCTCTGCGCCATCCTGCTCACCCATGCCCACGTGGATCACGCCGGGGGCCTGGTGCAGCTGCAGGAAGCCTACGACGCACCCACCTGGATGCCCGCCAAGGAACAGCCCATGTTCGCCACCCTGCCGCAGCAGGGCAACTGGTTCGGCATGCCCTTCCTGAACCGCCCCTGCGGCCGCATCGACCACTGGGCCAACGACGGCGATGTCATCTCCGTGGGCAGGCTGCAGCTCACGCTGCTGTCGGTCCCTGGCCACTCCCCCGGTCAGGGCTGCTACCACGGCCACGGCCACGCCTTCGCCGGCGACACCCTGTTCGCGGGCAGCATCGGCCGCACCGACCTGCCCATGGGCGATCCCGCCGAGATGAACCGCAGCCTGTCTCGCCTCATGGAGCTGCCCCCGGAGCTGGTGGTCCACTGCGGGCATGGGCCTGACACCACCCTCGAGCAGGAGCTGCGCAGCAACCCCTACCTCGCCCATGTGCGCCGGGCGCGAGGCCTGCCAGAGCCCGCCCGTCGCTCGTGGTGGTAGTGCATGGACCAGCACCACCCTGCCCTGCTGCCTCGCCCCGAGGTCACCATGTGCTGCGCCGTCTGCGGCGAGCACGAGGCGCGCCTGCGCTACCAGGTGCGCGAGCTGATCCAGGGCTTGCCGGGTGAGTGGTGGTTCGTCACCTGCCGCCGCTGCGGGCACGGCTACCTCAGCCCTCGCCCCAGCGACCAGGCTCTGGGCGACTTCTACGCCGCCCTGTGGACCCCTGAGAACCTGCAGATCATGCAGAACGTGGGGCGCTCGGGCTTCGAAAAGGCGCTGATCAGGTCACGCCTGGCGGCCATCCGGCGCCTGCTGGGCGACGAGCCCCTGCGAGCCCTGCTTGACGTGGGCTGCGGTCTCGGTTTCTTCCTGCGCGCCCTGCACGCCGAGTGGCCCGAGGCCCAGGCCATGGGGGTGGAGCTCAACGCCATCGCGGCCGAGCGCGCCGAGCGGCCCGACATCACCATCCTGCGCCGACCCTACGAGCAGCTGGAGCTGCCCGACGGCAGCCTCGACCTGGTCACCATGATCCATTTCCTGGAGCACCAGGTGGAGCCGGGGATCGACGTGGAGCGCGCGCAGCGCCTGCTGGCCCCGGGCGGGCTGCTGCTGGTGGAGGTCCCGCGCCTCGACGGCTGGGGGCGCAGCCTCTTCCGCCGCTGGTACTGGCCCCACATCCCACCGCAGCACCTGCAGCTGTTCTCCAGGCGCGGCCTGGTCCGCCTGCTACGAGAACGCGGCTTCGGCGAGCTCATCACGCGTTCCCGCTCCAGCTACCCCATGCTGGCCAGCACCAGCCTGGTGCTCGCCTCCCGCTACACCTTCGGCAGCCGCAGCCCCCACAAGGACCGCTGGATCCTGCGCGGACCGCTCATGGCGCTGGGCTTCGCGCTGCTGCCCTTCACCCTGGCAGCCGACCTGCTCCTGGCCCCCCTGCTCAACCTGCTCGGCTTCGGCGACATCCTGCTGGTGGTGGGCCGAAAGGCGAGCTAGTGCGCGCGCTCGGGAGTCTCCAGGGGTCGTCGGGAAAGCCGCCCTCGCGTGCACTGTGCGACCGCGCAGCGGTCGCCTGGGGGGCGCGCC
>CAZEJJ010000090.1:0-31469 GCA_964512185.1 uncultured Enterobacterales bacterium | reverse complement strand
GGGCTGGCGGGCGTTGCGGCGGCTGACGCTGGCCACTTGCTGTCCCGGGCCTCGGGCGCCCGTGGGGCCGAGGACCACCACGGCGCGCTCACCAAGCTTGTCGCGCAGCCGCTCCGCCTCCTCGCGCAGGGTGGCGGCGTCGCCCTGCAGCTCCGCCGCCAGGACGTGCAGGTCCTGCACCTGGCGGGCGTGGTCCAGCAGGTCTCCGGAGGCCGCCCGGGCGGCCTCGCGCTGCAGGCCCTCCAGCTGCTTCTGCAGTGCCTTCTTCTCGGCCAGCAGGCGCTCCACCTGCTCCGCCACCTGGCCGGGCTTGGAGCGCAGCGCCTGCGCCGCGCGGCTCAGGATCTGCTCGCGGCCCCGGATCCAGGCCAGCGCGCCGGCGCCGGTGCAGGCTTCGATGCGGCGCACACCCGCGGCGATGCCCGCCTCGGACTGGATGCGGAACAGGCCGATGTCGCCGGTGCGATCCACGTGGGTGCCTCCGCAGAGCTCCAGAGAGCCGGCGGCCGCCACCACGCGGACCTGCTCGCCGTATTTCTCGCCGAACAGGGCCTGGGCGCCCTGGGCGCGGGCCTGGTCGGGGGACATGACCTGCGTGAGCACCTGGTCGTTGAGCAGGATGCGGGCGATGACATCGTCTTCCACCCGCTCGAGCTGCCGGGGCTGCACGGGCTTGTGGTGGGAGAAGTCGAAGCGCAGCCGTTCGGGGCCCACCAGGGAGCCTTTTTGCTGCACGTGCTCGCCCAGCACGGCCTTGAGGGCGGCGTGCAGCAGGTGGGTGGCGGTGTGGTTCTGGCGGGTGCGCGCACGCTCGGGCCCTGCGACCTGCAGCTGCACCAGCTGACCCAGCTCGAGGCCGCCCTGCTCGAGGTGGACCCGGTGGACGGCCAGGTCGGGGTGGGGTCGGCTGCAGCCCTCGACCCGCGCCACGGCACCCTGGGTGGTGGTCAGCCTGCCACGGTCACCCACCTGGCCACCAGCCTCGGCGTAGAAGGGGCTGGCGGTGAGCAGCAGCTCGCCCTGCTGGCCGGCCTCGAGCCGCTCCACGGACCGGCCCTCGCGCAGCAGCGCGTGCACCGTGCCCTGACCTGCCAAGCTGTCGTAGCCGGTGAAGCGGGTGGGGCAGCTGGCGGCCAGCTGCTGGTAGAGGCCCTGCACGGCCTGCTCGCCCGAGCCCTTCCAGGCGGCCCTGCCAAGGGCCCGCTGCTGCTCCATCGCGGCGTCGTAGCCGGCGTCGTCCACGCTCACACCGCGCTCGAGGGCGATGAGGCGCGTGAGGTCCAGGGGGAAGCCATAGGTGTCGTAGAGCTTGAAGGCCAGCGCTCCGTCCAGGACCTTGGCTTCGCTGGCTGCCAGGCGCACGAGCTGCTCCTCTAGCATGCCCAGCCCCACCTGCAGGGTCTCCGCGAAGCGCTCCTCTTCGGTCTTGATGACCTCGCGGATGAAGCTGCTGCGCTGGGACAGCTCGGGGTAGGTGGGCGCCATGTGCCGGATGACCACCGCGGCCACCTCGTGCATGAAGGGCTCGTCGAGGCCGAGCTTGACGCCGTAGCGGATGGCCCGGCGCAGGATGCGGCGCAGCACGTAGCCTCGCTCCTCGTTGGAAGGCATGACGCCGTCGGCCACCAGGAAGGTGGCGGAGCGGGCGTGGTCGGCGATGACGCGCAGGGCCAGGTCCACCTCGGCGGAGCTCCCGGGGACGACCCCCGCCAGCTCCGCGGCCCTGGCCACCAGCGGCATGAAGCCGTCGGTGTCGTAGTTCCAGTAGACGCCCTGCAGCACCGCGGCGATGCGCTCGAGGCCCGCGCCGGTGTCGATGGAGGGCTCGGGCAGCGGGGTGGTGCTGCCATCGGCGTGGCGCTCGAACTGCATGAAGACCAGGTTCCAGATCTCCACGTAGCGATCGCTCTCGCTGGCGGGGCCGCCCCCGGCGGGATCGATGGCGGGGCCGTGATCGTAGTGGATCTCGGAGCAGGGCCCGCAGGGGCCGGTGTCACCCATGGACCAGAAGTTGTCCTTGTCACCCAGGCGCTGGATGCGCTCCTCGGGCAGGTTCACCTGGTCGCGCCAGATCTCGTAGGCCTCGTCGTCGCTGTGGTGCACGGTGACCCACAGCCGGTCGGCGGGGATGCCCAGCTCGACGGTGAGGAATTCCCAACCCCAGCGGATGGCGTCGCGCTTGAAGTAGTCGCCGAAGGAGAAGTTGCCCAGCATCTCGAAGAAGGTGTGGTGGCGGGGAGTGCGCCCCACGTTCTCCAGGTCGTTGTGCTTGCCGCTGACCCGCAGGCACTTCTGCACGCTGACCGCGCGCTGGCAGGGACGCTGCTCGGCTCCGGTGAAGACGTCCTTGAACTGCACCATGCCCGCGTTCACGAAGAACAGGGTGGGGTCGTTGGCGGGCACCAGCGAGGCGGAGGGCACCACCTGGTGGCCCCTGCGGGCGAAGAAGTCCAGGAAGCGGGAGCGGATCTCGGCGACCTTCACGGCGGCCTCCAGCGGTTGGGCGGCGAAGCCCGCAACCTATGCGTGGCCCAGGCCCCCAGCAAGGCTCCTAGTCGGTGGTGCCGATGCCGCTGATGCGCAGGGTGAGGTTGTCGGGGCTGTTGGCGTAGCGCATGGCGTCCTGCAGGTTGACCGCCTTGGCCTGGTAGAAGTCGTAGATGGCCTGATCGAAGGTCTGGCTGCCGTACTGGTCCTTGCCCTGGGCGATGAGGTCGGGGATCTCCTTGGTGCGCGTGGGATCCACGATGCACTCGTAGATGCTGCCGCTGTTGAGCATGATCTCCAGGGCCGCGATGCGGCCGCCGCCGCGGCGGGGGAGCAGCCGTTGAGAGATGATGGCCTTGATGGTGGAGCCCAGCTGGCGCCGCACCTGGGGCTGGTGGTGGGGCTGGAAGAAGCCCACCACGCGGTTGATGGTCTCGGCGGCGTTCATGGAGTGGATGGTGGACAGCACCAGGTGGCCGGTCTCGGCGGCGGAGAGCGCGATCTCCAGCGAGTCGAGATCGCGCAGCTCACCCACCAGGATGACGTCGGGATCCTGGCGCAGCGCGGCGCGCAGGGCGGTGGGGTAGTCGGTGGTGTCGACCCCCACCTCGCGCTGGTTCACCACCGCGCGCTTGTCGCGGAAGGTGAACTCGATGGGATCTTCGATGGTGAGGATGTGGCTGGGCTGGCTGCGGTTGATCTCCTCGACCATGGCCGCCATGGTGGTGCTCTTGCCCGAGCCGGTGGTGCCGGTGACCAGCACCAGGCCGCGCCTGTTGGCGGCGATCTTCTTGAGCACCTCGGGCAGCCCCAGGTCGTCGATGGACTTGACCTGGCCTGGGATGGCGCGCAGCACCAGCCCGATCTGCTGGCGCTGGCGGAACACGTTGACGCGGAAGCGGCCCAGTCCGGGCACGGCCCAGGAGAAGTCGATGTCGTTGCTGCGCTTGAAGCGCTCGCGCTGGGACTTGGACATGATGTCCCAGGCCATCTTGGCGGCGTGGTCCTTGTCCACCGGGGGCAGGCGCGGCATGATCATGAGCTGGCCGTTGACGCGCTGCAGCGGCGGCTGGCCGGCCTTGATGTGCACGTCGGAGGCACCCGCCCGCACGGCGGTCTTGCAGATGGTCTGGAGCAGCGAGACGCTGGGGGCGACGGCTTCCGGTGCTGGCATGGACGCTCCTGGTGGACCGCGCCGGGGGGACAGCGCGCTGCGCTGCCGGTGGGCGGCACTCAAATCTACCCAGCCTGCGCCTTGGTGTGCAACGACGCCCGGACCTTCAGGCCTGGCCGGCTTCGGTGTCGGCGGCCGGGAGCAGGCCGTAGTGGACCTTGACGCCGTGGTCGAGGCTGGCCTTGAGCTCCGGGTGCTCGTTGAGGAAGCGGATGGCCTTGTCGCGGCCCTGGCCGAGCCTGGTGTCGCCCAGGGCGTACCAGGAGCCGGACTTGCGGACCAGCTCGGCGTTGACGCCCAGGTCGATGAGCTCGCCGTCGCTGTTGATGCCCTTGCCGAAGATGATGTCGAATTCCACCTTGCGGAAGGGAGGGGCCAGCTTGTTCTTGACCACCTTGACCCGGCAGCGGTTGCCCACATCCTGGCCGTCGGCCTTGATGGCGCCCACGCGCCGGATATCCAGCCGGACAGAGGCGTAGAACTTGAGCGCGTTGCCCCCGCTGGTGGTCTCGGGGTTGCCGTACATCACGCCGATCTTGTAGCGCACCTGGTTGATGAAGATCATGGAGCAATTGGACTTGTGGATGCTGCCGGTGAGCTTGCGCAGCGCCTGGGACATGAGGCGTGCCTGCAGGCCGGGCTGCATGTCGCCCATGTCGCCCTCGATCTCGGCGCGGGGGACCAGGGCGGCCACGGAGTCGATGACGACGATGTCGATGGCGCCGGAACGGACGAGGGTGTCGGCGATCTCGAGCGCCTGCTCGGCGAAGTCGGGCTGGGAGATGAGCAGCTCTTCGGTGCTGATGCCCAGCGCCCGCGCGTAGGTCACGTCGAGGGCGTGCTCCGCGTCGATGAAGGCCGCCACGCCCCCCGCGCGCTGGGCCTCGGCGATGAGGTGCAGCGCGAGGGTGGTCTTTCCGCTGGCTTCAGGACCGTAGATCTCCGTGACGCGCCCCCGTGGGATGCCTCCGATGCCCAGGGCCATGTCGAGGGCGAGGGAGCCGGTGGAGATGATGCCGATCTCGGTGTGCTCGTTGGAATCGAGCCGCATGATGGCGCCCTGACCGAAGTTGCGCTGGATGGACTTGATGGCGGCGTCGATGGCCTTGCTGCGCTGGGGATCGATGGGCATGGGAGGGCTCCTGGGGGAGGAATGGAGGGCGCTTTGAACATATGAGCAATATCACGGGCGCAGCCCCGGTCAAGACCAGAAACTGTCCGGGTCCGGACCAAATTGGACATCTCGCGGCCGAGGTTACTCGCTGCGCGCGGCGATGATGTCGTGCAGCCGCTCGGAGAGCCCGGCCATGGTGAAGGGCTTGCAGATGAGCCCGTGCGCGCCGGAGCGGTCCACCAGCTCGGCCCCCACGGCCCGCGCCGCCGAGGTGACGAAGACGATGGTGGGGCAGCGGGGCGGCGAGGGCAGCGCCTCGCGCCAGCGTTGGAACTCGCAGACCAGGTCGTAGCCGTCCTTGCCAGGCAGCAGCAGGTCCACGAGCATGAGATCCCAGCCCTGTGCTCTGGCCGAGGCGAGGCCTTCGTCGCCGTCGGCGGCGACGGCGACCTCGCTGGCCCCCATGCGCAGCAGGGTGTGCTCCAGGACGCTGGCCACATCCGGGTCGTCTTCGATCACCAGTACGCGTCCGAGCTGCATGGCACCTCCGCAGCAGTGCCCTTATCCGGTCGGCTCCGCCGATCCGAGGTCGCGGCAGGTTTGGGTCCTGTCGCCTGCTCTCAGGGAAGCATGGCCGGATCGTCGGGGCTGTCGTCACCCCGCTGCCGCACGGCGATGCGAGCCAGCTCGCGCGCGGCGCGGTCGTGGGAGATGCGCTGGTTGGTGAGATCGGACCAGATGCGATCGGAGCGCCAGCGACGGATGATGGCGTCGAAGGGATCCCACAGCGACCAGAGGCCTTCCTTGATCCACGCGCCCGGGGAGAAGGTGGCCTGGCGGGTGGCCAGGGCCTGGCGCCTGCGGGCCAGCTCGGCATCGATGGCGGAGCTGAGCTCGCTGCGCGCCTGGGCGTTGGCGCTGTCGCCGGACATGCAGCGCAGCGCACGCAGCACTTCCTGGCAGGCAGGGATCGACCACTCCCTCCAGCGCTCGAGGCGAGCCAGGGCGGCCATGCGCACGGAGCGCTCGGGGTGGAAGAGGTCTTCGGACAGGCGCAGTGGCTGAGCCGCATGGACCCAGCGGTACACCAGGTCGAGGCCGGTGCCCTTGATGTTCTGGATGCCCATGGTGCGCACCCGCACGCCACCCGGGCAGCTGCGCGCCACGGTGTCGATGATCTGGTCGCCGGAGGCCTTGGGGTCTGGCACGGTCACCAGGTGCGCGATGAAGATGGCGCGGAAGAGCCTGCGCGCGGCGTGCACCAGGGGCGCCGCCTGCTCGGGGTCCACCGGTGTGGCGCGGCGGGGCTCGGGCAGCCCCTCCACGATGACCTCCGGGGGGGCCAGGTACGGGGTCTCGTCGTCGAGGCCCGGATCGGTGGCGCCGGGGCCCAGGCCGTCGGCGTCCAGGGTGGCGATGACATCGTCGTGGTCATCGGCCCAGAAGGCTGCCTCGTCTGCGGAGGCCAGATCGGTGAGCAGATCGGTGGCCTCTTCTTCGGCCTCGACGCCCGCCGGCGGGCGGGTGGGCGGCGTGGGCGGGGGCTCCGGTGCCGGGTGCACGCCCAGGCAGGCGCGCTTGAGCGCCTCGAACGCGAGCGCCTCGGAGGCCACCTGCAGCCAGTGTTCCACCAGGTCATCGGAGCCGGCGGCGTAGTCCTCTTCGTCGTGGAAGAGCGGCTTGCCCATGCGCGGGTGCACGGATCCGGGTGAGGGATCATTGTCGCGCTCGAACACCCCGCTGCTGGCCTGCGCCATGGCCTCGAGGTGCTGCCGCAGCGAGGACAGGCGCTCCCTGGCCTCGGCCAGGCTGATGGGCTCCGTGGGGGCGCTGGCGATGGCGCTGTCGAGCTGGGCCGCCACCCGCTCCGCCATGGCGCGCGGGACGCCCAGGGCGGCTCCGGTGCCGCGCAGCAGCGGCCCCGGGGCCACCAGGCGGAGCTGATCGGCCAGCTCCTCGAGCCGGTCCTCCACCGCGTGGGCTCCGCCCGCGAAGGGATCGATGCGCGCGATGCGCCCGTCGAGGGCCTTGTCCAGGTAGCTGCGCAGGCCCTCGAGGTTGTTGCCGATGAGCACGTGGCGGTGAGCCGCGGCGTCGTTGGCCAGGATCTCCGCGAAGACCCTGGAGCGCGGGTTGCGGTCGCGACGGTTGTTCACCACCGTGACGATGAAGGTGTCGGCCTGGTTGCGGCGGTCGTGGTCGGCGAAGCCCGAGCGGGTCCAGTTGTTGAGGAAGCCGGCCCGCTCGTTGGCCGACATGCCGTTGGTGAACTCCAGGACCCGGCCCCGGTGGCGCATGGGGCCGAAGGTAGCCAGGGCGCCCAGGTCGGGGATGACGTGATCGGCCATGAGCACGATGGCCTCTTCGGGATCGAGCCCGAGGGCCGCGGCCATGCGGGCCACCAGCGCCACGTTGGCGGGATGTTCCTGGTAGGGCAGGCGGGCCAGGAGGTCGGCGGGCTGGCTCGCCACGTGCTCGTCGGTGAGGGCCATCAGAGCCGTGCCGCGCTGCTGGCAGCGGTCGCGCAGCACGGGCAGCATCTGCGTCTCGCTGGTGATGAGCAGGCTGTTGCGCGGGATGAAGCTGGAGATGGTCTCGGCCACGTGCAGCCCGGTGGGACCCTGGACGTCCTCGTGGTCGGGGTAGGTGTTGGTGATGGTGGCCAGGTCGTCGCGCGTCCACTGCAGCTGCAGCTGCTCGACATAGTCGGGACGGAGAGCCATGCACTCCCACAAGAACACCGGCGAGCCCAGGCGGGAGGCGAGCTGCAGGGTGTCGGCGTGCTCCCAGATGGTGGCGCGCTCGTAGGGGCGGTAGAGGAAGAGCTCGCGGGAGTGCCCACCCGGAGGGGCGTGCAGCAGCATAGCCTCGCAGCCGGTGGTCTTGCAGATGCTGTCGTAGCCCAGGCCCTGGAAGACGGCGGCCTTGAGCCGCTCGGTGCCGCTCTTGCCGCGGGTGCCCCAGCCGCCGACGACCAGCGGCAGGCGGCGGCGCGCGCTGCGGGTGCGGTGGAGGAACAGGGCCAGTCGCCCGAAGAAGACCGCGGCGATGACGATGCAGACGGTGGCCAGCTCTGAAGGGAGGTTGTGGCGCACGCCGATGAGGGAGCGCAGGGTCTCCAGCAGGGCCGGCCCGCCGAGGCCCAGCACCCGGATGCCTGGAGATGAGCTGCCCGGATCGGGGCCGTGCTCGCCCGGCTCGGGCAGCTCGAAGTACTGGTGCATGCCAGCGTAGTGCTGCGGGCGGTCTTCGTGGCCTTCGAAGCTGGTCTCGAAGCCCAGGTGCGCCATGCGGCCCAGGTAGTAGGCGCGTTCGACGGCGTGGGGAGAGGCCAGGGCGAGCTGCCGCTGGCGGTCCAGGCGGCTCATGGACCAGGTGAAGCGGATGGCCGCCCAGGCCCTGCGCAGGGGGTTGCGGGGGGCGCGGATGGTGGTGACGCCTTCGGCGGTGACCACGCGGGTGGTGCCGGTGCCCAGGGAGTCCAGAAAGTCTTCAGGTTGTGGCAGCCAGGGCGCCCAGCTGCCCCAGGCGCTGGAGATCACCCGCTGGTTGGGCACACCGGTGGCCGAGACCTCCGCCATGCGCGCCGGCGGCACCCGCAGCGGGCCCCTCATGGTCTCGCCGGAGATGTGGTCTCCCACCTGCCGCTTGGCGGGCCCGGGTGTGCGCAGCTCGTGCACCATGCGCCAGGCACGAGGGATGGCCTGGTAGCCGCGGCTGACGCGCACGCGGTCGCCCGCGCGCGGCTTGAGGCCGAAGCCATGGTCGTAGATCGCCCATGGCAGCAGCGCCCGCGCCAGGTCGACGGGCTCGGAGCCGGGTGGAAGCTCCACGGTGCGGCTGCGGCCCGCGGCCAGACCGGCCAGGTCCTCGGCCAGGTCGACCAGGGCGGCGTCCGCCGGGCTCTCGGCGTCCAGGGTGGCGGCTTCGATCTCGGAGGGGACGGGCACGGCGTGGGGGTCGCCCTCACCGCGGCGCTCCCCGAGCCGCGTCCGCGCGTGCAGCCGCACGGCGAGGGCGGGATCTTCCCTGGCGAGGCGCTCGAGCTGGATCAGCGAGCCCACATCGTCGCGCCGCGCGAGACCGTCGGCCAGGGCGCAGCGCACGGTCTCGGATGGGTCGCGCCGAGCGAGGGTGTAGGCGCGGCGGGCGGTGGTGTCCGGTGCCAGCTGGGACAGGCGGGCCGCTTCGGCGCGCACCAGGAAGTCATCGCGGGCCCAGGCGGCGATGGAGGGTCGCCCGGGGGTGGCGGGCTGGCGCTCGGGAGGCGTGAGCCTCTCCAGCAGCATGGCCTCCTGCTCCTCGGGGGCCACCACCAGCAGGACCTTGAGGGCACGGCGGGCGGTGAGGGCGTCGCCCTGGCGCTGGCGCGCGATCTGCAGCACCTGCCGCAGCAGCTCCGATGGCACGGCTCGCAGGCCCTGTCCGCGGATGCGCTCCACCACCCAGCTGCTGAGGGTGTGCACCGCGGCGCGCCGCGTGGGCAGGTTTGGATCGTCCACCAGGACCCGCAGCAGCCCCACGCCCTGCTCGCGCAGTGGCAGACCTTCGAGCAGCCGGCAGATGAGCTCCAGCTCCACACCGAGGGCGACGATGTCGGCCTCCATGCGCTCCACCAGGGCGTCGGCGTCCAGCCAGCGCCGCAGGGCGTTGAGGTCCCTTCGCAGCGCCCAGCCGCTGCGCGTGGTGCGCAGGTGGTGGCGGAGCTGGGCCTGTAGGGCCAGGGCATCGGGGGCGCGGCGGATCGCCTTGAGGAAGCCTGTGCGGTCGCGCTCCGCCTCGCGGCGGGCCTCGACGGCGCGTAGCCCTTCGCTGGTGAGCACGTCGGCCAGCTGGGTGGCCGCAGCCCCCGGGGGGCCTACCCGGGTGGGGGACTCGTCGTCGTCGGGATCCCGCTGGGGCTCCGGCAGCAGGCCGGTGGGCGAGGCGGTGGACAGGCGCTGGGCGAGATCGTCCAGCTCCGGACCCCGCAGGCGAGCCACCAGCGGCGGCAGGCGTCGGGCGAGGGCGAGCCCCTCAGGGCTGCTGGGGCCTCCGCCAGCGGCGACTCCGGGGATCATCGGTCCTCCAGCGGAAGGTCGAGGGCGGTGGTGAAGACCTGGTCGAAGGGAGATCGATCGCGCAGGCCCCGGCCCTGGCTCCACTGCAGGCCCACGCCCAGCAGGCCTTCGACCGAGGCATCCAGCGGGTAGTAGTCACAGCGGGCCTGCACCCACCAGCGCTGGTTTGAGCCCTGGTACCAGCTGGTGCCCAGCCCGCTGCGCACCGAGGGACGCATGTAGGCCTGGCGCCGGTAGTTGTCCACGAAGCGCCAGGTGAGCTCGGGGCCCAGCTTGAGCCAGGTGTTCTGCCAGACCAGGGTGTCGGAGCGCAGGCCCAGGTGTACGCCGTCCGGGGTCATGTTCGGGTTGCCGTCCAGCTCGGTGTACAGCCGCAGGCGGGCGTCCCGCATGGGCCGCCAGTCCAGGTGGGCGCCCAGGTCGAGCCCGAAGAAGTGTTGGGCGGAGTAGGCATTCCAGGCGGCCGGATCGACGGTGATCTCCGGGGCGGCGGTCCAGTAGCCCAGGTGCAGGTGGGCGAAGGGCTGGATAGACCACCAGGGTCCGAGGGGCTGGAGGTAGCGCCAGGTGCCTCGAGTGGAGACATGCCCCGCGCCGCCCGAACCCGCGGCGGCCAGCTGTGCGCGCAGCTTGTGGGCGCCGATGGCGTGCACCCACTGGCCCGCGAGCAGGGCGCCCGGTGGACCGTCGATGCTGGCGCGGCCCTCGGCCTCCACCGAGACCCAGTGCTCGGTGCCGTCGAGCCGCTCGTACCAGCCCGCGCCGCCTCCAGCGTAGCGGTAGTGCTGCGTGAGATCGCGCACTCCCGTGGAGTCATCGCCGGCCTCCAGCCAGGCGCCCAACGTGCCGCCGCGACCCATGGGCTGTGCGCTGGTGGGGGCCGGAGCGGCCACCTCGCGCATCCAGAGATCCGTGGCCCAGTCCGCCTCGGGCAGGGGCAGGTTGTGGTCGAGGGAGCGGGGCAGGGGAGGGTCCCTGGGCTCGGGTTTCTTGCACACCTGCAGGCGGGAGATGGTGACCGTGGACTCGGGGGGGCCGTCCACCTGGAGCGCGACGGGGCCGTTGGAGGTGATGGGCAGCAGCAGTTCGTCGTCGACCGTCTCGCTGCGGCCTTCGACGCTGAGCTGCACCGGGCCGTGCTCGTAGACCCGCAGCCGCAGCAGCGTGGGGCCCGCCACGGTGGCGCGCAGGCCGCCGTGGCCCAGGCGGTGTACGGTCTTCTCCACCTGAGGTGGCAGCAGCTGTCCATCGAGGGTGGCCCGGATGGCCAGGGCCTGGCCGGGGAGGCTCACGGGGCCGATGTGGACGGTGTGCTCGCCGCCCTCCAGGGTGAGGTCCCGGTTCAGCAGGTGGGCCTCGGGCACCGCGGAGATGAGCTGCTCTCCATCTACCACCATGGGTACGGTGCAGGGCTCGGGTTCCACGGCGAAGGACTCGTCACGACACAGCAGCTGCAGGCGCAGGTCGCCCCCGCCTTCGAAGCGGATGGTGGTGCGCCGCTCGGCGCGGATCACCGTGTAGCTGGTGCGCGCCCACGGCACGCCCAGGGAGAGCTCGCGGAGGAATGACCGCAGGCCATCGGCCTGCTCGGGGGGCTTGCGCAGCACGCGCCGCTGCCATGTCCCGGCGTCCTGGTCCATGCGGCTGACCAGGCGCCAGTCGCCACCGTCCGCCGCCCTGAGCCGGGCGACCCGCCCCAGGGGACCGGCGTGCTCGGCCTGGATCCAGGCGTCCACCACCGCACCGCGCTGCAGGTAGCAGCTGCTGGCGGCCTCGTGTACAGGCCAGGAGACGGGGGGCAGCAGCTGGTCGGCGATGCGCACCAGGTCTTCGCAGCTCTCCGCTCCGGGGTTGACCACCTGGGCCCAGGCCAGGGCGGCGTCCACGGTGACCGGACCCGGGAACTCGGCGGTGTGGACCGGTGGCACCGTGTTGCGGTACAGGGCGACCCCCACGGCTCGCTGCTCGGGGGTGGCGCCCGGCATGGCCGCCACGGCGCGGGCCTCGCGCTGGGCCGACACCACCAGGCCCAGCACATGGTAGGAGGCGGCTCTGCGCAGCCGCAGCTCGGCCAGCTTGCTGGGATCGTCCTGGTCGATCATCTCTCGGCTGGCGTTCCAGAAGTACTCGAGGGGATCGGGCCATGGGCCCGGCACCGCCGGGTGCTGTTCCACGCTGTTGCGGCGCAGCGCCACGCCCACCAGGGTGTCGTCCGGCCCGGCCACCCGCAGCTCCCGGGCCTGGGGACCGACGGGGAGCACCGCTCGGCTGATGCCGGGGCCGCCCAGGGGGTCGGGCTCGGTCTGCAGCTCCCACACCGTGCCGTCATCGGTGGACACCACCAGGCGCCCACCCTGGCCGTAGGCCAGCACCTCCACCTCTCCGGGGGCGCCGGGATCCGGGACGAGCCAGCGGTTGGGCAGGGCCCCCACGACCTTGTCGCGCACGGGATCGCCGCCCTCGACCAGGGCGGCGTCCATCAGGATGATGCGGCCGCTCTCCACCTCGATCTTGTGGGCTCCGGGGGAGAGGGCCTCGTCGAGGCTGCCCTGACCCTGGCGGCTGGAGCCGTCGACCCGGTAGTGCACGGGAGCGGAGGCTTCCATGCGCAGCACTGGGAAGCGGCCTTCGATGGCGGGCTCGGGCAGGGTGATGGTGGCCACCTGGCCCGGGGTGACCTGCACGCGGGGCAGTCCGCCCCCTGTGCCCGTGACGCGGATGCGGCCGCGGGAGCCTTCGGGCGCCAGCTGGGTCCAGCGGGAGGGATCGGTGCCCGGGGATTCCTGGCTCGCCAGGGTGCGGATGGCGCGGCCCCGTGGGCGCACGAAGCCCTGGGGGAGCGCATCGGCGATGCTCGCCAGCAGGCCTGGATCGGCGGGCAGCAGCTCGGCCACGTCGATGAGCAGGGCCGGGTCGATGTCGCGCCGGTCGCGCCAGCGCCGCGCCAGGGCCAGCGCCACAGCGGGGGTGGGGGCGCTGGAGAAGGCCAGCTGGCGCGCCTCGGCGGGCGCCTCCAGGTGCTCCACCAGCCGGGCTCTGGCGAGATCCTGGGCCGCACCGTCGAGCAAGGGCCTGGCCAGCTCCACCACGTCCGCTCGACCCGTGAGGTGGGCCAGCTCCAGCTCGGCCACCGGACCCTGGGCGCGGTAGCCATCCAGCTCCCGCGGGTGGGGGAGGGTGAGCAGGAAGGCCTGCACCGAGGGGCGACGATGGTCCATGCGCGCCTGCACGTCGACGACGGCCATCTCGTCGCTGGCGGCGAGGCGCCAGCTGAGCTCGTGCTGCCCCGCGGGCACGGTGACGCTGACGCTGCGCGGCCAGCCCCAGCCGGGATCGTTGATCTCGTTCTCGGTGGTGAAGAGGGCGTGTTCGCCCTGGGGGCGACCGTCGCGCGAGGTCCACAGGGCATAGCGGCGGTAGAGCTGGCCCTCCATGAGCACGCGGGTGCGCAGCGTGAACACGCCAGGACCCTTGAGCTGTACGCTGCCCGTCTCGCCGGTGGTCAGCCGGCCCAGCTCGAGGTCACGGGTGCCGTGGTCGGGGGTGGAGCGGCTGCGCAGCGCCTCAAGCTCCTGCATGGCGCAGCGCAGCAGCAGGTCGTGGTCGAGCTCTCCGGCGGCGACCATGGCCTGTCGACGCAGCCGCCACTCCTGGGCCAGCTCGGGGATCGCGGCGGGCGCGGGCGGGACCTCACCTCCGCTCTTGGCCCAGGCATGCAGCGCGCGCTCGTAGCGATCCCAGGCCGCGGGCTCGCCCTGGCTGGTCTCCCGCCACCAAGCGACGGTGGTGTCCTGATCGACGCTGATCACCACCTGGCGCGAGATGGCCTCGGCTGGCAGCAGCCAGGTCTGACCAGGCCCTGCCTTGAGGGTCAGGCGCAGGCCGCCCGACCAGGCCTCGAGCTCGGCGCCGGGCGGCTCCACCTGCAGCAGCATGCGCTCGCCGCCGTGCTGATCCATCAGCCAGGGCTGCTCCGGATCCAGCTCGATGGCGGTCTCCGGGAGCCACTGCCCGGCGGCGGCGACGGCGCAAGCCAGCAGCAGGGCGGCGATCACGGCTCACGCTCCGTGAGCCGCTGCAGGGTGTGGCCGACCTGCTCCAGCTGCATGGGGTTGGCCAGCAGCGCGACGCGGACCGGCAGGGACATCTCGATGTGCAGGAAGCGCGCCATGCCGGTGAGCGCCCGGCTCTGCACGTTGGTGGTGCCCGCGAGATCCGGGACCTGCTCGCCGGTGGCGATGGGCCCGTAGGCGCCCAGGTGGGCTCGCAGGGACTGGACGCTCTGCTCGAGCACGGCGTGCGGCTGGAGGGTGGCGCCGTCGGACACCACCGCCGAGTAGTGGCCGTGGGAGGAGGCGAAGCCGTGCAGCTGCAGGACCAGGGGGTCCTCCAGGGCGTCGGCGGCGCCCAGGGTGGCGGCCTGGAAGATCGACTCGGCCCGGTGGGCCACGTCGGCTCCGCCCACCTCGCTGTCGTGGGCGCTGATGTCGCCGTGGGAGCTGGAGTTGCGGTGGGCGCTGTTGAGCAGGAGGACGCGCCCGAAGCCCTGCTCGAATAGGGAGCAGGCCAGCTGCCCCGTGTGCTTGTCGTGCCAGGCGTGCGGGGCCTGGAGGACCAGGGGTGGCAGCTCGGAGCCCATGCGGATGGCGTAGAAGCCGTCGGCGTGCTCTCGGGCCCCCTGGACCACCAGCAGCGAGCCATGCTCTTCGAGCTGCAGGCCCGCCGCCTCGATCCGGCGGCGCAGGGTGTCGGAGATGGTCCCCGAGGAGGCTGAGCGCACCAGGTCGGCGATGACGGCGCGCACCTGGGCGCGTCGCCAGGCGGAGGCGTCGGAGTAGGCCTGGTCGTCCCGCATGGCCTGGACCTGCTGCCAGAGACCTGTGTCGGCCTGCAGCGTGGACGGCAACAGCAGCCCCAGCAGCACGGCCGGTGGTGCGAGGAGGCGGACGATGAGGGCGTTCAGCGTGCGAGCTCGCACTTGACCTCCCTCGCCCAGTGCTCGGGCTGCTCGGGTTGGGCGTTCCCGTGGGTGCTGTCGAAGCGCAGGTACACGGGGTAGGGCTCGCCTGCTGGAGGCTCGACCTTGACGCGGATGACGTGCTGGCCCGGTACGAGATCGTCGCCCAGGACGAGCCGGATGCCCTCGAAGGAGCGCAGCTCGCCCTGGTCTCGGTCTTCGAGGCGGGCTGGGGTCCAGCCGGGCTCCGGGGTGACGGTGCGCGTGGCGCGGGAGAGTGTGCGCGAGGGACCGCCGTGGCGGCGCGGACGGCCGTCGTCGAGCAGGGTGGTGACGGTGGGCGCTGGCGCCCAGCGCGGCGTGTAGGCCCGCACGTAGACCACGGTGCGCCCGAAGCGATCCACCTGGACGGGCAGCCGCAGCTCGGTGGCGTCGCCGCGGTAGAGGGTGCGCCGCACCCAGCGGTCGCCAGAACCCTGGGCACGGGCCAGGAACTGGCCGGCCGGTGCGTTCAGCTGGCAGCTCTGCCAGCCTGTCGGGAGGCCGGCGAAGTGCAGCACGCCCCCCGATGAAGGCAGGCGGATCGTGGCCGCCTGCTCGCCGCAGGAGAGCCGGGCCAGGTGCCCCGCCTGGGCGGCCGGGACGCGGTAGTCCACGCTGAGCTGGCCGTCGTCGGGGATGAGCAGGCGGGTGGCGTCGCCCAGCTCGGTGCGGTGCCAGCCCTGCCAGGGTGCCTGGTTGCTGCGGAAGCGCTCCACGGCGGGGTAGCGGGGTGGGTCGCCCACCGGCTCCAGCAGTACGGTGTGCAGCGCGTCGAGGCTGCGGCCTTTCTGGGAGCGCACGATGCGCACGGTGGCGTCCAGCCTGGTGAGGCGGCGGTCCTCGATGAGCTCGGCGGTGTTCAGCGGGGCGATGGCGACGTAGGGAGCGAGCTCCCAGGGGGCGTAGCGTCCTGTCCAGCCCTCCGGCAGCGCGTACTGGGGGCTGCGGACGGGCTCGTTCTCCACGGGCACCAGGAAGCGGAGATCCACGGGGCCATCGGCGGTGAACTGCAGCGTGGTGGCCCGGAAGGGGTGGAAGAGGTGGACCTGTGTCTCCTCGCTCACCCAGGGCTGCTCGCTCTCCACGTAGGTCTCGAAGGGGGCGTGCTCGAAGCTCGCCTCGAGGGTGCCGCTGCCCAGCAGCTCGCCGTCCTCGTCGAAGGCCCGGTAGCTGACGGTGACGGGCTCGATGCTCAGCTCGGGGTCCGGCTCCGCGCGGGGCAGCGCCTTGGCCTGCTCGATCCATTCGGGGGGCGGCAGCGGCCGCACGTCCACGCGCAGCGAACCCCAGTCGGCGCCGGTTGCCACCGGCACCACGATGGGCACCATGCCCTTGTCGGCGCGGAAGTGGGCCAGCCGGCGCAGCTCCGGAGCCTGGGGCTGCTCACCGCCCGCTCCGGGTGGCTCGCCCCAGGACTGGCCCGCGGGGGGAGCCAGGGTGAAGCGCATCAGCACCGCGTCCTGCTCCCAGGGGTTGGTCCAGCGGAGGCTCCACAGGGCGCCGGGGGGTACGCTCCAGCGAAACGCCGAGACATCCACGTCCGGGAAGGGAGCCTCTGAGGCGTCGACCATCTCGGCCCGCAGAGGCACTCCCTTGGTGGTCTCACCGTGTTGGGGTTCGAGCAGCTCGGTGGCCACGTTGAGGGTGACCGGACCGCGCAGGTTCACCGCGGTGGCGGCGCCGGGCTGGAGGATCCAGCCTTCTTCGGTGGTGGTGGGCGCGGGTGAAGGCGGTGCCAGGCGGTGGACGGGGACGCTCTCGGCGGTCTGGGTCTCGGCGTGCAGCCGCTCCCGCACCCAGCCCGTGATCCTGAGGCGCTCCTCGAGCTCGAGGTTGTCCCAGGAGAAGGGGTAGAAGGTCTCGGTGCGCTCCCGCTGCTTGTCGGGGGAGCCCAGCAGGCGGGTCTGCTCCAGTGCCTGGGCGGGCCGTTCACGGTAGACGCGCAGCAACAGGCGCTGGTTTGGCTGCTCCAGCAGAGGCTGCACCCGCAGCAAGCCTCCGTTGGCCAGCAGGTGGCCCTGCTCCAGCTCCACGATGCGCGAGTCGGTGATGACGGTGTCGTCGCGGGTGGACAGCAGCGCCCGCGTGCCGTCGGCCAGGATGGTGCGGCGCGAGCGGGTCCAGTGCTCGGTGACCTGCGGCTCGCCGTCGGTGGGCTCCAGGGTGAGCTGCAGCCCGTAGAGCCAGGTGATGGCCTCGTCGTCCAGGCCGGGGTCGGGGGTCTCCAGGTGGGCCAGGATGCGCAGCCGTGGCTCGTTGGCCAGCAAGCGGATGGTGATCTCCTCTCCGGGTGCCAGGGCGTAGTAGAGCTCGCGCGTCCCGGGGGGCTCCTCCTCGCTCTCGAGCTGCTTCATGATCACCAGCGCCACGATGGTGGCCACCACCAGCCAGCCCAGCAGTGGGACGATGCGCTTCACTGTGTGCTCCGCTCGAGCGCTGCAGACAGCCCGTAGAGGCGCACCTCGGGCGGGTGGTTGGGATCGGGGCTGAGCTCGCCGCGGGAGCGGGCCATGGCGGAGATCAAGCGCGCGTCGTCGCCATCCACCACCAGGTAGGGCAGGCCATCGTCGCGATCCAGGAAGGCCCAGACCTGCATGTCGTCCTGGCGGGCGAGGCGGCTCAGGCGGTCCAGCTCACCGGGGTGTCCGGTGGTGGCATGCCGCGCGAGGCTGGACAGCAGCCGCCCGAAGCGCTCCTCGGCGATCTGTGGGTCGAGGGCGGGGGCTTCGAGGAGCTCGTCGAGCACCTGGCTGCCCAGCTCGATGTCGCTCCCGGACAGCAGCGTGCGCAGGGCGGCGGAGGTGGACGGCGTGGCGAAACGATCGCGGAACAGGGGAGAGAGGTAGACGGTGACGTACTGGCCGCCGGCGTTGCGCACCACGTCGTCGCGGGGGTTGGCGGGGTCGTAGAAGCGGATGCGCTGGTAGGCGCCATCGTAGTAGGCCACCTTGCCGCCGCTGCCTTCCACCAGCAGGCGCACCGGGTCGACATAGGTGGGGACCTGGTCGCCCGGCCCCAGGGGCCTGCCGATGGAGATGACCGCGTCGGCTCCGGGGAACTCGTCCTCGCGGTAGGCGTCGACCGAGACCACGGTGGAGCCGGGAGAGTCGAGCGCCAGCGCCCGCAGCACGCTGAGCTCGGGGCTGGCGGTCGAGGCGCGCTGCAGAGCCTGGGCGTCGAGATCGGCGCCGGCGTCGTGCACCAGCAGCGCGGCGGCGTGCGTGCCGGCCCACCAGGTGCGCGCCACCTCGGCGGCCAGGTAGTGTCGCCGAGCGGCTCGCACCTCGAAGATGAGCGGATCGCCGCCGGCTCGCCGCAGCCAGAGGGTGAAGTGGGGGGGAGAGCGGTCGCTGGACGGGCCGAGGGAGATGATCTCGTCGTCCACAGCCACCACGAGGTCGAGCCGCTGGGCCTGTGCGGCCGCCAGCTGCGCCCAGCGCTGGTCACCCGTGCGCGCGCGCAGCATGGGGAGCAGCACCGCGCGGCGCAGGAAGAGCAGATCGGGGATGGGGTCGGCGCTCTGTCGGACATCAGCAGCCGGTGTAGGCAGGGCGTGGGGATCGTACAGGGGCAGCCGCAGTCCGGGGTTGGGGAGGTCGAAGCGCTTCAGCGCCACCGCCAGCAGCTGGTCCTCGTTGAGCTCGAGGCGCGCATCGGCTCCGTAGTCGCCGGGCAGGTCCCAGTCAGGCACCAGGTCTGGCACCACCATGGAGAGGCGCTTGAGGTCGATGCCTTCAGGGAGCTTCCTGGCCACCGAGAAGAGGGTGCTCCGGCCGCTGCGCAGCTCCAGCACTGCGTGGCCCAGGGAGCGGGCCTGGCGCAGCAGCGCAGGGGCGGGGGAGAGCAGCAGAGCGTGGGCGTCGAGGGTCTCGGTGAGGACCACCGCGGCTTCGGCCAGGCCGGGTTCGCTGGCGGCGTCGGGCACGACGATGGTGAGGCCTTGATCCGAGCGGGGGCGCAGCCAGGCGGCACCGTAGAGGTTCTGGCCGCCCGAGTGCAGCAACATTCCGTCGGGGTAGAGGTCGGCACGCAGGTGCTCACCATTGAAGGGCGAGCCGGTGAGCGCCACGCGCCAGGCGTCGCGCAGCTCGGGCTGGATGGTGGGGTCGGGGCTGCCCGCGGGGGCCAGCGCGATCTCGGTGGCCGCCCGCCAGGCCGGCCCGGGGCGCTGGTCGATGGCCACCGCGATCTTCTCTGTGGGCAGCGGGCGCATCTGCTCCAGCCCCACGCCCAGCAGGGTGCCGACGATGAACGCGGCCAGGGAGATCCCCAGGGCGGGGAACACCACCCGTGGGAAGCTGGCGGAGCGCCAGCAGCGCACGGCGATGAGGGCGGACAGCAGGTAGCCGAAGCCGTACAGATCGGTGACGCGCAGCCCCGGGTACTTGTCCGCCAGGGCGTATGAGAGCACCAGCTTGACGAAGTAGGCCGCCGTGAACGCCAGGATGAGGGGTCTCATGCCGGTGAGGTTGGCGGTGCGCAAGGGCGGGAGCCGCTGCAGGATGCGCAGGGCGAACACGATGATGGCCACCTCGACCATGGTGGCCAGCAGCTTCTCGGGCTGCACCCAGGTGATGGCCAGCAGCCCGGGGATGATGATGCCCCCCGCGTCCCAGCCGTAGCGGACCGCCATGTGGGTGGCCATGAGCGCGCCCACCAGCAGCAGCATGTAGGCTCGCGGCGAGGAGATGAAGTCGCGGGAGAGATCCTCGTAGGTGAGCTCGAACTGGGCGAAGCTGAGGTTCGTGTGCGGCAGCAGCACGAACAGCAGCAGCAGGTAGACGGTGATGGTGGGCAGGGCCACCATGGGCAGGCCGCGGAACAGCCCGGTGCGCCACATGGCGTTGGCGGTGAGGGGCACCAGCACCAGCCCCAGGGAGTTGAAGGAGCTGTCGATGGGCACGCCCAGCTGCGCCATCAGGGAGCTGAACGAGCCCCCTTCGACGAACAGGCGCACGCCCACGGAGACCAGCAGCAGGAGGAAGAAGCGGTTGCGCCCGAAGGTGCGATCCAGTGGCAGGATGCGCGGCAGTCCTCGTGCCAGGAGCCTGGCCAGCAGGTAGGTGAGGATGGCCTCGCCCAGCACCACCAGCCCCGCGCGCGGCTGGATCACGAAGACCCCGGCCAGGTAGCCGGGGACCACCAGCCCCGACTGCGGCCAGCCGTAGAATTCGGTCAAGAGCCAGATCACCAGCACACCGATGAGGACAGCGGTGAGCAGGCTGTTGTCGACGTAGGCGCTGGGGAAGAGGGTCAGCAGGACCAGCCCCGGCTGCTTCGGGTGGAACGACGCTCGCCCAGGGGAAACTGTACCGGAAACGCGGTGCCGCGCCAAGCAGGCAGCTGGAGGGGCGCCGGGCGCGGGCGATCAGGCCTCGCGGAGCTGGATGCGGTAGCGGGCTCCCTGTTCGCCGCCACCTTCGACCATGAAGCGGGCGCCCATAGTCTGTACCAGGCGGCGAGCCAGGGCGGCGCCCTGGTCGCGGGAGTCGGCGGCCAGCTGCTGCAGCACGTGCAGCGGCGGAGCGTGGCCCTCGGCACAGAGCAGGATCTCCACAATGCCCGCTGGGGCGTGCAGCTCCACCAGGACGGCTTGATCGGCAGTGGTGTCACCGGCCATGTCGTGGATGAGGCCCATCAGGGCGCGGGCCAGGTCGCGGCGGTCCGCCAGGGCCGGGGCCAGGGCCATGGGGGTGTTCACCAGGCGGACGCGGTGCTCCCCCAGGGTGCGGCGCGCGCCGGCCACCACGTCCTGGAGCAGGTCGATGACCTGGATGGGTTCGGCCTGCGCGCCCTCGGAGCTGCTGGCCACGTCTTCGTAGCGGGCGAAGATCTCGGCCATCTCGCCGCAGCGGGCCGCGATGCGCGGCGCCACCTCGGAGGAATCCACCGCCCCCAGCGAGAGGAGATCGGCGTAGCCGCGGATGGCCGCCAGGATGTTGTGCACGCGGTAGGAGACCATCTCGAGCAGGCCGGACTTGACCGTGTCCTGGGCTTGCAGCTCGGAGACATCCACCAGCTCGATGCCCACGCCCAGGATGCGGTTCTGGTAGCCGCATGGGTAGATCCAGCAGTCCAGCCCCATGCCCGGGAGATCGACGGAGTGCCGGAGGGGGCCCCGGCCGCCGAAGGTCTGCAGCAGCAGGTGCTGGGGCATGTCGAGGCCGCTCCAGACCGCGGGCAGGAGGGACTCGGGCGGCAGCTTGAGCCGATCGAGGAGGCGCCGGAAGCTGTCGTCCAGCAGCAGCGGGTGACCCAGTGGATCGTAGAGGCCGTGGGCGGTGCGTGCCTCGCGCATGCCCGCCAGGAGTAGATCGCGCTGGTCCAGCAGGTGCTCGAGGCTGGAGGCCAGCTCGTGCAGCCGAGCCCGGATGCCGGGCTCGGCCGCCACGGCGCGCAGGGAGGCGCGGCTGCGGGCGCGGAGCAGCCGCTGAGCCGCGTGGGTGGCGAAGATCTGGAGGTTGCGGCGCGTGGCGCTGTTCCAGTCATGGGCTTGCAGGTCAGGGGCGTGGTCCGGGGCCTGCGGGGGGCTGAGCCGCGCCACCAGCAGGCCCAGGCTGCGGTGCCTGGCGCGCATGGGGATGGCCACCAGCTGGCCGGATCCCGGCTGACCGGGGGGTGCGAGGGGGGGGAGTTCGAGGGGCTCGGTGAGGTTGGCGTGCACCCGTGCCGTCACCAGCTCGCGCAGCTCCTCGCTGATGACGTCGTCCACCTCGCCCGCCCTGGAGCGCTCCACCAGCCCCTGGCGGGAGCGGCCGAAGGCCCAGGCCGCGTCGGTGCCCCCCCAGCTGACGGCGGCCCTGCAGATCTCACCCCAGGTGGCTTCGGGGCCGGTGTCGGAGGTGCCGAGGCCCTCGCCCAGGCGGGTGAGCAGGTTGTCCTGGAGCCGCTGGAGCTGGAGCTCGGCGTTCTGCCAGGTGGTGGCGCGCCAGGTGAAGCCCGCCGAGAAGAGCCCCGCCAGGAGCACCTCGACGGGGACCACCAGGCCCAGCCGGAGCAGACCGGCGCTGGTCAGGCCGACGGCGACGCAGCTGCCGGCGAGCAGGCTGTAGCGCGCGGCGCTGGTGCGCAGCAGCAGCAGGCTGAGGGTGGTGGCCAGGGCCAACAGGCCGGCCCAGAAGGCGGCGCCCGTGTTGCTCAGCAGGGGGAGCCCGGGGCCGCCGATCACCCGGGCCACAGCTTCTGCGAGGGGCTGGGCCGCCCCGGGTGTGGACAGGACGGGCGTGGACCAGGGATCGGTGGTGCCCAGCACGGCGATGCGGCCCTCGAGCGCCGCGGTGGAGAGGCCTGTGACCTGGCCCTGATCCAGGGTGGGGACTCCACGGCGGCCCAGCGGGATGCGCTGGCCCTGGAGGGGGATGGGACGATCGGCGGCCAGCAGGAGCCGGGCCGGGAAGCTGTTGATCTCACCGATGCGGGGGATCCAGTTGCGGTGGCGACCGTCCCAGTCGGCGGGGAAGCCCGACTCTCCCTGGGCGGTGTCGGCGCGCTGCAGCTGCTCCACGCCGGCCACCGCGGGCAGATCGCGGCCCACCAGCCCGATGGCGGCGACGCCGCGCTCCTTGAGCTGCGCGGCCATGCGGATCCACGCGCCGGGTGTGGCGTCGGCCTCCATGACGACGAGGATGACGGGGTCCTGGTCCACCGGCACCAGCTCCCAGCGCAGCAGCTGGTCGGTGAGCGGCTGTGGAGAGAGCTGCAGCAGTGCGCCCAGCAGAGCGGCGATGAGCGCCGCTGCGGCCGCGCGCAGCGACAGGGCCTTGAGGCGCAGCGAGACTCGCAAGGGGTCCTCCGGGGAGTCAGACCCTAACCACCTGGAGGCCCGGCCGTGCGACTCGCGCGCAGGAGGCGGGATAGGGGTCGGAAGAGACCGTCCCCGAGGCCAAACCCGGTCCCTCCGAGGTCCATCGTGCACAGCGCGCTGCCCCGCTTGCCTGGCTGGGCCCTCCTGGCCCTGCTGCTCCTGGCGGCCGTCCACCTGGCGGGCGGCGCGGGCTGGCTGCTGGCCGATCAGCTGATCTTCGACGGCGACGAGGCTGGGCATGTGGGCGCTGCGGAGCTGATCGCCGCCTCGTGGCTGGAGGGGCGGCCGCTGGACGCGCTGCGCACCAGCTTCATGGGGCCGCTGGGGGTCTATCCGCCTCTGTACGCCGGCCTGCTGGGGGCCTGGTGGGCCCTGCTGGACTTCGGTGATCCCGCGAGGCTGTCGGTGCGCGGGCTCAACCTGCTGTGGCCGCTGCTGGCGGCCGCCGCCGTCGCTCGCATGGCGCGGCCCCTGGGGCCGCAGGGCGTGGTGGTGGGCTTCGCGGCCGCGCTGATGGTGCCCATCATGGGTGGCCTGGGGCGCCACTTTATGCCCGAGGGGGCGCTGGTGGCGGCGGTGTCGATGGCCGCCATGGCCGCCTTCCTGGCCCGCGAGCGGCCGTCCATCGGGCGCCTGGTGGTGGCGGGTCTGGCCCTGGGGCTCGCCCTCTTGGTCAAGCAGACGGCGCCGCTGTACCTGGCGCCGCTGCTGGTGCTCCTGCTGCCACGGCGCCCCCGCAGCCTGGTGGTGCTCGCCGTGGCGCTGGCCGTGGTGCTGCCCTGGCTCGTCCCCAACCTCGCTCTGCAGCTGGAGTATGGAGGCGACAGCGCGGCGGGGCCGGGGCTGGCCAGCCTTCCTCGGCAGCTGGGATTCTACCCCTGGTCCTTCCTGTGGGTGGGTGCCGGCGTCCCGCTCGCCTCGCTGGCCCTGGTGGGCGCGGCGGTGGGCCTGCGATCCCGCGATCCCGCCGTGCGCTCCAGCACCTGGGTCGCGCTGGCCTGGCTGGTGGGCAGCGCCCTGCTGTTGACCTGCGTTCCGCGCAAGTACCCCCGGCTGTTGGCGCCGGCCCTGCCCGCCGTGGGCCTGCTCGCCGCCGTGGCCCTGGTGCAGGCCCGGCAGCTGTGGCAGCGCGCGGCGCTGTGGGTGCTGCTCTGCGCTGCCCTGGGCTGGATGTTGACGGGCTCGCTGTGGTCCCTCCCGGTGCCCGCCAGCGCCGAGGTGCTCGACGACCGCTGTCCCCAGAGATGGTTCCGGCCGCCGGTGGGAGATGACCTCGGCTACAGCGCTGTGATAGACGCCGTCGCCGCGGCGCCCGTGGGGCCGGTGCGGGTGGTGGGCAGCGCCGAGATCCCCTGCGAGCTGCAGACCACGCCGGGCTGGTCCGAGCACCTCGGTCCGCTCCTGCGCTTCCATGGGCTGGACCGGGAGCTGCTGCGGGACGACCAGCCTGGAGACGCGGTGCTGATCATCAGCTGGGAGGGTGCGCGGCAGGGCTGGGCGGGCAGCGCCCTCTCCGTGCCCGTCCTGCAGGGCGAGATCTGGATCGGACGGCCGGTGCGCTAGGTTCGAGAATCAGCGCGCTGCGGGTCGAGCCTGGGTCAAGGCGGCGTCGAGCAGAGCTTCGAGGCGGCTCTGGTCGAGCCCCCCCACGTGGGCGTCCAGCACCCGCCCACCGGGGCCTATGATCACGGTAGTGGGCAGGGTGGAGATGTCCCACAGGCGCTTGACCTGCCGGTCGCCCAGGAGCACCGGGTAGGGGATGTCGCGCTTGTCCACTTCGACGCGGATCTCGGCCGCGGTGCCGCTCTCGAGCACCACGCCCAGCAGCTGCACCTCGGGGTGGGCCCGCGCGAAGGCCGCCAGCTGGGGCAGCTCCGCCACGCAGGGGGGGCACCACGTGGCCCAGAAATTCACCACCACCGGCTTTCCCTGCAGATCTTCCAGGGCGTGGGGGATGCCGCTCGCGTCCTCCAGCACCAGGCTGGGCGCCAGGTCGGGCAGGTCGGGCTGCCCCGGGTAGAAGGTGGTGACGGCGTACCAGGCCACGAAGGCCACCAGGGCCAGGTAGGCGTAGTCTTTGATCAGGCGAAGCATGGCTGGATCGCGGTGGGAGGGCCCAGGGACCAGACACGCCGGCCGGCCGTGGCGTTACAGCCGTGGTGGGGGTGGCTCACCCGAGGAACAGGGTGGGGATGCGTCGCAGGAGCTCGTCCCGGCAGGCGCGGAAGGCCTCGAGGCGCTCCTCGGCGGGGGCGCTGGAGGGATCGGGCAGCGGCCAGTGGTGGTGGCGCACCGCGTCCGGCAGCTCGGGGCAGACCTGCCGGTCGCAGAGGGTGACCACCTGCTGGACCTCGTCGAGGTCGAGGGCGTAGAAGCGCTTGGCCCGCAGCCCGTGGGCGTCGATGCCCTGCTCGTTGAGCACCTCGCGCACCGCGGGGCGCACGTGGCTGGCGTGGCCCCCAGCCGAGAGGAACTCCCAGCCTGCGGGCGCCAGGTGCCGCGCGATGGCCTCGGCGAGCTGGGTGCGCGTGGCGTTCGCCCGGCCGGCGAACAGCACCACCACGCTGCTAGCCCCCCTGGCCTGCCGTCTCCAGCTCGCGATCGATGATGTCCTTGAAGGCCTCGAAGGGCTGCGCCCCGGACAGCATGATGCCGTTGATGAAGAAGGCGGGGGTGCCGGAGACGCCCAGCTCCTGGCCGGCGGTCATGTCGGCCATGATCTCCTTCTTCTGTTCGTCGTCGGCGGTGCAGGCCTTGAAGGTGGTCATGTCGAGCCCGATCTTCTCGGCGACGGCGTCGACTCCGCCTTCTTTGCTCAGGGTCTTCTGGGTGTCGAGGATGCCGTCGTGCATCTCCCAGTACTTGCCCTGGGCGCCGGCGCAGTTGGCGGCCACCCCGTAGCCCACGGCGTTGCGGTGGAAGGAGAGGGGGAAGTCGCGGAAGATCCAGCGGACCTTGCCGTCGTACTCGTCCATCACCTTCATCATGGTCTGGTAGCCGCGGCTGCAGTAGGGGCACTCGTAGTCGGCGAATTCCACGATGGTGATGGGGGCGTCGTCCGGGCCGCGTGGGTAGTCGTCGTCCACGCTGACCTCGAGCCGCGGCAGGTCGGGCGGGGTGAGGGAGACGTCCACGTTGCTGGTCTCCTGCAGCTGCTCGACGAGGGCGTTGAGGGTCTCGCGCTGCTTGGACTGCACCAGCTGATCGGTGACGGCGGGCTTGATCTGCTCCAGCGGCTTGCCGCGGAAGCGGCGCTTGTTGTCTTCATAGTAGCGCTCCACCTCGGCGTCGGAGACCTCGGCGTGCTCCGCGTTGATCTGCTCGATGAGGGCGTCCTTGTCGGCGAGACCGCGTTTGGTGGCCTCGGCGTCCAGCAGGGCGCCGTTGACCTTGTTGTCGATGGCGCGGCGCATGGTGGAGTAGCGGTTGTTCAGGTACTCGATCTCCTGCTTGATCAAGCGGCCCTTCACGTCCTCCATGAGCTCGCCGTAGCTGTAGCTGCCGCTCTCCCAGGTGGCGACGACGGTGTCGGGGGCCGTGTCGGCGGAGGCGGTGGGGACGGGCATCTGGAATTCGGCCGCGGCCTGGGTGCCAGGGCTGGTGGTGGCTGGCTGGTCGCAGGCGGCGAGGGCCAGGAAAAGGACCGGAGCGAGCGTGGCGCGCATGGAGGCCTCCAGGAGGAGAGGAGTGAAGTCGCCCCCAGCTAACGCCCCGCCCCCCGCGCCGCACCTCCGCCGGATCCCGCCCCGCTCCGGCCTGCCATGAGCCTCCCGCCGTGTGACAATGGACGGTGTGCGAACTGGACCTGCCGCCGAGCTCGAACCGGGTGGCCGCATCGGGCCCTGGCGCGTGGTGCGTCGACTGGGGCGCGGCGGCGTCGCCACCGTGTACGAGGTGCTGGATCCCGGATCCGGGCGTCGCAGAGCGCTGAAGCTGTTCCATCCCCACGTGGCCAGCGGCGCGTCGGTGCGGCGCGAGTACCGCGCGCTGGTGAGGCTGGGCCATCGGGGCATCATGCGGGTCTTCGACCTGGGCGAGACCGAGGCCGGCGTCCCTTTCCTCGTCACCGAGCTGATCGTGGGCCGCAGCTCCCAGGCCAGCGCCCGCGCCGCCGGGCCTCCCGGATCGCCGGCCCGCGTCGCGCTCACCAGCCGGGTGATGGGCGATCTCCTGGATGCGCTGGCGTACCTGCACCGCCGGGGCATCGTGCACCGCGACATCAAGAGCTCCAACGTGCTTGTCCCCGAGGCCGGGGGCGTGCGCCTGCTGGACCTGGGCACCGCGGGCTTCGGTCAGCACGGCGCCGAGGACGGAGGGCGGTGGGTGCCGGGGTTGCAGCAGTTCGCTGGCACGGTGGTGTACTCCAGCCCGGAGCAGCTCAGAGGTGAGACGCTGGACGGCCGCAGCGATCTCTTCGCGGTGGGCGTGCTCTGGTACCGCATGCTCACCGGGGAGCTGCCCTTCGTGGCCGCTCATCGCGAGCAGGCCGTCCTGCTGCGTGAGAGCAGCCCGCCAGCTTCGCCCCGCTCGCTCTGTGCGGGGATCCCCGGGGAGATATCGAATGCGGTGATGGATCTGCTGGCGCTGGATCCCGACCGCCGTCCAGGCAACGCCGAGGAGCTGCTGGGCCGGCAGGTGGTGGCTCCGGGTGAGGCTCCTGCTCCAAGGATCTCCACCTGCTGGCCGGCGCCCCCACCCCTCGTGGGGCGCGGGGAGCAGCTGTCGGCGCTGGAGGGGCCGGTCCACCGTGCCGCGGCGGGCGAGCTGGCCCTGCTGCGCGGGCCCAGCGGCTCCGGCCGGGCTGCGCTGCTGGACTGGGTGGCCTCGAGGGCGCGCCACGACGGGCTGCGGGTCCTCAGGGTGGGCTCTCCCGGACGCAGCGCCCGTGGCCTGCTGGCCAGGTTGCTGCTGGCCGTGCCCAGGCACCTCCGTCGCCGACCGCGCGCGGGCCGGCCGCGGGCCACCGGATCGGGCGGGGGCGGGCCCGGCCTGCCCCCCCAGGTGCAGGCGGCGCTGGAGCTTCTCCGGCGGGTGGCCGCCGGCGGTCGGCAGAGGGTGCTGCTGGTCATCGACCGCCTGGACGCCTGCGATGCCGACGATCTGTCAGCCCTCTCGAGCCTGCGGGCCGAGCTCGCCCGGCAGGGCTGGCCGGTGGTGCTGCTGGCCAGCTGCGCGGCGGGAGCGTCGCCCGAGCAGGGCTCGCTGGAGGCCTCGCGGTTGGTGGACCTGGAGCTGCTCCCGCCGCTGCAGGTGCTGCGCTTCGCAAGCTCCATGCTCGCGGGGCGGGCGCTCCCCTTCCGGCTGTGTGGGCAGCTGGTGGAGCGCGCCGGCGGCAGCCTGGGGCGGGCCGGGGAGCTGGTGCTGGCGGCCGCGGAGGGCGCCCGGATCCGCGCCGCGCTGGACGAGGACGGGGCGCTGTGCTGGCTCGAGGAGCCCGTGGACGACGATCAACACCCCGGGCTCGAGCCGGAGGTGGCCGCGCTGGTGGCGAGGGCCCCCGCCGCCGTGGTGGAGGGCCTGCTGCCGGACGATCGTGGGCTCCAGGAGCTGGCTCGACCCGGCCAGGTGAGCGATCTCCATCGACGGGCAGGCCTGCTGGTGCTGCGAGCGCAGGCCTTCAGCCGCGTTGGCGACCGCGACGTGCAGGCCGAGGCGGACTTCCTGGCCGCGCGGGAAGCGCTGGCGGCCGGGGGTGGTCCTGCGGACACCGGACGCCGCCTGGCCGCCGCGCGCGCGCGGCACCTGGCGGCGCGCGGCCGGCCCGGCGAAGCCCAGCGGGAGCTGGCCGATCTCGAAGCCAGCCTCTGTCCTGTATGGCTCCGGCTGGCCATCGCCAGGGGCGAGCCGCGCTGCTCCGCGGCCGTGCCTGAGGCTCCGCCCGGAGGCGGCCTCGAGTGGAGCGTGGCGCGCGCGGAGTGCCTGCTGCAGCTGGGGGATCTGCGGGGGGTCGACGAGCTGCTGGAGCCAGCGCTGGAGTGGCGGCCTTCGGGCTGGGAGGCTGAAGAGCAGGCGCGGGTCCGCTATGTGCTGGCGGGGAGCCTGCGTCTGCAGGCGCGCTTCAGCGAGGCGCTCTCTCTCCTCGTGCAGGGGCTCGAGCAGCTGGATCCTCTGCGCCTGCCGCTGCCGAGAGCCATCCTGCACCTGGGCTGTGCCCACGTGGAGCTGGAGCTGTTCCGGCTGGGCATGGCCAGGGAGCACCTCGCCGACGCCTGGGCGCTGCTGGCCAGCTGCGACCAGCCGGCGCTCGAGGCGGAGCGCGCCCGGCTGCGGGGTCGCCTGGCGCTGGCCTGTGGCGACGTGCAGCACGCCGAAGCGCGCTTTCGTCGCTCCGCGCGCCTGGCGCTGGGGGCCGGGCTGCGCGTGCGCGCGGCGCTGGCCGGCTGCCAGCGCGCCAAGGCCCTGGCTCGTTTGGGCCGCCGGCGGGAGGCCCTGGGCCGCGTGGCCGCCGCGGAGGCGCTGCTGGACAAGGCCGGCGCCCTGCCCTGTCGGGCGGTGGCCTGCAGGGCGCGCTGGGAGGCCGGGGGCTATCGGGAGGATCCCGATAGCTGCTATGTCCCCGTGCGGCCCTGGCTGGAGCAGCAGCCTGCCCTGCTGCCGCGGCTGCACTGGAAGCTGGCCAGGCTTCGCTACCTGGCCCTGCACGGTGAGCTCGCGCGTGTGAAGCGGCAGCGCGAGGAGATAGCGGCCATCCTCGACAGGATCCTGTCGGGCCTGGAACCCGAGGATCGCAGCGTCCTGCTGCTGCACCCCTGGGCGCGGCTCAGGAGGGGCTAGTTCAGGAAGGGCGCGGGCTCTTCGGACTCGGAGATCTTGTCGTGGGGGCGCTTGCGGATCTCGCGCAGCTGCTCGTCGCGCCAGCTGATCCACTGCTCTTCGGCCTGGAAGGGGGCCGATGAGACGATCACCTCGTGGCGGCTGGTGCCCTTGCACTTCTGGCCCAGGTTCATCTCCCAGCCGGCCATGACCGAGGCATCGACGGCTGGTTGCATCTGGTCGGGCCAGTGGTGGCCGGTCTCGAAGACCTGCGCGTGGTGTACGCCGAGCCGGGTGTCGCCCTTCTTGCAGGTGGCGGTCTCGACGGCCACGGCTCCCCACATGAAGCGGCCATCGGCCTGCTGGCGATCGGCGTAGCGCACGGCGGCCAGCTCGTCGGCCTCTTGAGGGGCGCCCAGGGACTCCAGGGTGATCCGGGCCTGCTCAACGACGCTGGCCGGGACCTGGGGAGCCACCTCGACGATAGCGGTGACGGCCGCCTTGGCAGCGTCGGGGTCGGTGCCTTCGAGGCTGCCCACGCCCGCCGCGTTGGCGAAGGCGCTGATGATGTGCAGCTGGTTCTCTTCGTAGGTGGTGAACAGCAGCGCCTTGAGCCAGGGGATGGCGGCGCCCCTGGCGTTGGTGCAGAACACCTCGAGGATGCTGCCGAAGCGGGAGGAGTCCTTCTGCACCGATTCTTCCTGGAAGGCCAGGCGCAGCAGCTCCTGGATCTCGGGGGCGCGGCAGTCGGCCAGCGCGCGGTGCCAGCGATCGCGCCAGAAGCGCTCGCCCAGCTGGGCGTGGGACTCGGTGAAGAAACCCACCAGTGCGGGCTGCGCCTCGCAGCTCTCGCCCAGCCCCGCCAGGGTGGAGGCGCGCTCGTCGGAGATGAGGCCGGAGATCCACTCGCGCACGATGTCTCCCGCACCCGCCCCCACGACCGCCGCCGCGGCGTCGACCCCGGTCTGACCGCTCAGCACCCTGGGGAAGTACTCGGGGGCCATGCGCTGGGTGGTCTCGGCGTCGCAGAAGGCCAGGCGGGTGAAGAGCTCACCGAGGGCGCGAGGGCTTGCCTCGGCCATCTCGGTTTCGAGGGTCTCGAGGTCGCAGTCCTGGGCCTGGGCGACCGAGAGGGGGAGCACGAGGGCGAGCAGGGGGAGGGGGATCATGGTGGGCCTCGTTCCGTGGATTCGCGGTTGGCGCCTGTCGCGATGAGGACTCTTGGGGAAGGAGCAGCTCTAGCACGGACGGGGCGGAGATGCAGGATGTGACAGGTAGATGGTGGCGCGTTGGGGGCCGGAACATCGATGCGAGGATATGAGCCTCGGCCACCTCTTCCCGGGATCGAACCATGGCCGTCTTGAGGATCGCTCGCATGGGCCACCCTGTGCTGCGACAGGTTGCCGACCCCCTGCCGCCTGAGCGCATTCCGGACCCCGACGTCCAGGCGTTCATCGACGACATGATCGCCACCCTGCGGGACTACGAAGGGGCCGGGCTGGCCGCCCCCCAGGTGCGCCGCTCGTGGCGCATCGTGGTCATGGCCGTGGACGCCGAGTCCCAGGTGCAGGTGCTGATCAACCCCGAGATCAGCTTCCTGACCCGCGACCAGGTGCGGTCCTACGAAGGCTGTCTCTCAGTGCCCGAGCTTCGCGCGGCCGTCAACCGCGTCGAGAAGGTGCGCCTGCAGGCCCTCGATCGCGATGGCGTCCGCGTCAGCATGGATCTCGATGGCTTCGCGGCCATCGCGACGCAGCACGAGGTGGATCACCTCGATGGTGTGCTCTACGTGGACCGCTGCGACACGCGCACGCTCACCCACCTCGACGAGCTGCGGCGCTTCGGTCCGCTCGACCCGGGCTTCCGCGCGCCGCAGGCCGAACCTGGCACCCCCTCGGAACCTCCCCCGGGCGAACCTCCCAGTGGCGGCGACGAGCCCTCGGGCGCAGCGCCTGAAGATCAGGGGGCATCCCAGGCCCAGGGCGCGGCGCCGCGGCCCCGCCCGCGCGGGGCCGCCCCCCCCCGCCCCCCCCCAGCCCCGCGGGGGGGCCGGCGGCGGGGGGGCGCCCCCACGGCGG
>CAZEJJ010000089.1:25157-31585 GCA_964512185.1 uncultured Enterobacterales bacterium | reverse complement strand
GACGCAGACGCAGACGCAGACGCAGACGCAGACGCAGACGCAGACGCAGACGCAGACGCCGACACCGACGTGGACTACTTCGACACCGACTACTGGGGCTGGAACCTGCTGTTCGGCGTGCAGGACGGAGCCATGAGCTCGGTGTGGGTCTCCGGGGTGGAGAACCCGCCCCTCATGGAGATCATGCTCATGCAGGAGGAGTACTTCACCGACGGCGAGGTCGGGAACGTCTGCTCCCTGAACTACGAGATCGAGGGGCGCCCGGCGTCGTCGTGGAGCGAGGCCTGGCTGGACTGGGAGCTGCAGCTCACGCCGACGGACACCGACTGCGCGAACCTGGACCCGGAGCAGTGGGGCGAGGACCCCCACGCCGCGATCACGGCGGGCTTCGAGGTCACGGTGGGACCCCTGGACCCCGACCTGGCCACCGTGGTCTCCGGCTGGTTCTCGGACTGGGAGAGCGGGGTCGAGCCCTACACCTTCGGCAGCAATCAGTATGTCGATGGGGCCCTCGCCAACGGCTACCAGACCGCGTACGGCTGGGCGTCGGAGGTGGACGAGGACATGAACATGGTCAGCCCCGAGACCTACGGGGTGCAGCTGACCACCGACCAGCTCACCACGGGCCCGGACGCCTTCTACGACATCCGCACCGCCTACGTGTACCCCCTGGGATGGGGAGGCTAGCCCGGCTCCGCGCAGTCGATGGTGACGCGCCCCGCCGGCCCTGGCGCGCCCTGGCTGCCGCGCATGCCCTGGGCGCCGTTCATGCCGCGGGCCCCGCTGGTGCCGCCTGACAGGTACTTGGAGGTGCCGGTCGCGTAGTCGTAGCAGGAGGTGCCGCCGCCCCCCATGCCGCCGGCGCCGCCCTGGCCACCCGCGCCACCCAGCCCGCCAGCGCCGCCGGGGCCGCCACGGCTGATGACCACCTCGGCCACCAGCGCCGTCAGCTCGTCGCAGCGCTCGCCAGAGGCTACCAGCGCCACCGCCACGTCACCGCCGGGTCCGCCCGGGCCGCCGTCGCCGCCGCGTCCGCCGGGCCCGCCGTTGCCACCGGGGCTGCCGTTGCGCCCCGGGCTGCTGGGGCACATGGCAGGGGAGCCCGACAGGCCCTGGATGCCCGGGGTGCCCTGGATGCCCGGGCTGCCCATGCGGCCGGCGGTACCCACGGTGCTGATCCGGAAGGCGTCCGCCTCGTCGGCCTCGACCACCGCCAGGTAGCGGTCTTCGGCCTGGACCTTCCAGACGAAGCGTCCGGCGACCTCGCCCACCCGCAGCTCGAGATCGGGCCCACCGCGGAAGACCAACGGCTCGGGCAGGGCGAAGCGCACCGGGAGCGACAGGGGCTCGCCGACGGCGAGGTCTCCCCAGGTCAGCGCCAGTGGCAGGTGCCGACCCAACCGGGCGGCCTCGGCCATGGGGACCTCGTCGTCCAGGTGCACCACGCTGTCGTCGGTGATGCGGGCCCAGGGCTCGTCGGTGGACAGCAGCAAGCAGGGAGACGGATCGCGCTCCGACGGAGGACCGCAGGCGGTCACCGGGAGGGAGATCCCCTCGAGCTCCACCTCGATCAGCTCCCGCAGGTCCAGGGGCGGCTGCAGGGCACCAGGCGGGCCGGTGAGCAGCCGCGCGCGCTGCTCCGGCAACACCTGCTCCACCCACAGGAGCGGGGCTTCCCGGGTCCATCGGGCGGCGACGACGGGGTGGACGTCCCGATCCACGGGGTTGCGCCCCAGCTCCAGGACCCGATCGACGATGTCCTCGCGGCCGTGCAGCTCCGCGAAGGGCGAGGCCGCCACCCGCAGGGCCACCAGGCGCCATGCGCAGGCGCGGCGCAGCTCCTCCGCCGGCAGCCGATCGGCCAGCCGCGTGAGCACCAGCTCGTCGTCGAGGGTGGCGATCAGCGCGGCGTCCACGTCCTGGCCGCCGTAGCGGCCGCGCTCCATGTCGAGCAGCTCGAGCCAGGCCGCCAGCTGACCGTCGGTGCCCCGCGGGGGGGCCAGGGCGCGCAGGCGGTCCTCCTCGGCGTCGATGCGCGGGTCCTCCGCCACCGGCGGGTCCACCACAGCCCGCAGCTCGAGCAGCGCGCTGGCCTGAGCGCCCCGGGCCTCGGCCACGGCCCGCCGGAACAGCCGGGCCACCGCCAGATCCAGCTCAGCGCGCTCGGCGGGACGCAGCCTGGGACGCAGCTGCGCTGCGCAGGCCCCCCAGACCGCAGGCACGAGCCCGCCCCGCTCGAGCCCGCGGACGAAGAGCTTCACGTCCCTCACCTCCAGCTCGGCTCGGCGCCCGATGCTGTCGCACGCCAGGGGATCGGCCCCATCCTGCGCCAGGTAGAACACCAGCGCCCGGCCGGGCTTGGGATCGTCCAGCAGGTCCACATCGGTGAAGGGCACGGAGCGGGAGACGCAGCCGGTGATCACGGCGAGCAGCAGGCTTCCAGCGCGCATTCGGGTCCTCCCACGGGATCGGGGAGATGGTACCAGATGCGGCTAGTCCACACTCCAGTCGAACCCGAACGCGATGGCGTCGTGGTCGCTCAGGTCCTCGCCCAGCGCATCCACGAACTGCTCCTGGACCTCCCAGGTCGTCGGCGTCAAGGTCAGCTCGTCTCCATCCCGAAACCACGCGCGATCGATGCGGCCGGGCTCCGGGCAGCCGATGGCGTCACAGGCGTCCACCAAGCCGTACCCCTCGTACAGCTCGATGCAGGGCAGGTCCTCTTCGTCGTCGCCGTGCAGGTTGAAGTCGCCCAGGAAGAGGATCGCGCGCCCGGCGCTGTGCTCGTCCATGGCAGCGAGCACCTCCTGGACCTGCTCGAGCCGCACGGCGTTGTCCTCGTCTCCCCCACCGGCCTCGTGGTGGGTGTTGTAGACGTCCACGCTGCCGGCGCCGAGCTGCAGCCGCACCAGCTGGAAACCCTTGGACGCCAGGCAGTCGCCGGAGTTGTCCAGGGTGCCGTAGCAGGAGCTGTAGTGCTGGGGATGGTAGAGCTGCTCCGGGTAGTCGGCCAGCACGGCCAGGCCGGAGCCGTAGGCCCGGCCGTCGATCACCTCGTCGAACCACTGCTCGGTGACCCGCTCCCGCCCAGCCGTGAGGATCTCGTGGTTGGACTCGATGAAGTCCTCCTGCAGCGCGGCGATGTCGAAGTCGCCGAGCAGGGGGGCGATGAGCTCCTGACGGGTGGTGGTGTCGTCGCCGGTGATCTCCGGCGGCAGGCCGTGCACGTTGTAGGTCAGGGCGTGCAGGCTGCCGCTGGTGGCCAGCGGCGGAGCGGTGTCCTCCCCTTCGGGCGGGCAGGCCGTCAGGGGAAGCACGATCAGCGCGAGAACGAGCGGTCGCGACACCCGGCTACTTCACCAGCGCCAGGGTGGTGGTGTAGAGCAGGCCGTCGCCGGACGCGCAGGTGATCAGGCCGTCGTCGCCCACGGTGGCGGTGCCGCCATCGGCCCACTCGGCGCCCAGGTAGTCGGCGACGAGGATCTTCAGCTCGGTGCCAGCCTCGAGGCCGAAGTCCTGCTCGACGGTGAAGGGCGCGGGGGGATCGAAGGTCCCGTTGAAGGGGCCGATGATCCACAGACCCACCAGCTCACCGTCGATGGTGTGGATGTCGGGCCAGAACTCTTCGGGCACGAACGCGCCCTGGATGATGTAGTCCGAGGTGCCCAGGGGCAGCTGGAGGGTGGTGGTGTCCACCTCGAGGGTCAGGTCACCGCCGATCTCCACGGTCTGGCTGGCGCCGTCGGCCAGCTCGGTCTCGGTCTCCCAGTCCACCGCGTAGTAGGGGCTGGCCATGGCGTTGTCCACGCCGTTCTCCACGTCGAAGAAGAACAGGCCCTGGGCGACGTCGTGGCCCAGCTCGACGTGGAAGCCGTAGCGGTCGGTGGGCAGGTTCGAGAACAGGAAGGTGCCCTCGTCGCCCAGCTGCTGGGTCATGCAGAAGGTGGAGCAGAGCTGAACCTCACCAGAGCCGTAGGAGCCGTCGACCGTCAGGACGGTGCCGGCGAAGGTGCCGGTGGGATCGGTGTCGGGGTCGGGGGCGGTGTCTGCATCCGCGTCGGCGTCGGTGTCGGTGTCGGTGTCGGTGTCGGTGTCGGTGTCGGTGTCGCCCTCGGGCGCACCGGTGTCCGAGGTGTCCTTGTCCTCCTCGCCACAGGCGAGGCTCAACAGGGGCAGGCAGATCAGGATCCATGCGAGACGCTTCATCGGTGTCCTCCCGCGCCCTCGTGCCGGGAGGGGGGGGGTAGGACCGGACGTCCCACCACCGCCCTGGACCCGAGGACGCGACGTGGTGCACAGCGGGCAGGTCTCCCGGCTTGCAGCTTGTTCTCCACCGCCTTCCCGGGCTGGCTGCCCAGTGGCTTCGTGGTGGAGCCTGTCGACTGCTCACGGTGGCGGGACCGCGCCGGAATCTCACCGGCTTCCCTCGAGCGGAGCGCTGCTGCGCTCCGCAAGACCCACCCGGAGGTGGGCGACCGCGCTGTGGCTGGATTGGGTTTTCAAGCCCGGATCGGAACAGCTCCGCCGGGCGCCCACCGGATAATCACCGGAGACAGCCCGTGCAAACCGCGCCCGAGGCTAGTCCTGCTCCTCCAGCCAGCGTTCGGCCTCCAGGGCCGCCATGCAGCCGCTGCCCGCCGCCGTGATGGCCTGGCGATAGACCGAGTCCTGCACGTCGCCGCAGGCGAACACTCCAGGGATGCTGGTGGCGGCGCTGTCGGGCCTGGTGACCAGGTAGCCCTTGTCGTCGCTCTCGAACCAGCGCACGAAGGCCTCGGTGTTGGGGGTGTGGCCGATGGCCAGGAACATGCCGGTGCAGGGGATGCTGCGCCGCTGCTCGGTGCGCACGTCTTCTACCACCACGGCCTCGACGCCGTTCTCTCCAAGAACATCCACCGGTACGCAGTGCAGGGCCCACTCGATCTTGGGGTTCTTCTTGGCGCGATCCGCCATGACGCGGCTGGCGCGCAGCTCGCCGCGCCGGTGGATCACGGTGACCTTGCTGGCGAAGCGGGTGAGGAAGATGGCCTCCTCCATGGCCGAGTCGCCACCGCCCACCACCACGATCTCCTGGTCGCGGAAGAAGAAGCCGTCACAGGTGGCGCAGGCGGAGACTCCCCTGCCCTGCAGGCGCAGCTCGTTGGGCAGGCCCAGGTAGCGAGCGGAGGCACCGGTGGCGATGATCACGGTGCGGGAGCGCAGCTCTTCGCCGCCGTCGAGCCGCAGGCGCAGGGGGCGCTCGTCGAACCAGGTCTCGGCCACGCGCTCCTGCCGGACCGTGGCGCCGAAGCGCAGGGCCTGGGCTCGCATCCGGTCCATCAGCTCAGGGCCTTCCATGCCCTCGGGGAAGCCCGGGAAGTTCTCCACATCTGTGGTGATGGTGAGCTGCCCACCGGGCTGCAGGCCCTCGAAGACCACCGGAGCGAGGTTGGCGCGCGCGGCGTAGATGGCGGCGGTGAGCCCGGCGGGGCCGGAGCCGATGACGACGACGTCGTGGACGGTGGACATGAGGATCTCCTGGCTGGGAACGGCGGTCTATTCCGGCAGCAGGCGACAGGTCCACAAGCACCCGCGACCCGCGCCCTCCAGACGCGGCAGCCCTCCCGATCGTTACCCTCCCTCGCCGCTCGCCGGGGCGAGGCCCGGCCGGCGCGGCCTGGTCGCTCCCAGAGGCGCCGGGATCCCTGGGCTGCTCGCCCCGTTGTCAGGGAGCCGCGCCCTCGGACTCCAGCGCGTAGAAGGCCTGGCGGTAGGCATCGAGCAGCTGGCGCATCGGATCCGAGTCCAGCTCGCAGGGCTCCACGGCGGTCTGGCGCAGCTCGGCGGAGGGCAGGAACTTGCCCGGATCTGAGCCGGCGTCCGCGGCCAGGGCGCTGAGCCGCGTGGCGAGGTTGCCGTCGAGCTCGATGCAGTAGCTGGAGGAGTCGGCCCCGGGGGAGCCCGCCGGGAGCTCGGCGCCCACCAGCCCGGCGACGCCGGCCGCCAGCGGGTCGCCGGCCCCGCCCCCGGCCTGCTCGGCGATGGTGACGACGTGCAGCAGGAGCGAGTTGCGCACGTAGCGGTCCTCGTTCCCTTGCAGCAGCTCCGGAGCCTTGCGCGCCAGCTCCTCCTCCACCACGCCCTCCGGGAGCAGGTGACCCGAGTAGTACATGTTGCGAAACAGGTCGCTCGGCGAGGCGAACATCTCCTCCGGGAGCCCCTTGCTGGCGGCCAGCGCGCTGATCTCGGCGGAGGTGGAGGCGTCCAGCCTGGCCAGGTAGGCCGCCAGGGCGGCCTCGCTCTGCTGGGAGCCCTTCGAGCTGGCTCCCCCGCTGGGAGATCCCTCGAGCGCGCCCCCGGCAGCCGGCGCGGCGGCGCCGGCGGGCCGCGCCCCCCCGGGGGGGCCCCGGCGGCGCGCCGACCCGGCGAGGGTGGCCCGGGTCCCCCCC
>CAZEJJ010000089.1:0-25147 GCA_964512185.1 uncultured Enterobacterales bacterium | reverse complement strand
TGCGCCCGGGGGGGGGCCCCGGGCCGCGGGGGGGGGGGGGGGGGCGGGCCGCGCGTCCAGGCGCGGGACCAGGCGCAGCTCGAACCAGGCTAGGATGCCCAGGTTCACCAGCAGGATCACGGCACAGACGAGGCCGGCGGGGCCCCAGCCGAGCGCAGCGGTGCGAGGGTTCTCTGGCGCGCCTGCGGTCATGACGGCCTCCAACAGAGGGGTCCCAGGGAGTGGGACCTGATCCGTCCTAACCAGGCGGCTTGCGGAAGCGCAGGTAGACCTCGACGCGAGGATCACCCCGCTGCTGTTCCAGCACGAAACCCGCCGCCGAGAAGTTGCGCTCGATGACCTCAGGCCCCGAGTCGCCGTGGACCAGCAGCAGGTCCGGCAGGATGTCCATCTTCTGGACCACCACCAGCGCGCCAGCCGGCTTCAGGGTGCGGTAAAGGTCGGCGATCATGCGGACGTTCTCGGGGAGCATCTCCGGGAAGGCGTAGAAGTCCGCGTGCGACAGCAGCGCCGCGTCCAGCGAGCCGGGCTCCAGCAGCGTGGCGTCCACCCGGCTGAGCTGCAGGCGCACCACGCCGTGCGGGTCGATGCCCTCGTTCTTGATCCGACCCTGGAGGTAGTCGATGGCCGCCGGCTGGATGTCGATGGCGTGGACCCGACCGGTGGGGCCCACCGCCTGCACGAAGCGGGTGGTGTAGAAGCCGGAGCCACAGCCGATGTCGCCCACCACCATGCCCGGCTGAAGCGCCAGCAGCTCCATCACGGTGTCCGGGTTCTCAGAGCGCACGATGAGCTGGTGATCGAGATCATAGGTGGAGTGAGCCGGGTAGGTCTTGCCCACCAGCTCGTACTTGAGCCGCGCGGCCACCGTCTCGGCCTCTGTGCTGTCCGAGCTGGGACAGCCCAGCAGCGCGGCGGCGACGCAGGCCAGCAGCGCGCTGCCGCCCCTCGTCCCGCCGCAGAGCCTAGTGGACCAGGACATGGTTCTCTTCGAGCAGCGGACCGAGCCTCTCGATGCCCGCCTGGCCGATGGACAGGTGCAGCGCGCGCAGCAGGCGCGTGTTCTCCAGCTCGCGGAAGCTGGCGGACTGGGAGGCGTCGTGGACCCGCCGGTAGGCCATGATGTCGATCTCGTCGATCTGCCCCATGTACCCGACAAGGGCCTGGCGGAGCTGCAGCGCGCCCTCGGCGTCCAGGCCCTCGCTCTCGATGAAGCCCTCCAGCCAGGCCACCTGCCCCTGGGAAAGGGCGTCGATGCTGGCCTGCGAGAAGGTGACGGGGGCGGAGCCGAAGGTCAGATCCGGACCCGCCAGGCTCTCGTCGCCGGTGACGACCGCCCTGTAGTGAGGCACGATCCCGGCCTCTTCCAGCGCGGCCATGAGGGCGGCGATGGGCTCGGCGCCGACCTGGGTCTGGAGCTGCCCGCTCAGGTCGTTGCGCAGCTCCACGTAGGCGAAGTAGCTCGGCGAGCTTCCAGCCTCGGGCTCCACCCGGTTGACCCGCTCCATGTAGTCCACCACCAGGGGCAGGACGCTCGCGCGAGCTGGCTGGTCCAGGCCGGCGTCGGCGAGGATGCTGTTGAGGACCTGGTCTTTTCCGGCCGCGACCAGCAGGATCTGGCTGATCTCGAACGAGGGCCGGCCGCCGCTGCCCAGAAAACCCTGCGACGGCGCCGGGTGTGCGGCCTGGGAGAGGGGCGGCACCAGCGCCGCTGGCTGCGGCGCCCCAGAGGAGCGGCTGAGGGCGATCCCTGCAGTGACGACCTGGCCCACAGCCAGCCCGCCGATGGCCAGCCAGAGCAGGCGCCCCTCGGGCTGACCGAGGATGCGGCGTTCCTGGGAGCGCTCAGGGACCACTGCGGCCCTCGCCGGCCGGGACAGCGGCGGACGGCGGCGGGGGCATGCAGGCCGCGGAGAGCACGAGCTCGTCGAGCGCTCCGTCGTCCAGATCCTCGAGCTCGTCGGGGAAGCCGGCCATGCCCTTCCAGCCCGGCCGCGGCGCGGCGCTGATGACGGCGTTGAGGGCCTGCTCGGCGCTCATGGAGGGGGCGCCATAGACCAGCGCGACGGCGGCGTCGCCGGCGCAGGCGAAGGCAGTGAGGGTGTCGCCCGAGGAGAGCTGGTCGTCGCCGTCGTCCAGGAATGTGAAGGGGATCTCGACGGCGTCCGCTGTCTCTCCATCTGTCGAGAAGTGATCTTCTGGTGGGACGCCCTCGACAGAGAGGCTCCAGCGATCGTCCACCAACGTGAAGGGCAGGTCGAGCAGGGCCTCTCCGCTGGGCGCTCCCTTGAGAGACATGGCGGGGGCCAGCGCCAGCCGGAGCTCCTCGGCGGCCTCGCTGCCGTCGTAGGTGCCACCCGCCTCGATGCTCTCCACAGGCCAGAGCTCCGCGCTGAGGGGGACCAGGTCCAAGGGAGTGACGGTGAGCGGCTGCTCCCCGGTGAAGTCCAGCACGACGGCGTTCCAGCCCTCCACCAGCCCCGCCTTGTCGGCCTCGGGGATCAGGGGAGCCTGGACATAAAGCAGCGAGGTCATGCTCAGGCCGACGAAGGCCTCGGTGTCTGAATGGACGAGATCGGCGTCGTCGTCGGCGAAGAGGAAGGGCAGGACCCAGGCACCCTGCTGGATGCCAAGCCAGCTCTCGCTGATCTCACCTATGAAGCCATCTTCCGGGACAGGCACCGCCAGCTCGCTGGAGGCGGACTGCAGCTCGTAGGTCAGCAGGGCGGCGCCCACCTGCATCCCGGTCTTCTCCACTCCGAACGCGAGCAGGGTCAGGGCCGCCCCCTCCCAGCGCCCGTCGTCCTGCACCTCGAAGATCACCTCATCGCCGGCCGGCGCCGCGCTGTCGCCGCCGGTCTCGCCGCCGGTCTCAGCGCCGGTCTCACCACCGGTCTCAGCGCCGGTCTCAGCGCCGGTCTCACCACCGGTCTCGGGCTGCGAGTCCTGGCTGTCCCTCTCGCCGGTGCAGCCCACCAGCAGCAACAGCAGCGGCAGCACCCAGCGGGTGGAGGTCACAGGCCTTGCTCGGTGCATCGTTGACTCCTACCAGACATCTGCCACAATAGCCGCTTGCCCCCCGTTGCGAAAGGCGCCCGCGGCGAGTAGTGGGCGATCTCCCTCTACACACGCCCTCTCGAACAAGATGAACAGGAGACTCAAGCGCCGCATCCGCGCGCTCCGGAGCTGGGCTCGGAGCGCGATGGCGCTCACGGCGCGGGGCGCCGCCCCGCCGGCCACGGACCGTCCGAGGCCAGCCCTCCTCCCCCGGCTGGCACCACCTCCCGGCGGGCGCCTGCTCGCGGTCCTGGTCCTCGTAGCGCTCTCCGCGCTGCTGGTCCTCGGAGCGCACCCCCTGCCCGGTGACGGCTTCGCCGGCGACCCTCTCTCGGCGAGCTTCGCGGAGACGCTGCACCGGCGCTGGCTGCTGACCCGCCTGGACCCGCTCGCCTCCATGCACTCCCGGCTGCTGGGCTTCCCCGCCAGCATCGATGTGCTCTCTCTCCAGGGCCCGCCGCTCGATGCGCTGCTCGCGGCGGCCTTCATCCACCTGCTCGGCTGGACGCTGGGCAACGACTGCTACAGCGTCGCCGTCCTGGCCAGCCTGGGGCTGGCGGTGGCCCGCCTGTCCGGGCGCTGGTGGCGATCGGCGCCGGCCGCCCTGCTGGCCGGCAGCGCCGCTGTCGCCTCGGGGAGCGCTGGCCTGGCGCTGGCCGAGGGTCGGACCTCCCAGGTGCTCGCCATCGCTTGCCTCATCCTGGCGCTGGAGCGCTTCGTCACAGCGCTGGTCCTGGAGCGCTGGCAGCCAGCCGCTGTAGCCGGCCTCTGTGCCGGCATCGGGGCGCTGGCCTGCTGGTCGGTCTGGCCCCTGCTGCTCTTCAGCGTCGGCCTGCTGGTGCTCCTGGCCTGGCTCGACGGCCGCCGGCCCCAGCTGCCGCTCGCGGCGGCCTGCGCGCTGGCCTGCGCCGTCGCGGCGCTGCCGCTGGTCTACCTGGTGGCCTACGACCATCTCTCCCTGCCCCAGAACCTCTCGGGCTTCACCTGGAGCCTGGAGGGGGGCCGGGCGCTGCTGGTGATCGACGACCTGCACCGCTCCGCCCTGGACCCCAGCGATCTCGCCCACCGCTGGCCCCTGCGCCCGCTGCTGTGCGCCCTCGCGCTGGGAGGCCTGCTGCGTGAGCGGCCACGCCGCTGGCTGGTCCCGGCCGTCCTGCTGGCGCTGGCGCTGGTCCTGGCGCTGGGGCCCGTGCTGGTCCTGCCTGGAGGAACGGTCCTGCAGCTGCCCGGCATCCTGCTGCTGCAGCTCCCGTCCACGCGCGCCGTCTGGCCCCCCGAGCACGCCCTGCTCCTGGCGGGCCCTGCCCTGGCCCTGCTGGCTGGGGGCGGGGCGGCGGCGGTGGCCTCTCGCCACCGGCACGTCTGGGTGGCGCCGCTGCTGGTGGCCCTCGTGCTGGGAGAAGCGGTCGTCCAGCGCGAGGGCCTGCCCGTCCAGCGGCTGACCTGGCTCCCCACCGAGCGGGCCGAGATCCTGGCGCGCAGCCGTGGGCCGGCGCTGCTGCTGCCGGCGCCGGGAGGTTACCTGGAGCCAGGCTCCCAGGCGCTGATCGACCAGCTCTTCCACCAGCGCCCGCTCGCCAACTGGATGCGTCACCCCGACCACGCGCTGACCCCGTCGGCCTTCGCCACGCTGGTGGCCGACAGCACCCTCGGCGCCCTTTTCGCCTGTGAGCGCGATCCGGAGGCCGACGACGTCAGGCTCAGCCGCCGTTGGCGGGCGAGATAGGCGTACGGGAGATCTACGTGGACATGGAAGCCCTGGCCGCCGCTCCGGATGACGGAGCCCTCTACCTGGCCTGCGTCGAAGCGCAGCTCGGCGAGCTCTACATCGACGCGCCGCCCTACCGCGTGTACGCTGCCGCCGAGGTCCTCCCGGATCGCGTCCCGGCACCCAGCGCCAGCTCGACGGGCACGACCGGGGGCGGCGTCGGGGCTGGGCCCGCGTCTCTCGAGGCTCGCTGATGAACCCGGCACCGCCGCGGCCCATCGTCGTCCGGCACGCCCGCGTGGCCTGCGCCCTGGCGCTGTTCGCGAGCGCCCTCGGCGCCGCACCGGCCGCCGCCCTGGAGGACGAGGAGCAGGAGATCGCCGTCCAGGTGGTGCTGCCCGAGAGCGTCGTCTTCACGGCGCTGGAGCTGGAGATCACCCGAGCCGGCGTGGACCGGACCATCATCCTCAGCGACGAGGGGCTGGTGCCCGGCGACAACGGCTGGGACGGCATCTGGGTCGGATCGGACCTCGGGCCTTTCGCGCGCTACCTCTCCCTGCGCCTGGCAGGGCGCGAGGCGGGCGGGGCCACCACCGTGCTGTTCAGCGGCCTGGAGTGGACCCCGGATCGGCGACGGGCCGACATCGGGCTGCAGGTGCTGGAGCACAGCGACGGCAGCCTCGAGGCGCTGCGTGTCGCGGTGCCGACCCCCGGCCGCCGGCTGCGCAGCGGGCAGATCCTCAGGCTCGCCGCTGGCTTCGGATGGGGCCTGCTCGCGCTGGGCATCGCCGCTGTGGCGCTGCTGGGCTCAGCTCGGCAGCGCGACGAATGACCGCCGCGCGCCGCAACCTGCTGACCGTAGCTCTCTATGGGTCGCTGAGCGCCTTCTGGACCTGGCCTCTGTGCCTAGATCCCGGCCGGCTCTACCTGTCTCGCCAGCACGACCACTACGGCATGATCTGGGTGGCGCACGCCGCGGGGGAGTACGGCCTGAACCTCGGCACCACGGCGCTGCGCTGGCCGCTGGGCAAGCAGCTCATCCTGCTGGACTCGTTCATCTGGGCCTTCATCGCGCGGCTGACGCACGCGTGGCTCGATCCGGTCCTGCTGCTCAGCCTCTTCACGCTGCTGGGGCCGGTGCTCTCCGCCTGGGCAGCCGAGCGCTACGCGGCGCGCGGGCTCGGCGCGGCCTGGCCCTTCTCCCTGCTCGCGGGCGCCTGCTTCGGGTTCGGAGGGATCGCCGCCTCGGCGATCCTGGACGGGCACATCTACTTCCTCCTGGTCCCCTGGTTGCCGCTGCTCGCGCTCCACTGGGGCCGGGCCACGAGCGCGAGCGGCCGCATAGCCGACGGGCTGCTGGCCGGGGTCTGGTGGATCCTCTGTCTGCTGACCAGCGGCTACCTGGGGATCGACGCCACGCTGGTGGTCGTCGTCTTCCTGCTGGGGGCGCTCTTCCGTCGCCGCCTCCGCTGGCGCGCGATCCTGGCCGCGGCCGCCCTGGCGCTGCCCGCCGGGATCGCCTTCCTGGCCTTCGTCGCCGGCGGGAGACCCCAGCGCGAGGAGACAGCGGTCCACGCGGACGCCGCGCAGAAGGTGATGGAGGCGGGCTCCGCCGACCTGGCCAACCTGGTGGCCTGGTTCCCCGAGGCCGATCTCCTCCAGAACTCCCTCACGCCGGTCATCTGCATGACGGCGCTGGTCCTCGCCCTGCTGGCGCCGCGCGTCCTGGGCCAGGATCCCGGCTGGCGCGCCGCCCTCGCCGCCGGCCTGCTTGCGCTGCTGCTCGCCTTCGGTCCCACCTTCCGCCTCGTGGAGAGCCCGGAGGGGCTGGGCCCCCCCTGGCTCCTGCGGCCCCTCTGCTGGGCCATGCTAGGTGACTGGTTCCACTTCCCGGCCCGCCTGCTCTGGGTGACCAACCTGATGCTGGGCGCGGTGGCGGCCGCGGTCCTGACGCGGCTCGGGAGGCGAGCGGGCTGGACCAGACCGGCGCTGCTGGCCCTGGGCTTCACGGAGGTGCTGCTGGGTACGGGGCTCCGGCAACGCCTCGCGCTGGAGCCCACCGGGATCCCCTCCGCCTACGAGAGCCTGCCGCGCGACGGCGCGCTACTGGAATTCGTACCCGACTTCCACCAGCAGCTGGCGTTCTCGCCCTTCTACTTCCAGGTGATGATGCTCCATTGCACCTACCAGCGCGCCCACGATCTGCCGCTCTTCAACGACTGCATCAGCCCCGCCAAGGCCCATCGCACGCAGCTGGTGGTGGGAGACTGGTTCCAGGCCAGGCTCCTGGCGGACGCCCCCGTCGATGAGCTGGAGGCCGAGCTCGCCGAGCTGGGGGCCGGCTCGGTGGCCTTCCATCCAGACCTCTTCCCCCCAGCGAGCGGGCGCCGCTGACCCGCCGGCTCCACCAGGCCCTGGGTCCGCCCATCGCCACCAGCCGCGACCACGGCGAGCATGTGATCGTCTACCAGGTCACCGGCCAGAGCGCCGATCCGGTGGCGGCCTACGAGCAGCTCCACGAGCTGGGTTGGTGAGCCATGCCCCACGCACCCCTGCTGGCAGGCTTGCTGCTCTCCCTCCTGGCGGCGCGGGCTGATCCCAGGGGCTTCCTGCTCAAGATCCAGGATCGCCAGGCGCTGCTGGACCAGCCCACCGGCGTGGTGGTGACCCCCCCCGCCCGGGCCGGGAGCCCCCTCCACGGCCCCCCCCACCGGGCCCACCCCCCGGTCCCCCCGGGGGGGGGTGCCCCCCCCCCGGGTGGGGGGGGCCCCCCCCCCCCCCGGGGCCGAGAGCCGAGTCCTCGTCCACGACGACGGCTCCCACCCCGACGCCGTGGCCGGGGACCACGTGTGGACCGCGCCCGTGCTGATGGCCACCGAAGGGCCGGTGGAGGTCACCATCCAGTTCGGCGAGGAGACCCGCTCGGCCGAGGCGCTGGTCGACGACCAGGGGAGCGGACCGCTGCTCTTCCTGGACCTGGGCCGCCGCGGTCTGGCGGTGGCCGTGGAGCGCTCCGGGACCCGCCAGGGTGAGGAGCCCACCGAGGCCGCCGCGGGCGACACCGTCAGCTTCTCCAGCGAGCCCTGGGACGGCCGCGTGCAGGGCGCCATGGCCATCCTGGCGGCGGGGCTCGCCCTGCTGGCCGGCCTGCTGGGTGGCTGGTGGCTGCGGGGCCGGACCAGCGCCCCCCGTGTCGCGGAGCCCGGCGAATCGCCTGCCATTCCTCCCGTCCGTCTCCGCGCGGACCAGGTCAACGCGGTCCTCGCCGGGCCGCTGAGCAGCCACCGGGTGCTGGTCCTGGGCGATCCATCCGGCCCACCTGGGGCCGGAGTGCAACGCGCGGAGACAGGGCTGCTCCCCCAGGAGCTGGCGGAGTCCGCCCGCGATCTGGCGAGCCGCCCGGGCCGGCCCGTCGCGCTGTTGATCATGGACGCGAGCCTGCTGGACCGCTCGGGACCCGAGGCGGCGCTCCACGACCTCCACCTCGCCCTCCGAGGGCGGCTGGCGCTGTGGGCCGTGGACGGCCCCGAGCCCTGGAGCGGCTGGCCGCTCTGAGCCCCCCCTGACCTCCGGCCGTGATACAGGCTGCGCGCATGTCCTCCCTGCCTGCGCTCGCCCAGGCCCTCCGTGTCCACCGCGCGTGGGTCGCCGTGGCCGCGGTGTCGGTGCTCAGCGGCGCCGTCACCTGGGGCTGGATCGGCCTCTCCCTGCAGCGCCGGCTCGCGGCGCCGGCCAGCGCCGCGCCGGACGCCGCGGGCGCCCCCCCGCTCTCGCCGGAGCCCACCGGGGGGCTCGACGATGTCACCTTCCCGGCAGAGATCTTCGACCAGGACTTCGAAGACGCGGTGCTGTCAGAGGCCCGCCGGCTGGGCATGGAGCACCTGCCCCCGGCCAGCGTGATGGCCGAGGAGGCCCTGCTCCGGCGCAGCGGGAGCTGCTTCCCCACGCTGCGAATCCACCTCGACGCCGCGCCGACGCCCAGCGCACCCAGAGCCGAGGTCCTCCGTTTCTGCGCGCTGCACATGATCCTCGATGATCTCGAGGGTGTCAGGAGCAGCGGCCTCCCGCCCGCGCCTCCGGACGCGCAGGAGCAGCGCCCCGAGATAGAAGACATTCTCTGGGATGACGCGGACGAGCCCGCCCTGGACGCCGAGCTGGCCCGCGTCGCGGCGCTGCTCGGCGTCGATGCCGACAAGCTCCCGTCCGCCCGCAGCATGTGGGAGGCCCTGTCCTCGCGAGGCGTGCGACCGGGCCCGGAGCTGCGCGCCAGGATCATCCAGGAGGGCCTGCCCGGAGAGCTGGACCCGGACCACCGCGACCCGGTGCGCGAGCTGCTGCTGATGCACCTGCTCCACCTGGCCCGCATGGGGGGCCCTCCCGACGAGGCGCCGCCGATCTCACCCGCGCCCACGCCAGGTCAGGGGCCGGAGCTGACCGGCTCCGACCCCTCCTGGCCAGGGCCCGGCGCGCCCTGAAGGGCCGGTCCCGCGCAGGGGGCGTCGCCTGCTGGACGGACGCAGAAGAGCACGTAGCGGTCCTTGAAACGCCCGGCGACCGGCGATGAGCAGCCGCAGGCCCCGGCCGCCTCCCCCAGCAGAAAGCGGCGCGGCTCCCAGTGGGAGCCGTCATCGCTCGTGAACAGGTAGGGTTGGGGGGTGCGCGAGCGGAGGTCGCTGCGCTGCGCGATGAGCCACAGCTCGTCGTCCACCAGCTGGAGGTGGGGGACCGAGGCCCCCTTGATCTGCTGGTCCTCGAGCTGGAAGGTCTCGCCGTCGCTGGACGAGGCGAAGACGATGCGTGTGCCCCGCTGGGTGCCCGCCAGCAGCCAACGACCCCCCGCGTAGGCCGTGGTGGGATCGGTCAGGTACTCCAGCCCGAAGGCCGGGCCCGCGGCCCTGAGCCACTGGCGATCCGGCACCGCGCGCCAGATCTCGTGCTCGCCGGGCAGGATGGCGGGATCGATGGAGGCCTCGGCCCTGGGGAAGGCGTAGTACATCAGCTCGATCCCCCCCGCGGGGCCACGCACCGGCTGCGCGTCCACCAGGCCCCGGTGCGCGCTGTCGGTCACGGGCCAGGCGCAGCCGCGCCAGCTGCGCAGATCCGAGGTGCGTAGCGCGGTGACGGTGGGATGGAGCGGCGCGCTGATCAGCGTGTTCCCGAGCAGGTAGAGCTGGTCCCCGTCGATCCACAGCCCCAGGGAGGTGAAGGAGTGCAGCAGCGGCGCCGGCTCGGCGAGGGTCCAGCGCACAGCGTCATCGGAGGTCAGCAGGTAGACATCTTCCCGGTTGGAGATCTCGCGCCAGGGCGGGCTGCGGTTGTCGGCCAGCGGCTCGCCGCCGTCGAACAGCGCCGGGCAACCCAGAGACCTGGCCTCGCTCGCCCCCGGAGCGCCTCGCCCGCCCGGCCCAGAGCAGCCCGCGAGCACCAGCAGCGCCGCGAGGGCGGCCAGCTCGTCGCCCAGCCTGTCGGCTCCGGTCAGCGCGCCTCTCGTGTGCCACCTCGCAGCAGACCATACTATGCTCGCATGCCCATGCCGACCACGCCCCGCCCGAGCCCCTCCTCGACCGCCAGCGCTCGGCGCCGCGCCGCGCTCCCGACGCTGCTGCTGTCGCTGCTGCTCTGCGCCTGCGGCTCCGATCCCGCGCCGCCAGCACAGGCCCAGCGCGCCGGAGCCGAGGCCGAGGCCGCCGAGCAGGAGCTGGCGGAGGCCATGGCCCTCGATGACCCGCTGGCACGGCAGCTCGCCGTGCTGCGCGCCGTCACCGAGAGCCGCGGCTTCTCCGACGCGCGGGTGGCGGAGGTCTGCGAGGCGGAGCTGGGCTCTCGCGTCCTGCTGGAGCGCTGCCAGCGCTTCCTGGAGCGGACACACCTGAGGCGGCCCTCACCAGCGACACCCCCGGCGCCAGCCAGCACGGAGATCCCGCAGGTGGAGGTCTGCTCGGAGAGCGCCGGCGTCGGCCGGGATCTGTGCCTCAGCGAGCAGCTCCTCGACCTCGCCACCGCGCCGGTGGAGGAGCTCGCCACCCTGGCGGCGGCCATCGCGGACCTGGATCAGCGAGGGCAGGCGATCTGCGCGGCGCTGGCGGCGGAGGGCCAGCCGGGAGACCCCGCGCGGCTCGCTGGCCTCCGGGCGCTGGCCGAGCTCGCTCCAGGTCACTGGGGTGCGGAGGCCTGGTCCCTGCTCGGCTCCGAGCTGCCCTTTCGCCTCGACCGACAGTGCCGCGCCGCCTCCTCGGGCTCCACCCGCTGCGAGGCGGCCCTCGGCGACACGCTCCTGCCCGCCGCCGCCGCCGGCTGCGCGCAGGCGGGCACGCTGGCCCTGCAGTGCTTCGACCACCTCTGTGCGGCCATGGCGGAGCTCGCCGTCGCCGAGGCCGGCCACGAGCCGGCAGCCTTCTTCGCGGCCACCCTCCACGCTCGGCTCGGGCAGGCGCTGGCCCTCGACCGCCGGGTGGCCGCCCAGCCCCAGTGCCAGGCGGTCTGGGCCGGGCGCAAAGCCTCCCAGGCCCTCGCAGACGCCGAGGCGGCCGCGCGCCTGTGCGGCGGGCTGCTGGAGGAAGAGCGCGGCCCCTGCCTCTCCGGGCTGGCCGAGGAGCAGCTGCGCGCCTGGCTGCGACTGCGCCCGGTGGCGGGCGAGCGGGAGCTGCTGCGGCTGGTCCAAAGCCCGGATGGCGAGCTCGAGGCGGCCACGCCTGGAGCCCTGCAGCCCTACCTGCCCTGCGCCGCCTTCTCCATCCTGAACTTCGATCTGGAGGCGTCGCTCTCGGCTCAGCGCCTCTCGGAGGAGGAGCTGCTGGAGCTCCGCGACGCTCGCGCCGACTGCGCCTGGAGCCAGGTCCCGCCCGCCTCGCCGGCCCCCCCGCAGCGGTCGGACCGCGCCCCCTGAGAGGGCCCCCCCAGCGATCATCGGGAGGACCAGCAGCCACGGCGCCGCTGGGAGCGGTGTTAGAGTCCGTGGTGCACCCCTGGCGATCCTCCCCCCTTGCATCCACGCACAGCCCTCCCCTGCCTGCTGGTCCTCGTAGGGCAGATCGCCTGCCACGATCCGCCCGCCCGCCCACCCAGCCTCCTGCTGGTCACCATAGACGCCATCCCTGCGGCGGCGCTGGGTCCCTGGTCCGGGCGCAGCCCCTCGCCCAGCCCCAACCTGGACGCCCTGGCCCTGCGCGGCGCGAAGGTCGCCCAGGCCAGGGCCGTGGCCCCCGTCACCCTGCCGACCCACACGTCGATCCTCACCGGCCTGGCCCCAGCCCGGCACGGCGCCTGGACCAACGAGCAGGGCCCGGTCTCGGGCGAGCTGCAGACGCTGGCCGAGCTGCTGGCCCGAGAAGGCTACCGCACGGCCGCGTTCGTGGCCTCCGACGTGCTCGATGACAGCCACGGCCTGGCCCAGGGCTTCGAGCTGTACCGCGATCCGGTGGCGGTGGACAGCGAGCGCATCCCGGGCGGCCCCCTGCCGCGGCTGGACGCCCGCGAGGTGACCGGGAGGGCGCTCGCGTGGCTGGGCCAGATCTCCGCCGCCGAGCCCCAGGCACCCTTCTTCGCCTGGGTCCACTACTTCGACGCGCACGCGCCCCTCGACCCGGCGCCGCCGGGCGACCCCAGGTTCCGGGACGGCCGCGAGGCCGCCCTGTTCCGGATCGATGAGCAGCTCGGGAGGCTGCTGGGCTCGCTGGAGGGGCGGCAGCGCGCGCAGGACTGCCTGGTGGCGGTCATCGGTGATCACGGCGTGGGCCCGGACTACCGGCACGTCCCCCTGCTCCTCGCGGGCCCGGGGATCGCGGCCGGCGCGGTCGTGGACCAGCCCGTCTCCCAGGTGGACCTGATGCCCACGCTGCTCGAGCTGCTGGGGCGGGCTCCCGGCGCCGAGCTGGACGGGGCCAGCTTCGCCGCCTCGCTCGAGGGGCAGCGGGTGGCTCCGTGAAGCTGCCCTGGCTGGCTGCCTGCCTGCTGGCCCTGGCGTCATCGGGGAGCGGCTGCCGCTCCTCCGAGCCGGAAGGAGGCGAGAGCAGACCGAACTTCCTCGTCATCGACATCGACTCGCTGCGAGCCGATCGCCTCCTGGCCCGCAGGGAGGGGCAGCTCGTGGCCCCCACCCTCGCGGGTCTCGCCGAGCGCGGGGTGTCCTTCGACCTGGCCATAAGCCAATCTGGCTGGACCATCCCCGCCCTGGTCACGCTCCTCACCGGCCGCTACCCGCTCCTGCACGACCAGCGGCGCTCCTCGCCTTCCGTCTTCCGCCAGCTCGACTGGACCGAAGCAGGCGCCCGCAGCCTGCCGCGGATCCTGGGCTCACGCGGCTACCGCTCGGCGGCGTTCTGGGGAAACACCGTCGGAGGTGACTACCGCCCGGCCAGCGACGGCTTCGACCTGGTCTATGCACCCCTGAGGGACGATCTCACGCCCATCCTGCCCCCCGACCCGCTGTCCTGGCTCGATGGGGGGGAGGCGCCGTTCTTCATCCTGCTCCACGAGATCGACCTGCACGGCTCGGAGGCCCTGCTCACCGACAGCGAGCTCCACGGCTTCGTGCCCTCCCAGCCAGCCTGCCAGGGGGCGCGGATGAACCAGGTCCTGCCCCGCCTGTCGGCCGATCTCGGCCGGGAGGGCGCCATCGAGCACGCCATCGGCCACTACGACGCCGGGCTGCGCTGGTACGACGCCCGCGTCCGGGGCGTGCTGGACGGGCTCGCCGACAGGGACCTGCTGGACGACACCGTCCTGATCATCACGGCCAACCACGGCGAGGACCTCGCCGAGCACGGCCTGCTGCACCACGTGGCGCTGTACGACAGCGTCCTCCGGATCCCCCTGCTGTGGGTCGACCCGGCCCTGCCCGCGCATGGGGCGCGCCGCCCCGAGCTGGTCCAGCAGCTCGATCTCGCCCCCAGCATCCTGGCGCGGGCGAGCCTGCCGGCAGAGCCCGAGCTGCCGGGCCGCTCGCTGCTCCCGCTGCTGGGGCTCGAGGAGGGAGCCTGGGAAGAGAGAGATGTCTACAGCGCCTCCAACGTGCAGCAGGCCTCCCTCCGCACCAGGTCCCACAAGCTCATCCTGGACATGGTCGGCCCCGCGACCGACCCCGGCGCTCCGATCCAGCCACCTGCCGGGCGCTACGCCCTCTTCGATCTGCAGCAGGATCCGGGGGAGCAGACGGACCGCTTCCTCGATGAGCCCGGCCTGGCCCTGACGCTGGTCGACCGCCTGCTGGGCTGGCGCGAGAGCCGCATCGCCGACACGCCGCTGGAGCCTGCCAGGGCGAGCGACGATCCGCGCCTCAAGGAGGCGCTGCGCCAGCGCGGCTACTGGGAGGTGGCGGTCCCCGCCGCGGCCACGCCGCAGCCTCCTCCCGAACAGGCCAGCGAGCCATGAGCCGCGACTCGAGGCCCGGGGACAGCTCCTCGCCGGCGGCCTCTCGGGCGAGAGCGCCCCGACCCGAGCGCCGGGGCTCTCGCGCGCAGCGTGTCTCGCTGAGGGTGCTCGCGCTGCTGCTGGGCACGCTCCTGGTGCTCGCGCTGACCGAAGGGGCCCTGCGGCTGGTGGGCGGCGCCTGGCTGTGGCGCCAGGACGCACGCAACCAGCTCGCCGTGGCCGAGCCGGACGCGGTGCGGATCCTCTGCGTCGGGGAGTCCACCACCGGGCTGGGGGGCGAGGCATCCTACCCGCGCCAGCTCGAGACCCTGCTGAACGAGCGCGGCGGCGGCCGGCGCTTCGCGGTGATCAACGAGGGGATCCCCGGCGGGACCAGCGGCCGGATCCTCGACGAGCTGGAGCACAACATCGACGCCTGGCAGCCGCAGATCGTGGTGGCCATGATGGGTGCCAACGACCGAGGCGGCGCGATCCCCTACGCCGCCGCCCAGCAGGAAGGCGGCCACGACCTCGCCACCTACCTCAAGCTCATCGGCTTCTCCCGGCTGCTGGTCCACAACCTGCGGCTGCGCGGCGCCCAGCCCGGCTCGACCCCAGACCCCGAAGACAAGCGGGAGCTGGCGCACTTCTTCGAGCAGCTCGACGCGGCGGTGGAAGCGCAGCGCCGGGCCGCCGCGGGTGCTCGACACCCCGACCCGGGTCGAGCAGATCGCCAGCGAGGCTGTCGGGCTGGCGCGCGCAGGGCGCCTCGTCGAGGCCGAAGAGAAGTACCAGTGGGCCCTCGCCGCTCCCTCCAGCTCCGAGCGCTTCCTCGAGAGCATGGGCGAGTACAGCCTCGTGCTGCGACGCCTGCCGGCGGCCGAGGCCTGGTACCGCCAGGCGATCGCGGCTCAGCCCGACAGCAGCTCCGCACACCTGGGCCTGGGCACCGTCCTCCAGCTGCGCGCAGAGCCCGCGGAGGCCGCGCTGGTCCTGCAGCGCGCGGCGAAGCTGGACCCCACCGACGCCACCGTCTACAAGGCCATGTCCGGCGCGCTCGCGGCCCAGGGTCAACACGACGAGGCAGAGCGCGCGCTGCTGCGCGGCATCGCCACCGATCCCGCGGACAGCGCGCTGCTGTTCGCCCTGGCCGGGATCTACCAGCGCCAGGGCCGCGACGCCCTGGCCGGCCGCCTGCTGGAGCTGGGCGGCGCCATGAAAGACTCGTTCTACTGGGACGTCACGAGCCAGAACTACCTGCGCATGGATCAGATCCTCGACAGGCGCGGCCTGCGCCTGGTCGCGGTGCAGTATCCACGGCGCAGCGCCGCGCTGCTGGCCAGGATCCTGGAGGGCAGCGAGGACATCTTGATCGTGGACAACGAGGCGGTCTTCGAGCAGGCGCTCGGCACGCGGCGCTACTCCGATCTCTTCGTGGACGCCTGCTACGGCGACTTCGGCCACGCCTCTCCGGCAGGCAACCGCCTGCTGGCCGAGAGCGTGGGGCGCGCCATCCTGGAGGAATGGTACCAGTGAGCGCCCGCCGCGACGGCTCCTCCTGCCCGCGCCCGGGCCCAGGCGCTCAAGCCACCCGCCACATGTTCCGATGAGCACCCTGAAGGCTCCAGGCCCGGGGCCCACACCAGCGCAATCGACATGAAGGAGGACCCGGATGAGGTACCGCACCCAGGTCACCTGGCCCGCCATCGCCCTCGTCGCCCTCGTGAGCAGCGGCTACCCCGCCGAGGCCGACGGCTCGAGCCCCACACCGACCCGCTGCATCGCCCGCTGGAACCGCCCGGCGGAGGACTGCCGCATCCAGGAGCCCGTGAGCGTCGAAGCCGTAGGGCGCGACGAGGAGTCCGCTCGCGAGCTGGCCATGGACCGCCTGGTGACAGCCATGGACGCCCTGCGCGCCTCCCACGCGCTGGGGGCCCCCAACATCATGCGCGCCGTGGTGCTCAACGCCACCCGCGCCTGTGAGGAGCACCTGCTGCAGGAGGCCATCGTCACCTGCTTCCCCGAGCCGCACCTGCGCGACGCCCGCTACTGTCACCTGCAGCTGCCGGTGGCCACCTGCGGAGCCAGCCAGGGCTTCTCGGTGGCCGGCCGCGCCTGGCGCGACGGCGAGCGGGCCCGCGACGAGCTCTGCGGCACGCTGGTGCAGGAGATCGACTACCTGGGAGACGATCCCCAGGCGGCCAAGGCCTGCGAGGCCGAGTGCTGGCAGAGCAGCCACCTGGAGTGCGGCCTGATGTAGGGCTCGGCCCGCCAGGCCGGACCAGGGTCAGCGGCGGAGGCCAGCGCGGGATAGCTGATCCAAGATCACCAGTCCGCGGCGAAGCATGCCAGCCTGCGCAGCCAGCATCCTGTTCCTGGTGGGGACGGCGGCCGCACAGCCCCTCGCCCTGCACGAGGCCGTGGAGCAGGCCATCCGCGCCAACCTGGAGCTGCGCCAGCAGCGCATCGTCCTGCAGCAGTCGGAGCTGGCCATCGAGGCCGCGCAGGGGAGCTTCGATCCCAGCCTTTGGAGCAGCCTGGACCGCGATCTGCAAGGCGGAGACGGGGCCTCCACGGCCGTGGGCTTCGGAGCGGGGCTCTCCCAGCCTCTGCCCAGCGGTGGCAGCGCCACCATGGCCTGGTACGGCAACCACGAGCGCGATCGCGAGGCCACCACCGCCGAGCACGACAACCAGGTCTACCTGGGGCTCAGCCAGCCCCTGCTGAGCGGCGCCGGGTCCTTCTCCGCCCGCGCCGAGGTGCGCGCCGCCGTGCGCAGCCGGGACTACCAAGCCCTGAGCTACCGCACGGCCCTCGAGGACCTCGTCCTGGACGTGGCCGGCGCCTACTGGAGCCTGGTGGCCTCCCGGGAGACCCTGCTGCTCGCCAACAACTCCCTGGCCATCGCCGAGCAGCAGCTCGACGACACACGCGAGCGCAGGGAGGAAGGCTTCGCGGCGCTGGGGGACGTGCTGCAGGTGGAGCGGACCGTGGGCGTCGCCCGCCAGGCCGTGGTGGTGGCAGAGGCCGACGCCGAAGAGGACGAGGGCGCCCTGCTCCGGCTGCTGGGCATCTCCCTGGAGCGCCGGCCGGTGCTGGAGCTGGCAGATCGGCCCTCCCTGCCCGAGATGCGGCTGGACGACGAGCACAGCCTCGAGGTGGCGCGCGAATACAACGCCTCCTGGCTGCAGCACCGCATCACCATCGAGGGTGCGGCCGAAGAGCTGCGCCTGGCCAGGAATGGCACCCTGCCCAGCCTCGACCTCACCAGCACCCTGGGGCTGGCGGGTGAGTCCGACCAGCCCCGCGACGCTCGCAACCTGGTCTTCACGGGCCGGCAGCCGGCCTGGTCGGTGGGGCTGGACCTGGAGCTCCCCATCCCGGGCCGCGCCAGGCAGCTGGAGCTGGACCAGGCCTGGCTCACCACGCTGCAGAGCCGCCTGGCTATGGAGGCCGCCGAGCAGGACCTGGTGCTGGCGGTGGAGGCCGCCACACGCGCCGCGCGCCGGGATACCTCGCGGGTCAACCTCGCCCGCCAGACGGTCCGCGTCGCCGAGGCCGCGTTGGCGGCTGACCAGGAGCTCGCCAGGGAGGGCCGCGGCTCCACCCGCGAGGTGGTGCGCTCCCTCGAAGCCCTCGACGCGACCCAGATCTCCAAGCTGGAGGCCGAGATCGACCTGCAGATCTCGGCGCTGGAGCTGATGCGGGTCGAAGGCCTGCTGCTGGAGAGGCTGGGGATCTACCTGGAGGAGTAGCCGGACTCGAAGCCCAGCCCCGCCAGGACCAGCCCACCGAAGAAGAGCAGGCCGAGGCAGCCGCGCAGCGCGACCAACAGGCTGCGCTCCCGCCGGTTGGAGGCGCTGGAGGCCACCAGGCTCCAGTCGCGGCGGGAGTCGTGAGCCCGCTCCAGCAGGCGCGACGCCAGCTCCCGCTGCGCAGCATCCAGGGCCCCACGGGGGGCCCCCACCACCACGCTGGAGAGCTGCGGGAGCTCGGAACCAACCAGGCGCGCCAGCGCCGCGGAGAGCGGAACCAGCAGGTCGGGCAGATCACCAGCGCCGCTGGCCGCCGCTGGAGCGAAGACCCCCACCACGGTGAACCAGCTGCCGTCGAGGCGTAGGTGCTGCCCGATGGGAGATCCCGGGCCGAAGAGGGTCTCGGCGAGGGTTCGAGACAGCAGGCAGACCGCGGCAGCGTCACGCTCGTCCTGCTCGTCGAGCGCACGGCCGCGGAGGAGCTCACCCAGCCGCGCCTCGATCCACTGGGGATCCACTCCCGCCACCACCGGCGCGACCTGCGCATCGACCGGGGGGACCAGCTCCCTCACCTGCAGCAGGCGCATGCCGCCCACTCGGGCCCCGGGCAGCGCGGCGCGCAGCAGCGCCAGATCCCGCTGCTCCAGGCCCCAGGCGAGCTCGCGCTCCGATCCCGCCAGACTCTGGAACTCGATGGCGCCGGACGCGGCGGGCTGGCGTGGCTCGCAGCAGGTCCACGTGGCCACCAGCGACGCACCGGCCCCGGCGGCGAGGAGCAGGCCCAGGAGGGCCAGACCGAGCCTGAGGGGGTGCCGCCGAAAGACAGCGATCGCGGAGCCCGGCAGGCCCATCAGGATCCAACGTCGTCGGACGCCGGCAAGGGCTGCACCGCTGCGCCAGGTCGCGGGTCCACCAGGGCCACCTCGTCGCCGGCTGCGATCTGGCCCTGCACTACAACGTGGGTGTCGTTGCTGCTCCCGGCCGTGACCGGGACGCGCCCCCAGCCTTCGGCGTCGCGCCGCAGCACACAGGGCCCGGCGGCGTCGTAGAAGACGGCTTCGCGCGGGACCGACAGCGCTGCGCTGAGTCGCTCCACCTGGATCTCGGCCCTGACGGACATGCCGGGCCTCATGGAAGGATCCACCAGGTCGAGGGCCACGTGCACCTCGAGGCGCTTGCCCGGGCCCGCGGAGGCCTTGCGCATGGCCATGTCCCCCACCCGCGCCACCCGCCCAGCCCAGGTGCGCTGGGGCTGGGCTTCGAGCACCACCGCCACCGGCTGATCCACCACCAGGCGAGCCGCGTCCAGCTCGTGGGCCCAGGCCACCACCTGCAGATCGCTGGGATCCGCCAGCTCCACGACCCGCGTGCCCGGGTAGACCTTGTAGCCCTGGCCCACCGGCCGGCCCTCAGGGGCGTCCACGTGCACGACGACCCCATCGGCGGAGGCTACCAAGCTGGTGGACTCCAGCTGGCGGCGGGTGCGCTCCACCAGGTCGGCCTGCTGCCGCGACTCCAGGCGCAGCAGCTCCAGCTGGGCCTGGCCTTCGAGCCGCGCGGTCTCGAGGCTGGCCCGCGCGCGATCCAGGGCCAGGCTGGCCGCCTGCACGTCGATGCGAGCCGCCTCGCGCTCCACCCGCGGCACCGCCTCGCTGTCGGTGATCCGCATCTCTGCCCGCTGCAGGGCGAGATCGGAGCGCTCCACCGCCGCGGCGAGGTCGGCCAGGCGCATCTCCAGCTGCGCTTCCTGCTGGCCGATGCGTGTGCGCGCCACCTCCAGGTGATTGCCGGCATCGAGCAGCCGGCGCTCCAGCCCGGTGCGATCCAGCTCCAGCACGGTGGTGCCGGCGGTGACGCGCGTACCCTCCGGCAGGATCGACGTGACCTGCGCGCCGGTGCCGATGTCCGGAACCACCACGGGCACAGAGCGCGTGGCCGCCAGCTCACCCGCCAGCTCCAGCGCCACGATGAATTCGCCGGACACGACGGGCGAGGTGGGAGGCTCCAGCTCAGCCGCGCCGGTGCAGGCGGTGAGCAGGCCGAGCAGCAGGACCAGCGGCAGGCGCATCACCCACCCGTCCTATCACGGCCCGACACCCCAGGCCGGGCGCGCCCGCGCGACCCCCTCGCCGGGTTATGGTTCATTCCCCCCTTCCTCCCTCCCGTCGGAGGAACCATGAGCCCCCTCCTCCCCCAACGTGCCCGTCGCAGCTCCGGCCCCCTGGGCCGCCTGGCCTCCTGGCTGCAGCCACAGGCCGTGCCCGCCCCCATCCAGCTCACCGCCCAGGTGGGCGCCACCCGCCTGGTGCAGTGGCTCGACCTGCTCACGCGGGTCTCGGGGGTGGGGGTCACGCCCATGCACGCGGTGGCCCGCGCCACGGCGCTGGCCATCGCCCGCAACCCCGGCTTGAACGTCTGCGCTTCCCGCGGACAGCTGCGCAACCTGCCCGGCGTCGACCTCTGCCTGCAGGTGCCGGGCCCCGATCCCGAGGGCGACACCCGGCGCGCGGTGTACAGCTGGTTTCGTCCCCACGCCGATCGGGCCAGCGTGCTCGCCCTCTGTCGCGAGATGCAGGCCGGGCTCGCCCTGTACTCGCCAGAAAGCCCCCTCCCCCCGGTCTCAGCCATCATCACGGGCATGGAAGCCAGCGGGATCACGGTCACCCACGCCCCCCTGCCTCGGGGCGCCGCCTGCCCGCTGCACCTGGTCATCAACCCCATCGAGCAGGCCCCCCTGGCGATCCACGGCGCGGTGGTCACCCGCCACCTGCTCACCCTGGGCGCCTCCTTCGACGCGCGCCTGGTGCAGGTGCACGAAGCGGCCCGCCTGCTGCACGAGATCAAGCAGCTCATCGAAGATCCCAAGCGCCTCGAGACCGCCGACCAGTTCAGCGGCAACATCTCCCCGGTGGACACCTCCACCGAGCTGGAGCTTCCCGACCCCACCGAGACCAGCGTCGAGAAGGTGGACCCGCGCCCGCCGCCTACCTGCTGACGATGTCTTCCGGGGTGAGCGGCACCCACCAGGCGCCGCCCCTGACGAAGATGGGCTCGGCGCCGATGCGCAGCACCCAGCCGTGGCCCAGCGTGCACACCAGCTCACCCCGCGGGCTGAAGCCGTTGGCGGGCGAGGGGTAGGTGGCGCGCAGGTTGAGGCCCCCATCGACCGTGTAGCTGGCGCCCACGCCGCCCGGGCTGTCCTCTCCGGCGTACCAGTAGCCCAGGATCTCGGCCGCGGGGCCCTCGCAACGCAGGGTGCGCTCAGGCGCCGCAGGCGCGGCCACCTGGGGTGGTGCCGGCTCGACCTGCCCGGGATCGGGCTCGGGCTCGGTGACCACCGGTGCGGGATCAGGCTCGGTGAGCGCGAGCTCGGGCTCGGTGAGCGCGAGCTCGGGCTCGCTGACCACCGGATCGGGATCAGGCTCGCTGAAGGCGGGTGTGGGCTCAGGCTCGCTGACGGCGGGTGTGGGCTCAGGCTCGCTGACGGCGGGTGTGGGCTCAGGCTCGGCCACCGCGGGCTCGGCGGCGACGGGCTCCGGCTGCGGCGCGAGCTCGCTCTCACCGCCGCTCATCCCGCGCACCATCAACAGCACGAGCACGACTCCCACGAGCAGCGCCGCCACCGACATCCAGCGACGGCCGGACCTGCGGCCCCCGGATCCGAAGACAGCGAGCATGGCGCGCAGGTTGACGTCGTCTGGGCGGCGCTGCACCGCGCGCTCCACCAGAACCACCAGCCGACCCTGCCTGGCAGCTTCGGCGATGGCGTCGACCCAGGCGGCCCTGGCATCTCCGGCCAGCTGGACCTCAGCGGCGATACCGGCGGCCTCGCACAGGTCGGCGCGTTCCTCGAAGCTGGGAAAGCGCTTGGCGAAGAAGCTCGCCAGCTCGGCGATCTCGCGCTCGCTGAACTCCATCGATCCCTCCAGGGGCTCCGCGCGCCGGAGACGACGTCGGACCCCTTGAACCTGCCCGGACCCCGTATCGCACTACGGGGCCTGCATCACGGTGGCGCGGTGAACCGCTGCGACGGGATAGGGTCGAAAGGATCGCCCCCCGCTCGGAGTTGCCATGCGTCCATGCCTCGCGGCCGTCCTCCTGCTCGTCGGCTGCCCGGCCCACCGACCCCTCACGGGTGCAGACGCCTACCAGATGGTGATCAAGGGGCCAGAGCAGACAGCGCTCGACATGCTGCGCGAGGCCCCCGGCAGCGACAAGATCTACGTGCAAGCCGACATGGGACTGGACGAACCGGTGGTGTTCCTGGTGGACACGGGCGCCTCCGTCTCCGTGGTCAACGCCCCCCTGGTGGAAGCCCTCGGCCTGGAGCCGCTCGCAGGAAAGGGGGTCATCGAAGGCATCGGGGGCACCACGCCCTGGACCTCGGTGGTGCTCCCCACCATGAAGCTGGGCGACTTCACCCTGCACAATGTCGAGGCCGCCGCCGGGGTCACCGGTGTGCCGAGCTTCGCTGGCGGCCCTCCCTACCAGGGCATCCTGGGCAACAATGTCTGGCGCAACTTCGTGCTCAGCGTGGACTACCCCGCAGACAGCATCCAGCTGGAGCGTCCGGAGCAGGCGCAGATCCCTGAGAGCTCCGTCCCCATGCTGTTCGATGGGCTGCACTGCTACAGCTTTGTGCGCCTCGAGGCCGAGCAGGGTGAGACCGTACACCAGGTGCTGCTGGCCATCGACACCGGCGCGAGGGGCATCCTGCTGTCGGGCTTCTCGGGGGCGCCGCTGGGGCACCTGGCCACCGAAGGCGAGGAGCCCATGCTGGGCATCGGCAGCGGCGAGAACCTGCCCGCCACCGGCTTCATCCGTCGCACCCGCCGCATCCCCATCGACAGTGTGGAGCTGGGAGGGGCCACCATCGAGGATCCGGGTGAGGCCCAGTGGGTGAACTTCGAGGGCCCGGTGCGCATCGGTCCCTCCTCCATGCCGGGCTTGCTGGGCCACACCGTGTTGCACCAGCACCGGGTCATCTTCGACTACCCGGGGGAACGCTTCGCCCTGGTACCCAGCACCGCCCCGGAGCGCAGCCTCGATGGCCACCAGGTGCTGCTCGACGCCGACCTGGAGCGCCACGGTGACGATCCGGACCGCGCCCTGTACCGCGCCCGGTTGCTGGCCTGGGTCGATCAGGAGCAGCAGGCCATCGAGCTGATGCAGGCCTGGCTCGAGCGACACCCCGACGACGAAGAAGCCGCGATCTTCCTGGCCCGCCTGCACCTGTACCAGGGCGAACTGGACGCCTACTGGGAGCTGGTCTCCCAGCTCGACGCGGCCTCGCTGGCGGAGCAGGGCGAGCTGGTCACCGTGGTCAACGGTCTCGCCCTTCAAGGCAAGGGCCCCCAGGCGTTGGAGCTCGCCCAGCGAGCCGTCGAGGCCTGGCCCGATCGCTCCCGCACCCGCATCGCGCTGGCCGACGCCCTGCTGTCACAGGGCGAGCCCCAGCGAGCCCGCCTGGCCCTGGCCGAGGCCAACCGCCTCGACGAATCCCCCGATGGGCACCTGCTCCGCAGGGCCAGGGTGGCCCTGGCCGAGGGCGACCGCATCGCGGCGCTGTCCCACCTGCGCCGGCTGCTCGAGGTGCTGCCCTCCAGCGGCTTCGCCATCTGGTTCTACCAGCATGTCTCCAGCGCCGAGGATCTCGGCACCATGAGCATCGACCTGGACCGGGCCATGGCCCGGCTGCACCCAGGGGACCGGCCGCTGGACTTCTTGGCTTCGGCCCTCGATTCCCTGGGCCAGGACGAGCGCGTGGACGAGCTGCTGGCCGAGGGCCTGGAGCGCGACTGCGAGGATCTCGAGGACGCCGCGGCCGACAATTGCCAGGCCTGGTACCGGGCCATGGCCGATCGGGAGCTGGACGTCGCGCTCGAGAGCGCCACCCTGGCCACCGAAGCCGCACCCCATCGTCCCGACTACCTCGACACCCTCGCCATGGTGCAGTGGCGCCAGGGCAAGCTGGAGCAGGCCCTGGAGACCTCCACGCGCGCCCTGCGCCTGAGCCCCGAGGACATCTACCTCGCCTGGCAGGTGGACCGTCTCGCGGAGGCCTTGCAGGGGCCGGCCGACCAGCCAACGGCCACACCGGGACCCGACGCTCCAGGTTCGGCGGGCTGAATCCACCTCGCAGCTCGCCCCGCAGCTTGCCAACGACAGCAAAGCGGTACAGACTGTCCCCGACACGGACCCCGCGAGGCTGACCATGCGAGCCATCCTTGTTCTGCTAGCTGTGCTGCTCGTCGGCTGCCAGGAGACGACCTTCTTCGTGAAGGAAGATCCCCCCTACACGACCCAGCCCGGCAGCATCGAGGGCCGGGTCTGCGACCCATCCGGTCGCACCTGGCTGGGCGACGCGCAGGTCTACACCTACCTCCGCTCCGACGACGGCCACATCTACGACACGCGCACCGCCTTCTCCGACCGCAACGGCTACTGGCTGCTCGACGAGCTCCCCATGGGCTTCGAGTACGACATCTACGTCCAGTACGGCTACGACATCCTCGAGCAGCACTCTGTGTGGGTGGGCGACGGCGAGCAGGTGGTGCTGGACGAGCCCGACTGCTTCGACCCGCTACAGGTGGACGTGGCGGTGATCACCGGCGACTACGATGACTTCCAGCTGGTGCTCACCAACATGGGTTTCGCCAACTACGACCTGGTGGACGGCCTCACCGGCAGCGAGCTCTCGGACTTCCTCTCCGATCCCTCCTCGCTGGAGCCCTACGACATCATCTTCTTCAACGGCGGCCACCAGGAAGAGGACATCATCTACGACACCGACGCCTCCGACACCGAAGGCGCGGTGGGCACCATCGCCCAGAACATCGAAGACTACGTCGACAACGGCGGCACCATCTACGCCAGCGACTGGGCCTACGACACCGTCGAGCGCATCTGGCCCACCCGCATCAACTTCGTGGGCGAAGACAACATCCCCGACGACGCCCAGAAGGGCGAGTACGACTACGTGCAGGCCGCGGTCTCGGACTCGGCCCTGTCGGAGTTCTTGGGCAAGGACTACATCGAGGTGGAGTTCGACCTGCCCGTCTGGCCGGTCATGGACAGCGTCGACGCCTCGGTCTCCGTGCACCTGAGCGCCACGGTGCAGTACCGCGAAGGCACCGAGACCATCACCCTGTCATCGCGCCCCATCCTCACCTCCTTCTCGGCGGGCGAGGGCAAGGTGGTGTTCGCCAGCTTCCGCGTGGCCAAGAACGCCACGTCGGACATGGTGATGTCGCTGCAGTACATGATGTACAACTTGTAG
>CAZEJJ010000088.1:0-31598 GCA_964512185.1 uncultured Enterobacterales bacterium | reverse complement strand
TCGTAGAACTTGCGCTGGTAGTTGGTGATGCGGTCATCCTCGGCGGGCCAGGGCGTGCCCTGGTTCCTGGTGTCGTAGGAGACGCCCTGGACTTTCAGGGGAAGATCCTCGATGGCCGCCAGGAAGTCGTCCACGTAGCCGCGCTGGTCGGTCTTGATGCGCAGCAGGCCTCCGGGCTGGAGCAGGCGCAGGACCAGCTCGCCGAAGGGTCGGGCCAGCAGGCGGTTCTTGGCGTGGCGCTCCTTGGGCCATGGATCGGGGTGGTTGACGTGCATGCCCGCCAGGCAGCCCGGTGGAAGCACCTCGTCGACCATGAAGGCGTCGTAGCGGGCGATGCGGGCGTTGCTCACGCCCGCGGCCACCAGCTTGCGGGCGGTGAGCACCACCCGCTTGAAGCGCAGCTCGATCCCCAGCCAGTTCCGCTCGGGGTGCAGGCCGGCCATGTGGGCCAGGTAGAAGCCATTGCCGCTGCCCAGCTCAAGGTGCAGCGGGGCGTCGCGGCCGAAGGGCTCACTCCAGCGGCCGCCGAGCTGTTGGGCCTGGGTGGCCGTGATGACAGGCGAGCCGTAGTCCCAGTGCTTCTGGATGAAGGGGTTCAGCTCGGGTCGGGGATAGTCTTCCGGTGCTCGATCCGGAAAACGGAAGCCCCCCTCGGGGACCGGCAGGAGGCGGGACACCGGTGACCCCTACGCGTCTACCGGTGCGCACTCGGCGTTGTGCACCCAGCGGGTATCGCCCTCGACGTAGAGCTCTCTCTTCCAGACGGGCAGCAGGGCCTTGACGCGGTCGATGCAGTGGCGCGACGCTTCGTAGGCCTCGGCTCGGTGCGGCGCGGAGGCGGCGATGACGATGCTGGCCTCACCGATGTCGAGCCGACCTGTGCGGTGCACGAGCGCGACGCGAGCGTGGGGCCAGCGCTCGCGGATCTCTGCGCCGATGTCCTGGGCCACCTTGGCGCACATGCGCGGCCAGGCCTGGTACTCGATGCCGGTGACCGAGCGGCCCTGGTGGTTGTCGCGCACCACGCCGATGAAGCTGAGCACCGCACCGCAGCCCCCATGGGCCACCTGGGCTTCCACCGCCCGCGGATCGATGGGCCCTGGCTGGATGGCGATCTGCATCAGCCACCCCCGAGGGGCGGGAGGAAGGCCAGCTCGGCCCCGTCGGGGATGGGCGTGTCGGCGGCTACGTACTGCTCGTCGAGCACGTAGAGCACCGGTGGCGGAGGCGGCAGCTGGTCCGGGGGGAACAGCTGGTGATACAGAGCGGCCATGCTGAGGCCCTCTGGCACCTGCAGCTGTTCGGAGTCCAGGCCGCGCCTGTCGCGGAGTGAGGCGAAATAGTGGATAGTCACACGCATGAGGCCCGCTAACATCTCCCGCCCCGGATCGGGATGCCGCAGCGCAGGGAGCGTTGTGGCCGCCCGGCTCTGTGGTGGGAAGGCCGCGCTGCTGGTGCTCATGCTGGCCGGTTCGCAGGCCTGCGGCAACGAGGAGCCGGTCCTGTTGGGGGTGAGCCCCGAGCAGCGTGAGCGGGAGCAGCGCCAGCAGGAGCGCGAAGGTGTGTGGCAGCGGAACATCCCCGAGAGCGCCACCCGCGATGCACCCAGCGGCCAGCCCGTGGCCTATGAAAAGCCCGAGGGCGTCTATGTCGACCTGCACTGGCTGGGCGGGCGGCGCTACGATGACGCCGCCGAGCAGCTCCAGGCCCAGCTGGGTGCGCTCGCGGAGCGGCGCGAGATCGACACGCGGCGCGGCGAAGAGCTGGTGTACGAGCGCGGCGTGGCCCGGGTGGTGCGGGGCACCGTGTACATGGTTCGGGTGGATCTGCCCGAGCCCATGACCCGCACCGATGCCCTGCTCGTCACCGGCTTCTCCATCTACGCCGACCACTGGCGCGAGACCCACCTGGAGTACCGCCTGGCCAACAGCTGGGGCTTCGAGCGCTTCCGCCTGCAGCGCGCGGAGCCGGGGGGTGACAGGGTCGTGAGCGTCGAGGCCTGGAAGCTGCGGCCTGAGCGTGTCCAGCGCTGAGGGCTCCGTGCCCGGGTTCACATACAGCGAAGCTCGCGGTTGACCCTCCCCCAAGAATTCGTGAAGATAGGTGCAGGCACGGTCGGTCCATCGATGGCGTGGTGTATACGGAGCGGGAGCTCGAGATGCGAAGAAACCTGCCGACCGCCATCGGTTTCGCCGCTCTGTGGTCGTGCACGGCCTGCGTCGACTACGGTATGAGCGACGATGACGACCAGGCAGATGAGCGGCTGGTCATCGAAGAGAGCTTCACCCAGCAGGCGGCCCCCACGGTGGACGTGCTGTGGGTGGTGGACAACACCGGCTCCATGGCGCGGGAACAGCAGGCCCTGGCCAGCTCATTCGAGGCCTTCGTGCAGGCCCTGGACGCCGAGGGGGTCTCCTACCAGCTCGGAGTGATCACCACCGACGTGAGCGACGAGCAGGCCGGGCTCCTGCAGGGTGTCCCCTGGATCGTCACCCCCGGCCAGGACGATCCGGTGGAGTCCTTCACGCAGGCGGTGCAGGTGGGGATCGACGGCGCCTCACCCGAGGCCGGGCTCGCCGCCGCGGTGCTGGCCTTGAGCGAGCCCGCCATCTCCGAGCACAACCGCGGCTTCCGGCGGCCGGACACCCTGCTGCACGTGGTGGCCGTGTCCGACAACGACGACCAGAGCGATGGCCATCTCAGCGGCGACACCGGCCAGGACGTGGTGGACGTGTTCCTCGATTTCTTCGAAGCTCAGGCAGAGGTCTCGGGCATCGATCCCATCTTCTCCGCGGTGGCGGGTGACACCCCCAGCGGCTGCGTGGGCGACGCGGGGCGGGCGCTGCCCGCTCAACGCTACCAGGAGGTGGTGGACGCCACGGGTGGCACCTTCGCCTCCATCTGCACGGGCGACATGGACGCCGTGGTGCAGGGGCTGGGCACCGCCAGCCTGGTCTACCCCGACACCTTCACCCTCCAGGCTCGGCCCTACCTGGACACCCTGGTGGTGTGGGTGGATGGCGAACGGCAGGATGTCGGCTGGAGCTGGCAGGAAGAATCCATGGCGGTCGTCTTCGAGGCTCCCCCGCCCGCGGGTTGCAGCATCCGCGTCCGCTACACGGTGGATGAATCGCAGGGCGACGATTGATGCTCGCCGCGCTGCTGGCTGTCACCCTGGCGCACTCCGCGTCCCTGGTGTGGTCGGCCGACCTGGAGTCGGACGACGGTGAGCTGTCCTCCTACGGCGAGACCGCGCAGTTCGCCTGGGGTGAGGTGTCCAGCGGCCCTGGAGCCAGCCTCGACGGCTCGGCCTGCTGGGCCACGGTGGTGGACGGCTGGTACCTCAACGACACCCTCGATCACCTGCAGCTGCCCGCCGTGGATCTGTCGTCCATCGAGCGCCCCGTCCTTTCATTCTGGCAGTGGTACGAGATCGACTCCGAAGACTACGGCGTGCTGGAGGTGGACACCGGGGCAGGCTGGGAGGCTGTGGAGCCCATCTACGGCTACCCCGACACCTCGGGCTTCACCGGCTCCAGCCAGGCATGGACCGCCTGCCACTGTGACCTGACGGGCCTGAGCGACGCCAGCCAGGTCCGCTGGAGCTTCTCCAGCGACACCGCGGGGTCCCAGGCTGGCTGGTACCTGGACAACCTGGCCATCTACGACGGTGACGTGGCCCCGCCCCAGGTGACCGCAGACGGCTGCCTGGATGACACCGAAGACCTGGACGGCCCCTATGAGGTGGTGGCGGAGGTGCTCGACGACGTGGGGCTCGACCTGGTCACCCTGCTGTACCAGGTGGACGGTGCCGGCCAGGAAGAGACCGCCATGGAAGAGGACCTGGAAGTCGGCGCCTGGGTGGGGGAGATCCCCGGCCAGGAGCTGGACAGCCTGGTGAGCTACCGGATCAGGGCCTCCGACGGGAGCAACGAGACGTTGTGGCCCGGTGTGGCCTGCGGTTTCGCCGTGGAGCTGCCGCGCCCTGCCGAGCTGGTGGGCCCGGAAGGCGTGGTGTGGGACACCGTGGCTGATCTCAGCTGGCAGGAACCCAGCAGCTCCCACGCGCTGGTGGGGTACCGGGTGTACCGCGACGAGGCGGAGCTGCTGCTGGCCACGGAGCCCTTCGCGGAGGTCCCGCTGGAGTCGGGCGAGCAGCAGATCAGCGTGAGCGCCCTGTTCGACGTGGGCGAGTCCGAGCCCTCCGACGCGGTGACCATCTCCGCCGCGGTGCCGGTGGTGCAGTCGCTGGAGCCTGCCTTTGGCTACCAGGGCGATCACCTGCGGCTGGCCCTGGAGGGAGAGTTCCTGCTGATGCAGCAGGGAGAGCTCGAGGTGGACCTGGGCAACGGGCTGCGCGTGCTCGAGGTGGACGTGCGCGATGTGGACCTGGCATGGATCACCGTGTTCGTCGCCGACACGGCGCCCCAGGGGCTGGGCGACCTCGTGCTCACCACAGCTGGGGTCGAGGTGACGCTGGCCGATGCCTTCGAGGTGCTGCCGGGCGAAGACCGGCCCCACCTGCTGGAGCTGTCCCCTTCCGCCGTGGTCCAGGGGGACAGCGCCACCCTCACCATCAGCGCCAGCGAGGCCTTCGCCGAGCAGCCCCAGGTGTGGCTGGGCGAAGACATCCTGGTGGAGCAGGTGGAGCTTACCGAGGCGGACACGGTGCAGGTGGACATCGCGGTGCCCCACGACACCCCGCTTGGCATGCACGATCTGGAGGTGGACGACGGCGTCCGCATCTACGGTGGTCTGCAGGTGCAGGTCCGGGACCGGCTGGTGTCGGTGGATCCCGGCGGACGCTGCAGCGCCACACCCGGCCGGCCGCGGGGGGTGATGCTGGTCTTGTTGGCGCTGATGGGCGTGGCGTTGAGACGCCGAGGCTAGATGCAGCGCAGGCGTCCACCGTCCACGGGGATGCTGGTGCCGCGCAGGTAGGCTGCCGCGGGCGACGCCAGGAAGGCCACCGTGGCGCCCAGCTCGGCGGGCTGGCCCAGCCGGCCTTCCGGGATGCTGGCGCACCAGGTCTCGCGGACCTGCTCGGGGCTGGTGCCCTGGTGCTGGGCTGCGGCGCGACCCAGGGCCTGCAGCCGCTCTGTGTCGGTGAAGCCGGGCAGCACGTTGTTGACCGTGATGCCTGCGGGCAGCTCCATGGCGAGGGTCTTTGCCCAGGACGCCATGGCGCCGCGGATGGTATTGCTCACCCCCAGCAGGGGCAGGGGCTCGCGCACCGTCAGGGAGATGATGTTGATGACGCGGCCGTAGCCCGAGGCGCGCATGCCGGGCAGCAGGCGGCAGACGAGCAGCTGGGAGGCCAGCACGTGTCGGCCGAAGGCCTGCAGGAAGTCGGCCTCCTGGGCTTCGAGCAGGGGACCCGGCGAGGGGCCGCCGGTGTTGTTCACCAGGACCTGCACAGGGCCGCGTTCGCTCAGCAGGTGGTCGATGCTGGCGGCCAGGGCGGGGCGGTCGTCGAGATCGGCCACCAGGGCGCGCGCGCGGGGTGCACCCAGCTGCGTGAGCTGGGGCAGCAGGGCCTGCAGCCGATCGCCGGAGCGGGCCAGGGCCGTGATCTCTGCCCCGCTGGCTGCCAGGGCCAGGGCTGAGGCGCGGCCGAGGCCTGCCGACGCGCCGCAGACCAGGGCGTGCAGTCCGTCCAGGCGGGTGCTGGGGAGGGCGGTGGGCATGGGGGATCCTACCTGAAGCGCTGCTCCACCAGGTCTGCCACCTGCTCGGCGGTGCCGGGGCGCCCCAGCCCCCGCGCGGCTTGGGACATGACATCGAGGGCGGCTGGATCAGCTAGCAGGCGGGACAGGCGGTCGAGCACGGAGCCCATGTCCAGGTCACGCTCGGCGAAGACCAGCGCGGCTCCCGCCTGCTCGAGCCCCAGGGCGTTGGCTTCCTGGTGGTTCTCGGTGACGTTGGGGGAGGGGATGAGCACGCTGGGCTTGCCCAGCATGGTGAGCTCCGCCAGCGTGGAGGATCCGGCGCGGCAGACCACCAGGTCGGCGGCGGCGTATGCGCGCCCCATCTGGTGCTCGTAGTCCACCAGCACCACGCCGGGAGGCAGAGGGCTGAGCTGCTCGGCCACCTGGGAGTGGTAGGCGGGACCGGTGACGTGCAGCAGCTGGTAGGGGCGATGGCCTTGGCTTGCCGCGGCCAGGCCCAGCTCATTGAGGGTGGCGGCGCCCAGGCTGCCCCCCACCACCAGCAGCACGGGCTGGGCCGGATCGAGGCCGTAGTGCTCGCGCGCGGAGCTGCGCTCGCCCTGCAGCACCTTGGGGTTCACCGGGCAGCCCACCACCTCGCGGGGCGCGTCGCCCGGCAGGCGCTGGGCCGTCTGCGGGTAGGTGAGCAGCACCAGGTCTGCTACGCGGGCGCAGAGCTTGTTGGCCAGCCCCGGCGACACGTTGGCCTCGTGGATCACCCTGGGGACCCGCGTGAGCCAGGCGCCCAGCACGGTGGGTGCGCTGACATAGCCCCCCACCCCCAGCACCAGGTCTACCTTGTCGCGGCGCAGCTGCAGCGCGGCGCGCAGGGTGGCGGTGCCCAGGGCCAGGGCGAAGCGCGCCTTGGCGGGCAGCCCGGAGCGCGGGTAGGCCAGGGCCCGCACCGGGCGCAGCGTGTAGCCGCGCTTCTCTACCACGCGCCCTTCGAGCCGCTCGGGATCTCCGTAGTACAGCACCCGGTGTCTCCGCCCGCGAAGCACATCGCCGATGGAGAGCGCCGGGTAGACATGCCCGCCGGTGCCTCCACCGGCCAGGACGATCACGCGTGGCGCCATGTGGATCTCCTCCTGAGGTCCTGTACCACGCTCGGTCCGCCCGACCACGGACAGAGTGGGCTGGGGCTGACGGGCTGTGCGGGGCTGCGCTCCGTGGTATGTGGAGCGGGACTCCATCTCGCAGGAGCTTGTCCATGACCGCTGTCGAAGCCGCCGATCTCAAGGCTGGCAACCTGGGTGTCACCCTCTCCACCTGGATCTTCATCCTGTTCAGCAAGGGGCAGCAGCCCGACAGCGCCGCCGTGGCCGCAGCCTGTGTCGCCATCCGCGACGCTGACGCCGACGCGGAGCTCGACGACCTGGGGCAGCAGCTTGTGTCGGCCGTGGTCGAGCTGCTGGCCAGCGCCGCTCCCGACTTCGAACGCGTGCTGGAGGCCATGAAGGCCCTGTTCGGTGACGGCCAGGTGGGCGACGACCTGGGCCAGCCCGCAGACCGCGACGAGCGGGCCCGCGGCATCCGGCGCTACCAGTTCGGCCGCAACCTGCCCTGGATCGCCCGCATCATCGACCGCTTCCCCGACGGCCAGGTGGGCGCCCACTGGGTCATGGTGGAAGAGCTCACCGACACGGTCAAGGTCATGGACCCCTACCCCTGGGACGAGGTGGACGAGCAGTACGTCATGCCGCTGGGTGACTTCATGGTCAAGTGGGAGCTGGCCGGCTGTGAGAGCGTGAGGTTCGGCTAACCTCCCCCGCTCCGCGCCACGCGGAACCCCACGTAGTACATGCGGTAGTCGGGGGCGCCGCGGTCGCGGTCGGCCAGGTGCACGATGCTGGCGTCGTCGCTCCAGCTGCCTCCGCGGTAGACACGCTCGGTGGCGCTGGCGGGGCCGGCGGGATCGCTGACCTGCAGGACCGGGCGGTAGACGCTGGCCTGGTCGTTGCTGCCGCTCCAGCCGTCCCACACCCACTCCCAGACATTGCCGCTCATGTCGAACAGGCCCAGGGAGTTGGGCTGCTTTTCGGCCACGGGGTGGGAGCGGCCGGCGGCGTTGCCGCTGTGCCAGGACACCAGGTCGGCGTCGTCGGAGCCGGCGTAGGCCTGCTCCGTGCCAGCCCGAGCGGCCAGCAACCACTCCGCCTCGGTGGGCAGGCGGTAGCCGTTGGCCTGTAGATCCCAGCTGCTGGCGGCGCCCTGGATCCTGTAGGCGGGCTGCAGCCCTTCGCGCTCCGACAGGGCGTTGCAGAAGCGCAGGGCGTCGATCCACGACACCTGCTCCACCGGGCAGCTGGCGCCACAGGCACGGAAATGGCTGGGCTCGCTGTGCATCAGCTCGCGCCACTGCTGCTGTGTGAGCTCGGTGCGCCCCAGCAGGAAGGGCTGGGTGACGGTGACCTGGAACAGCTGCTCGTGCTCGTCGGGGCCCGGCTCGGGCTGGATGTGGCCCATGAAGCTCACGCTGCCGGCGGGCACCGGCAGCAGGTCGACACCGACGAGGGGCGACGGCTGCTGCGCAGAGCGACCGCAGCCCAGGGCCGCTGCGGCGAGGCACAGCGCCAGGGGGAGCCGGGGCCTGGCCAAGGTTCTAGTCACCCTCCTCGATGGGCCTGAACGCCAGCACCAGGCCTTCGCCTTCGTCCAGCTCCAGGCGGGCCTCGAGGCCGTCCTCGCTGGAGGTGACGGCGATCTCGCCCTCGCGCAGGGCCTCCACCACCCGCAGCCAGGCCAGCAGGCCGAGCTTCATGGCCTCGACGATGTCGCCCTCGGTGAGGGCCAGGTAGCCGGCGGCGTAGGTGTTGACCTGGCTCCAGGCGCTGGCTTCCATGGGGATGTGTTCCATGTGGGTCTCCTGTGTGGGCGCTGCTCGCTACCTGCTGCTTATCTCGCCGAACAGCTCGCCCTGAGGTGTGGTGATCGACGCCCGGTCATCCGTGGAGCCCGCCAGCTCGACCCGCTGGCGGTGGGGCGCAGGTGGCGCTGACCGCGGTACCTGGTTCCGCGCGGCGGTTCATCGATGCGCTCCTGGAAGTGAAGCGCTGTGCGAATCCCGATAAGGGTCCTGCAGGCCCTCAAGACGGCTGGAGGCTCCGAACATGCGCATATGCGCCTACGGCAGCACACACCCTGGTCAGCAGCGCGACCACAACGAAGATGTCTACCTGGTGGACAACGACCACGGCATCTTCCTGGTGGCCGACGGCATGGGCGGGCACAACGCCGGCGAGGTGGCCTCGCGCATGCTGGCCAACGAGGTGGCTCGCCAGGCTCGCAACCTGGGCCGCACCCTGCGCGAGAGCCAGCAGGACGAAGCTACCCGGCGGCGCTACGCGCTGCAGTACATTCCTCAGGTCATCGAAGAAGCCAACCGCCTGATCTTCGCTGAAGCCCGCAACAACGCCGCCCGGCGCGGCATGGGCACCACGGCGGTCATGTTCTTGCCGGTGGGCGACGAGGCCTATGTCTGCCACGTTGGGGACTCCCGCCTGTACCTGCTGCGCGACGGCGAGCTGTTCCAGGTCACCGAAGATCACAGCCTGGTGATGCGCCTGTTCAAGCAAGGCCAGCTCGAGGAGCATGAGCTCGATACCCACCCTCACAAGAACGTCATCACCCGCTGCGTGGGCATCCAGCCCGATGTGGAGGTCGACAGCCTGTACCTGGATCTGATCCCGGGCGATCGCTTCGTGCTCTGCTCCGACGGCCTGTCCGACATGGTGTCCCTCGACCAGCTCCAGGAGCTCGCCTCGAGCCACTCCGGGCAGGCCCTGGTGGACGCCTGCATCCGCGCCGCCAACCACGCAGGCGGGGCCGACAACATCACCGTGGTGATCATCGAGGTGGAGGACGACCCGGGCGAGGAACACGCCGCGCGGCTCGGCATGCTGCAGAAGGTGGAATTCCTGCAGGACATCTTCCTCTTCGCCGACCTCAACGACCAGGACTGCGTCAAGGTCAACCGCATCCTCTACGAAGAGCGCTACAGCGCGCGCCAGCGCATCATCGCCAAGGGCGACACGGGCAGCGAGTTCTACATCGTGGTCGACGGCACCGTGGGCATCTGGGATGGCCGGGTGCACCTCACCTCCATCAACGCGGGCGGTCACTTCGGTGAATTCGCGCTGCTGGAGGACCAGCCCCGCTCCGCCGACGTGTGGGCCCAGACCGACTGCGTCCTGCTGGTGATCAAGCGCTCCGACTACCTCGAGCTGGTGGGCCGCGAGCCGGTGGTGGCGGTCAAGATCTACCAGGCCTTCCTCAAGCACCTGGCGGACCGTGTGCGCGATCTCTCCAGCCGCCTGTCGGGGGGCTAGCTCTCGGCGCGGTACCAGGCCACGGTGCGGCGCACCGCTTCCTGCAGGTCCACGCCGGGGCGGTAGCCCAGCAGCTCCTTTGCCTTGGCGCTGCTGAACTGGCAGTCGCGCGCTGACAGCAGGATGCGGTAGCGGGTCAAGGGGGGAGCGCGCTCGGCGCCCACCATGCGCCAGGCGGCTTCCATGCCGCTGGCCAGGGGATAGGCGAGCAGCTCGGGCAGGTTCAGCCGCGGTGGAGCCACCTGCAGCTCCCTGGCGAACAGCGCCAGCAGATCGGCCCAGCTGATGGCCTCGTCGTCGCCCAGGACGAAGACCTGGTCGGCGGCGGCCGGGTGCTCGAGGGTGAGCCGCAGGCCGTGGGCGAGGTTGTCCACATAGGCTGTGGTGAGCAACGCCTGGCCCTGGTTGACCGTGCCCAGCTGCCTGCGCTCCATCGCGCGCGCCAGCTCGTAGAAGGCGGTCCGATCGCGAGGTCCGAAGGGGAACACGCCCGGACGGGCGATGACCCACTCCACGCGCCCCGCCTGGAGGCGCAGGGCGTCCTCGGCGGCGATCTTGGAGCGGCTGTAGGCGTTGATGTGGCCATCGCGCGGCGCCTGCTCGTTGCCCTGCAGGTGGCCCCCGTAGTGGTGCACGGCCAGGGAGGAGACCAGCACGAAGCGCTGCAGCTCGGCTCGCCGCGCTGCGGCCAGCAGGGTCTCGGTGCCGAGCACGTTCACGTGGAAGTAGGCCTCGGCAGGGCCCCAGTCTCCCACCCTGGCGGCCAGGTGGCACAGGGCCTGGCAGCCCTTGACCGCCCGGGCGCAGGTTGCCGCGTCGGTCACGTCCCCCTGCACGAATTCCACCGGGCACTCCAGGTCGGGGGGAGGGGGCTGCAGGTCCAGGACGCGCACGGCGTGGCCATTGCGGGCGAGCTCCTCGGCGAGGGCGGAGCCGATGAAGCCGCTGGCGCCGGTGAGCAGGATCTTCACGCCGGCACCCCCGCGCGCACGAGGCAGAGCAGGTCCGTGGCCGCGCCCACGTACCAGTGCAGCAGGAACACGTACAGGAAGGAGCGGCTGCGCAGCGCCACGAGGCCGAAGACCAGCCCGGCCAGCACCGCGGCCATGGTCTCGCCTTCGGGCTTGCCGATGTGCAGCAGGGTGCTGGCGGAAGCCTGCAGGGCCATGGCGCCCAGCAAGCCCAGGTGTCTCTTCTGGCCCAGCTGCCAGAAGCCGCGGAAGAAGAACTCCCAGGCCAGGTAGTAGACCGCGTAGCAGGCCTGCCAGGCCAGGAAGCTGCGCCAGCTGCTGCCCACCACCGCGCCCGCCAGCGGGTACTCCGCCTGGAAGGCAGGGGAGCCCGCGTTGATGTACAGGGGCACGGCGAGCACGGGGATGGCCAGGGCCAGGAATTTCAGCCCGAAGCGCCAGTCACCCAGGCTCAGCCCCACCTCCGCCAGGGGACGACGCTCAGCCAGGCGCCACCAGGCCAGGGGCAGGAGCCCCATGCACAGCAGCGCCGCCAGAAACTGCCAGCAGTGGGCCTCCCACGCGGGGCTCATGCCCGGCAGGCTGCCCGGGGGGAGGTGCTCGGTGTAGAAGCTGTGGTGCCCCTGGTAGACGTAGACGGTCAACAGCGCCAGGCCCCCGAACACCGCCACCAGGCTGCGCGGCCTGAGGGCGCGGAAGGTGGTGGCCAGACCGTTCATGCGGGCAGCCTACAGCAGTCCCTGGCTCTGGTACCAGCGCAGCGTCTCGGCCAGGCCTCGGGTGGGATCCCAGCTGGAGTTGAAGCCCAGCTGTTCCCGGGCGTGGCTCAGGTCGAGGCGCCAGGAGCCGGTGAGCTCGGGGATCTTCTGGCGGTTCAGCATGGCCGGGCGGTGCGTCAGGCGGGCCCAGGACTCGGAGCAGGCGGCCAGCAGCCACAAGAGCCAGCCGGGCAAGGGCAGCAGGAGCACGCGCCGCTGCAGCAGCCGTCCCAGCAGCTCCGCCAGCTCGGCGGCGCTGAGCTCCTGCTGGCAGCCCACCTGGAAGATCTCGCCGGAAGGCAGCTCCGCGGTGGTGGCCAGCACGATGGCCCGCGCCGCGTCGCGAGCATGGCAGAGGTTGTAGATCTGTTGGGGTCCGGCGAAGGCCGGCAGCAGGCCGGTGCGGGCGAGCCGGAACAAGGGTAGCAGCTCGCTGTCCCGCGGCCCGTACAGCGCGGTGGGGCGCAAGATCACCACCTGGATTGCGTGCTTCAGGGCCAGGACCCGCTGCTCGCCCTCCCACTTGGAGCGGCCGTAGTCGGTGCGCTCGGTGGGAGCGCTGGACTCCGTCAGGAGTTGGCCTGGCGGCGGCGGCCCCGTAGCGCCCACGCTGGAGACCAGCACGAAACGGCGCACCGGCTGAGGTGCCCGCAGGCAGGCCTGCAGCAGGGCCTCGGTGGCGTCGGCGTTGGCGGCGACAAAAGCCGGATAGTCCAGGGCGCGCACCGCTCCCGCCACGTGGATCACGGTGTCGTGACCCGACACCGCGGCCATGAGCTCGGGGGTGAGCGCCTGGATGGAGACACGCTGTACCGGCAGCCCGCGCTGCTCCAGCCAGCCCGTGTCGCTGCTCTGTCGGGCCAGACAGGTGGCCGCGATGCCCCGCTCCTGCAGCTCCTCCACCAGGTGGCTGCCCAGGAAGCCGGTGGCGCCGGTGAGCAGCATCGCCCTACGCTCCGAACTCGATTCCCACGGCGCGGGCGGTGCGCACCAGCTCTCCCTGCGGGTCCACCCTGCGGTAGGTGGCGATGGCCTGCTCGATGGGCACCCCCTCGACCTTTCCGTCGCGCAGGCAGGCCATCTGGCCCCAGGCTTCCGCCTGCACCAGCTCCACCGCCGCGACGCCCAGCCGCGTGGCCAGGATGCGGTCGAAGGGGATGGGCCCGCCGCCGCGCTGCAGGTGCCCCAGCACCGTGACCCGGATCTCCGCCTCGATCTGCTGGGAGAGGGCGTCGGCCAGGGCATAGGCGGCCCGCCCACCGCCCACCTTGGGGTGGGCCTGGCTGCCGTGGCCGTCGCTCTCGGGATGGGGCAGGGCACCCTCGGCCACCACGATGAGGGTGAAGGGGCGGCCCAGGGTGCGGCGCTTGCGGATCTTGCGGCAGATGCGGTCCACCTGGTAGGGGATCTCGGGGACGACGATGCAGTCAGCCCCGCCGGCGATGCCGGCGTAGAGGGAGATCCAGCCCGCGTCGCGTCCCATGACCTCCAGCAGCATCACCCTCTCGTGGGACTCGGCGGTGCTGTGCAGCCGGTCCAGGGCTTCGGTGGCCGTATCGACGGCGGACATGAAGCCGAAGGTGTAGTCGGTGGCGGACAGGTCGTTGTCGATGGTCTTGGGCACACCCACCACGGGCACGCCGTGCTCGCTCATCATGCGCCAGCCGATCTTCTGCGTGCCGTCGCCGCCGATGACGATCAGCCCTTCCAGGCCCTCGTCGCGGATGGCCTCGGCCAGCTCGGCGGAGCGGTCGCGCGTGTCGCCCCCGGGGGTCGGGTAGGCGAAGGGATCGCCGCGGTTGGTGGTGCCCAGGATGGTGCCGCCCCGGTGCAGGATGCCCTTGCAGGCGGGCAGATCCAGGTTGACCAGGCGGCGAGGCTCCTCCAGCAGGCCGTCGAAGGAGTCCTCGAGGCCCACCACCTGCCAGTGCAGCTGACCCACGGCGCGCTTGACCACCGCGCGGATCACGGCGTTGAGACCCGGGGCATCGCCGCCTCCGGTGAGGATACCGATGCGAAGGGACATGGCAGGACCTCGCGCGTAGAGCTGGATGGCTGGCCTGGGAGCCTGTAGGGCATAGGCAGCGCGGACCCTGCGAACGCAGGGATCCGTGACGCCGGTGCCGAATCCTGGGGAGCGGCCCGCAGGCGCCATCGGATCGGGCCGCGCAGCGGATGAGGCATGCGCAACAGGTTCCTAGCTCACAGGGGCGACGGCTTCAAGGCTCACCGCGGCGCGCTCTCCGGTTATGCTGGCGGTTCGCCGCTCCACCTCGACCCGAGGGGCGCAGCAGGAGGCCAGGTGAGCACAGCTTTGATCAACAGCCTGCGCAAGGCGGAGATCTTCTGGGGCCTGGAAGTGGAGGACATCGAGATCCTCGCCGAGTCTCTGCCGACGATCAGCCTCCCCGGGGGCGAGGTCCTCTTCAAGCAGGGCACCATCGGCGATTCCATGGCCGTGGTGGTGCAGGGGCGGCTGCAGATCCGGGTCTCGGACGAGGGCGGCCAGGTGACCACCGTGGGCATGCTCGGACCGGGCGAGTCGGTGGGCGAGATGGCCTGCGTGGATCCCGGCCCGCGCTCGGCCACCGTGGTGGCCAGCCAGGACTCGGTGGTCTGCGAGCTCGATGCCGAGACCGTCGAGACCCTGGCTGAGGTGGCGCCGTTCATCGTGGGCACCATCGTCGGCGGTGTGATGCGGCACGTCACCAAGCGCCTGCGGCAGACCAACGAGCGCCTGGAGCTCGAGCTGCGCGGCATGCACCGCGACCGCGATCCGGCTTCCATTCGCCACCTCTCAGGCTCGGACCAGCCCAAGACCGGCCGCGGTCTGCCCTGTCGGGGCATGTTCGACTTCAGCGATTCTCCCCTGCCGGTGGGCCTGCAACGCGGTGACCTGCGCATGCTGGGCAGCGCCGGCATGGTGCTGACCTACGCCGACGGCGTGCCCCTGTGCAGCGAAGGCCGGGTGGGAGCTTCCTGCTTCGTGCTGCTCAGGGGTCATGTGGACGTCAGCAAGGCCAGCGTTGGCGGCGCGCGCCACCTGGCCACCCTGGGGCCGGGCTCCATCGTGGGGCAGATGGCCCTGGTGGACGGCTCCCCGCGGGCGGCCACGGTGCGGGCCAAGGGTGAGCTGGTGGCGCTCGAAGTGGGGCGCGACGTCTTCGAGCGCCTGGTCAAGGCGGGCACACCCCTGGGCCTGCGCTTCCAGCGCCAGATCGCCCTGGCGGGCATCCGCCAGCTGCGCCTGGCCAATGTGCGCTTGAGGGGCCTGCTGGGCAAGGGCGGCCACATGGACCGGGACGGAGAAGAAGGGGAGGAGCGCGACCAGGCCAAGCTGCGCCAGGTGCAGACCTCGCTCTACGAGTGGGAGATCTCGGTGGACGAGTAGTCCACCCAGGGGTCCGGTCCCACCAGCTCGCCCCAGGCGATGCGCGCGAGCCGACCCTGCAGGTCAGCCGCGCGCAGGGCCTCCACCAGCGCCTGTGCTGCACCGGGATGAGGTCCGGACCGCGAGATGAACACGGCGCAGCGCGTGCCGGGCCCCGCGCGAGCCAGGGTGCCCCAGGGCGCCAGCAAGGCGCGCGCCACCTGGTCGGCGCTCAGCCGGCAGCCCAGCGGCAGCCCCAGACGCTGTGCCAGCAGCCGGGCGCGGTGCACGCTGGCCTCGTCCAGCCGGCTGCCCACGGCATCGCAGCCCACCACCGCCAGCAGGCGCTCGAGGTGCCGGGGCACAGCGGGCTCGTGGGCCGCGTGGGCCTTGAGAGGGCGGCCGGCGGATCCGTCGGCCTCCACCAGCAGCTGGATGGGGGCCAGCAGGCCGGGCAGGGCCTGCAGGAGCTCCATGGGAGCCGCGTAGAGCTTCTTGGAGGACGGCATCCGGCCACCCACCAGCGTGACCTGCCCGTGGCGGTCCAGGGCAGCGCGCAGGGCGGAGAGCACCAGCTGGGGGTCCCGGCCGATGATCAGCGCGGGTGACTGCTGTGGACCCGGCACCCGGATGTGGGTAGAGGTGGCGGTGACCACACGCTGCCCGTCCTGCGCGAGCGCGCGCGCCAGCTGGAACATGAGGCTCGTCTTGCCGCCTCCGCCCACGATCCAGGTGGCTCCGGGTGCGTCGATGCCCACGGCATGAGGCAGCCCGGCGAGCGGGCCGTTCATGACAGCCCAGCCAGACCGCTGACCAGGATGATCTCGAGGGCTGCTCCGCTGATGCAGCGGGCCTTGTCGGAGATGGTGGAGCAGGAGGCCGGATCGGCTCGTGGGTCCACGTCCCCCAGCTTCAGGCCGCGGGTGACCCTCGTGCCCGGGTGGATCATGCCCCGGACCACCCCGCTCACGCCGGCACGGAGCTCGCTGTCGCCCACCCGGGCCAGCAGCTCGCCAGCCTCCACCAGGCTGCCGATGTCGCGCAGCACCTCGACGGCGCCCTCTCCCGGTGAGCGCAGCACCCTGCTGGCCGTGGAGCCGCCGATGCTGCCGGGCACTCCGGTGTCCGCTGCCGCTTCGCCGCTGCTGATGATGCGTCCCAGGTCGTGGCCGCGGCAGGTCTCAACGGCGAAGTGCACGTCTCTGCCTGCCCGCAGGCCGGGGCCGTAGCCCAGCACGAGGGGCGCCTGGTGCAGGTGGTTGTCGAGATTCTGCTTGAGGATCCTGGCGTCGATCACTACCTGGGGCTGCCAGTGGACCAGCAGCGTGGCCTGTGGATCGACGAACACTGGCACGTGCCGCCAGTGGAAGTCGGCCAGGGTGGCGGCGCTGCTCAGGCTCCAGCGCTCCGCCAGGACGCCTTCCACCTGCACGCTGCCTGCCTGCACGGCAGTGGCGAAGGCCACCCAGCGGCGCACCGCGGTGGGCTCCGGGATCTCGGTCATGGCCACCTGGAAGCCGCAGCGGAACAGCCGGTGCGCTGTACCGGTGGCATGCTCGCCGGCACCCTTGACCAGGACCCTCAGCCCCATGTGGCCACCCCGTCCAGGGACTCCGGGCTCCAGCGCGGACCCATGGGCGTGAGCTGTAGCTGCGCCAGCTGCTCGGGACGGTCCATGTCCAGCACCGCGCCGGGATCATCCACCGGCACCCGGTGCAGCTGCGCCCCGTGGCGCCGCAGCAGCAGGCGCGCCCCCTGGTCGCCCTCCACCCGCAGCAGCTCTCGGCGGTATCCGGCGCCCACCAGCACTGGATGTCCCTGGCGCCCCTTCCAGCTGGGGGCAACCAGCTGGTGACCCCCGGAGCGCCAGGCCCGCAGCACCGCCGCCACCGTGCTGGCCTGCAGCGCGGGCAGATCCGCCAGGCCCAGCAGGTAGGCGGCCGCCTCGGGGGGGGCAGCCTGCAGGCCTGCCCGCAGGGAGGCGCCCATGCCCTGGTGGGCCAGGGGGTTGGGTGCCAGGGTCCAGCCCGGAGGGCGCTGCGTGGCGCCGCTGAGCCCAGCCGTGACCAGCAGCCGCGCACCGATGCCGGGGCAGTCGTCGTAGGCCGCCAGGGAGTGCTCCAGCACCGAGCGTGGACCCAGCTGCAAGCCCAGCTTGTCTGTGCCCATGCGGCTGCTGCTTCCCGCCGCCAGCACGATGGCCACGACCAGGCCCATGGGTGGTGCACTCCTTACTGGTGGGCCCCGGTGCCCCGCAGTTCGGGCGCGGTCTCGCGCCAGGCGGCGAAGCGCTCGGACAGCTGCTGCACGGCGGCCATGGTGGCTTCGGGGGTGCTCCCGTCTGCGAAGGGCAGCACCCGTCCCTCGTGCTTGAGCAGGCGGCCGCGGGCCACCACGGTGTCGACCTCGCTGCCGTCGGCGGCCCAGATGATGTTCTCGAGCAGGTTGTCCACCCGGGTGGGAGCCAGGTTTGGACGCGCGGTGTCCAGCACCACCCAGTCGGCCTGCAGGCCGGCGGAGAGCTGGCCCTGGGGCAGACGAAGGATCTCGGCGGGCACCGAGGTGATCATCTCCAGCAGCTGCTGGGAGGGCAGCAGGGTGGCGTCCTGGTTCACGGCTTTCTGGTATTGGGCCGCCAGGCGAGCGGCGGCGATGATGTTCTGGTTGTCGGCGGAGCCGGAGCCGTCGGTGGAGATGGCCACCGGGATGCCCGCCCGCAGCATGTCCATCACGGGGGGCATGCCCGAGCCCAGGATGGTGTTGGCCAGCGGGTTGTGCACCACACGGGTGCCCGTGCGGGCCAGGATCTCCAGGTCCTGGGGGCCGCAGTTGACCTGGTGGGCCAAAACGCTCATGTGGTCGAGGATGCCGATGGACTCGGCGTACTGGACAGGAGTGAGCCCCGGCTCGATCTCCTGGCTGAACCAGCGAGTGGTGCTGGGCTCTTCGGAGGAGTGGACGTGGAACAAGGTGCCGTGCTCGCGGGCCCAGGCCTTCTGCGGCACCAGCACCGCGCGGCTGTTGGAGAACAGCTGGTCGGGACCTGGGCAGAAGCTGGTGCGTTCGCAGCCCTGCTGTACCTGCAGCGCGCGCTCCAGCCTGGCCATGGCCTGGGCTGGCGTGTCCAGCAGCTCTTCGACGTAGAAGCGGTCCTGCCCGCCGATGGCCACGATCATGGTGGTGCCGGCGGCCTCGTTGGCGAGGGCGATGTCTTCCAGGTGGTACTTGTTGTGGTTGCAGTGGTGCACCATCGAAGCGGTGATGCCGTAGTGGATGTCGCACAGGCGGGCCATGCGGTAGGTGGCGTACTGGGGCGTGCAGCCCAGGGCTTCAGACAGCTCGGCGCGCTGCCTGTTGATGAAGCCGGTGAAGGGGTTGACCGCGTGGTCCAGCCAGGCGGTGAGGGGCTCGTCCTTGGCCACGCCGATGATGGGCTGCTCGTGGTCGTGGCCGTGGGCCTTGACGAAGCCCGGCAGGATCACGCCCCGCAGGCGGGGGAGGGCATCGGCCGCCGTCTCGGCCCGGACCAGGCGCCCGCCCACCGCCTGCAGGCGCTCGCCCCAGGCTCGCTGCAGGCGTGCTCCCACCTGTGGGCTGTAGGGGCCCACCTCGGCGAGCACGCCGTCCACCGCCAGCAGGTAGCCGTCGGCGATGCGCAGGCCGCTGTCGGGGGCGGCCAGGGGGGCGAGAAAATCGGCGCGACAGGCGAGGACGCGGGCTCGGCTCATGGCTCGTCTCTCAGGGTACCGAGGGCCTTCAGCACCTTCTCGGGGGTGAAAGGCCACTCCCGCATCCAGACGCCGGCGGCGTCGTGGATGGCGGAGGCGATGGCCGGGGCGGCGCCGTTGCAGGAGATCTCGGCGATGGACTTGCCCCCGAAGGGCCCGAAGGGATCCTCGGTGTCCACCAGCTCGCAGACAAACTCCGCGGGCAGATCGCCGATCATGGGCACCTTGTAGTCCACCAGGTTGGCGTTCTTGCAGCGGCCCTGCTCGTCGAGGATCAGCTCCTCGTACAGGGCGGACCCGATGGTCTTGAGCGCTCCGCCGTAGATCTGCCCGAGCGCGAGCTCCGGGTTGATGGGGGTGCCGCAGTCCTGCAGGGCGAAGAAGCGCTGCAGGGTGACCTGGCCCGTGCCCGTGTCCACCGCCACCTGCGCGAAGTGGGCGCCGTATGGGAAGCTGCCCTTGTCGGTGATGAACTTGCCCACCGCGGTGAGCTGGCCGCGGCCCGTGCCGGTCTGGGTGAAGCGGGCGATGTCCTCGTAGCTGACCTCGCCGGAGAGCCCCACCACCTTGCCCGGCCAGGCCAGCTGCAGGTTGTCGGGGGGTTCCACCAGCATCTCGGCGGCCACGTCCAGCAGGATGGCCCTCATCTTGCGCGCGGCGTCCTGTGCCGCGCCGCCCGAGAAGAAGGTGCCCGAGCTGGCGTAGGCGCCCACGTCGAAGGGGGTGACGTCGGTGTCGGCCGCGGTGAGGGCCACGGCCGGCATGGGCAGCAGCAGGGTCTCGGCCACCATCTTGACGGTGACGGTGTCGAGCCCGGTGCCCAGGTCAGTGCCGCCGGAGTGCAGCATGAAGCTGCCGTCGGCGAACTGGGTGAGCCAGGCGTTGGCCGAGTCCAGCTCGGGCAGGCCGGAGCCCTGCTGCACGATGGCCACGCCCTTGCCGATCTTCACGCGTGGGTCTTCGCTCTGGACGGGTGTGCCCCAGTCGATGAGCTGGGCGCCGCGCTCCAGCGCGGGCCCCAGCCCGCAGGTGAAGACCCGCTGGGGCTTGCCCTCGCGGCCTTCGCCCAGGCAGCGCAGGATCTCCAGCATGGAGCCCTCGTGCACACGGTTCTTCTCGAGGAAGGCCAGATGGTCCATGCCCAGCTCCGCCGCCAGCTCGGCGCTGGCCAGCTGCAGCGCGAAGCTGCCCTTGGGCGCGCCGTAGCCCTGGTAGGCGCCGGTGGGCGGGATGTTGGAGTACCAGGTGTGCACGTCGAAGCCCGAGTTGTCGCAGAGGAACAGGGGCAGGGCCTTGGAGCAGGCGTTCATGGGCACCGTGAGGCAGTGGGAGCCGTAAGGGCCCGTGTTGGCGTGCAGATCCATGTACACGGCGGTGAGGGTGCCGTCGGCCCTGGCGCCCAGCTTGACGCCCACCCGCATGGGGTGGCGGGTGCGGGAGGCGATGAACTCCTCCTCGCGGTCGAAGCGGAAGTGGATGGCGCGACCGGTCACCCAGGTGCACCAGGCCGCCACCTCCTCGAGCACTATGTCCTGCTTGGAGCCGAAGGCGCCGCCGGTGCGGGCCTTGATCACGCGGATCTGGTTCTCGGAGAGACCCAGGATGCGGGCCACGATGCGGCGCACATGCCAGGGCACCTGGGTGGAGGCCCGGATCACCAGCCGGCCGTCCTCGATGTGGGTGTAGACCACGTGGGGCTCCACCGGGGTGCACTGCACGCGGCCACCGTAGTAGCTGCGCTCGATGACGACGTCGGCCTCGGCGAAGCCCTGCTCCAGGTCTCCGATGCCGCCGCTGACCGACGCCGCCAGGTTGCGGTGGGGATCGCCGTGGATGGGGAACTGGTAGATGACGCGCCCGCCCTGTGGCGTGGCCAGGCTGTTGTCCAGATCGTCGGGGGCGCCGACGACGTACTCGATCTCGCCGTCGTGCACGATGGGCGCGCCCGCGCCGCGGGCCTGCTCGATGGACAGCACCGGCTGCAGCACGGTGTAGTCCACCTCGATCAGCTCCAGCGCCTGCCGGGCGATGGCCTCGGTCTCGGCCACCACGGCCGCGACGCGGTCGCCCACGTGCAGCACCTTGTGGCCGAACATGCGGCGGTCGTAGGGGGAGGGCTCGGGGAAGCCCTGGCCTGCCTGGCCGTAGTAGACGTCGGGGCAGTTGTCCCTGGTGCCGATGAACACCACACCGGGCAGCTCCAGGGCCCGGCGCACGGCGACCTTCTCGACGATGGCGTGGGCGTGGGGCGAGCGCAGCATCTTCAGCACGCATGAGCCGGGCTCCACGTAGTCGTCGACGAAGGCGCGGCCACCCCGGGCCAGGGTGGGGCCGTCCACCTTGCCGGCGGCCTTGCCCACGACGCGCAGCTGGGGACGGAAGCTGGGGGCGAGCTCCGCCCGGTGGTCGGGGTCCTGGCGCAGCTTCACCGCGAGCTGCACGGCGTCGAAGACCTGCTCGTAGCCGGTGCAGCGGCAGAAGGTGCCCGACAGGGCGTCCTTGATTTCTTCTCTTCCGGGCTGCTCGCAGCGCTCCAGCAGCTCCTCGATGGCCAGGACCATGGCCGGCGTGCAGTAGCCACACTGCACGATGCCCGCCTGCACGAAGGCGGCCTGCACCGGGTTGAGCTCCGTGTGGCTGGCCAGCGCTTCCACCGTGTCGATGCGCTGGCCATCGGCCTGGGCGGCCAGCAGCAGGCAGCTGTTGACGAGCCGTCCGTCGAGGCGCACGGCGCAGGCGCCGCAGGAGCCGTCGCCGTCGCAGCCGTCGCGCACCGAGAGCAGCCCCTGGCGCCGCAGCAGGTTCAGCAGGCGCTCCCCGGGTCCGGTGTCGAGGCTGCGGCTGTGTCCGTTGAGCTGGATGGTGATGTGCATTTCAGCAGCCCTCGGTGGCCAGCCAGGCCTGTTGGAGAGCGTCGGCGGCCAGGGTGGCGGCCAGGTGGCGCTTGAACCCAGCCGAGCCGCGCAGGTCGGAGATGGGCCTGACCTGGGAGGCCACCAGCCGCTGCAGCTCATCTGCGTCTGGCAGTGGCTCGCCCTCGATCGCCCGCTCCACGGCGTGCAGCCGGACCACGTGAGGGGCGACGCCCCCCACAGCCAGCAGGGGCGCCAGCACCGAGCCGGCGGTGCGGCCCAGGCTGACGGCCACGTTGAGCAGGGAGATGTCGTTGCTGGTGCGGCTGAAGCCCCGCAGCGCCGCCACGCGCCCCGGGCCGAGCCCGGGCACGATCAGCGCCGTGATCAGGCCAGCGGGCTGATCGTCGAGGTAGGCGTGGACCGCCAGCTGCTGGGCGCCCTGGGCGCCGTGCAGCTCCAGCCGGGCACCGAGGACCACCAGGGCGGGCAGCAGGTCTCCGCAGCTCTTGTTGGCGGCCAGGTGACCGCCCAGCGTGGCTACATTGCGCACGTTGCGGTTGACCACGCGCCGCGCGGCCTGCAGCAGCAGGCTCGGGATCGCCGCGTGCTCCAGCAGCCGCTGGAGGGTGACGCAGGCGCCCAGGCGCAGGCCCTGCTCTCCGGGCTCGATGCCGCGCAGGTCCAGGCGGGCCAGGGACAGCAGGTGCTGGGGACGGCCTGGGAAGGCGCGGTGGTTGATCTCGGTGCCGCCCGCCAGGAAGAGGGCGGTGGGTCCCAGCTCGGCCCGGAGGCGCAGCGCCTCCTGCACGCTGGCGGGATGGTGGATGGCCTGGACCATAGGGACTCCTGGGAAGGCACCCGTCGCGGGGGTCAGGGGTATCTAGGGTGGCGGTGGGAGGGCTGTCAACCACCACCGGTCCGACCCGTGATGCCCACCGGTCGCAGCTCGCCCCCGAGCCCGCGCGGGTGGCTCCCCCGGCTGTCCCGTCAGCAGTCTCTGGCGGCCATGTTGGTCTGCTCGGCGGCGTCGCTTCCCCAGCGGCGCAGGCCCGCGAAGTCCTTGATGTGGCCCCACACCGCGCGAGCACCGCGCACCATGTAGTCCATGTCTTCCACGGAGCGCATCTGGTAGAGCTGGCGCATGAAGAAGCGGGGATCCAGGAAGATCTTGTAGAACTGGCCCGCCATCTGGACCACCTCTTCTTCGTTCATGTCGGTGAGCGAGCAGACGGGCTCGGTCATGTCGTAGCGCTCATAGGCGTCGGGAGCGATGCGGATCCAGCCGTTGCGGTGGCAGAGGTCGAACAGCGGCGTGCCCGGGTAGGGCATGATCACCGTGGCCTGGAGCATGTGGGCCAGGCCGTTGGTCATCAGGTAGCGGGCGAGCCGCAGGGTCTCGTAGGCGTCCTCCTTGGTCTCCCAGGGGTAGCCCACCATGAGCGTGAGCTGGATCTCCAGCCCTTCGGCCGCGGCCATCTTGCTGCCCTCGATGATCTGCTCGCGGGTGAGGTTCTTGTTCAGGATGTCCAGGGTGCGGTTGTTGGCGGACTCGACCCCGATGAGCAGCTTGCGGAAGCCGGCCCTGCGCATCAGGGCGGCGTTCTTGGGCGTGAAGTAGTCGTAGCGGAAGTTGCAGTCGAAGATGATCTTCTCGGCCATCCTGCGGTCGATGGCGCCCTCGAGGAAGCGCAGCAGCCAGCCGCCGCCGGGCAGCGAGCCCGTGTCGTCGAAGATCTCCTTGGCGCCATACTTGTCGATGAGCATGTCCATTTCATTGAGGAGATGCTCGGGGCCCACTGTGCGGAAGCGGGGGTAGGTGGTGGTCCAGGAGCAGAAGGTGCACTTGCCCCAGGGGCAGTCGCGGCCCGCCATGGTCCACATGAAGGGCAGGCGCTTCTTCCATTTCTCGAAGTACAGGTGGGCGTTGGTGAGGTCCCGATCGATCCATGGGAGCTCCTCGAGCTTGCCCTCGTGCTTGTAGGGGCCGGTGTCGCTCCAGGTACCGTCGCCGTTGCGGTAGACAACGCCGGTGCCGAGGGCGGAGCCCTTCTCCATGTGGTCGACGATGCCCTTCAGAGAGAAGTCGTAGTCCCCACCGGTGAGCACGTAGTCCACCTGGCTGTGCTCCATGGACTCGTCGGGCTTGCCTGCAGCGTGGTCGCCGTAGAGCACGGTCCTGACTCCGGGGGCGAGCTCCTTGATGCGGGGCAGCATGGCCCAGTGCTGCCGCACCACCGGGGCCTTGGTCTCGATGGCGATGAGCTCGGGCTGGAAGTCGCGCACCAGCTTCTCGAACTGGCTCCAGTCCTTGCGCTCGGTGATGCAGTCTGCCCAGCTCACCTCGTGCCCCAGGCTCTCGAGGTAGGTGGCCGCCGAGGCGGGCACACAGGGGTAGAGGTAGCTCGGCTTGGACATCCACTGGAACTGCCGGTTCTGGGTCAGCATGGGGCTGCCCTTGCCCTCCAGCGGGGGGTAGCTGATCATCACGCGCATGCGGCTGCACCTCTGGCCTGTGGTGGCCCGAACCTGCCACGCGAGCGGGGAACCGTCAACGTCGACCTCGCGTGCCGGCGGAGCTGTTACACCTCTCGACGCCTGCCAGCCCCCGGAGGTCCAGGTGAACGACAAGGTCATGGGCATCGGCCTGGGCTTCGACTGCCGCATCGGCTTTCACGACTACGAGCGCCATATCAAGCAGCGCATCGTCATCGACTTCGAGGCGGAGACCGACTTCCGCCGCAACGGTCGCGAGGACGATCCAAGCGGAATCGTTGACTACTACCTGGTCAACCAGCGCATCGGCCAGCTCATGGCCCAGCGCAGCTACCAGCTCATCGAGGCCGTGGCCGAGGACGTGGCCAGGATCCTCTGCAGCGAGTTTCCCGTGCTGCGCGCCAAGGTGCGCGTCACCAAGATCCCCTTCGACATGCCCAATGCGACCGCCGTGGCGGTGGAGTGCCTGCGATCGGCGGAGGACTTCCGGGGCAGCTGATGCATGTCTTCTCCAACACAGCCGTGAGCCTGGACGGGCGGATCGGCACTCCCAGCTACGAGCACCTGCGGCTCGGCAGCTCGGAGGATCTGCGGCGCATGAGCCTGCTGCGCGCCCAGGCCGACGCGGTGCTGGTGGGCGGGCGCACCTGGCGCGCCTGGTGCCTGCCGCTGGTGGAGGATCCCGGCGTCGGCGGTCGGCAGCAGCCCGTGATCAACGCGGTGCTCACCCGCACCGGGCAGGGGCCGCGCAAGGGGCGCTTCTTCGACAGCGAGCGCACGCAGCCCGTGCTCCTGGGCGCGCCCGAGGCGGATCTCTCCGGGTTCCCTTCCGGCGTGGTCACCCACCGCTGCGAGCGGGCACCCGACCTGGCCTGGGCCCTGGGTGTCCTGGAGCGCGAGCACGGCGTGCGGCGCCTGCTGGTGGAGGCGGGTGGGGAGCTCATCTACCAGCTTCTGGAGGTCGGCCTGCTGCACGAGCTGTACGTCACGCTCTGCCCCCTGCTGCTGGGCGGCCGGGGCGCGCCCAGCCTCGCGGACGGCGCAGGCTTCGGTGCTCGAGATCTCCGCCGCCTGAAGCTGATCTCCCAGGAACAGGTGGGGAGCGAGCTCTACCTGCGCTACCGGGTGCTGCGGCAGGGCAGTCCACGAGCGCAATCGGGGTGAAAAACCCCCGGCGGCTCGCTATCTTGGGGCGCGACGGTGCCGGGTGTTGGTTCCCGGCCTCGAGGAGGTGAGTCGTGTTGTTGCCGCTGCTGATGGGAGCTGTGTCTGTCCTGGGTGCGTCCGAGCTGGAGAGGGGCTGGTACCTGGCCGACTCCGGACGGGCCGAACAAGCCGCACAGGTGGCGGCTCAGGCCCTCCATGAGGATCCACAGAACCTCGAGGCTCATCGCCTCTACACCTGGTCCCTGGTGCGCGGCGTCCGCGACGGCCCTCCTATCGAGGCCCAGTACCGGGCCTGGGTCGACGCCTCGCCCCACAACACCACGGCCAGGGTCATGCTGGCCACGCTGCTGGCATGGCGCCATGAAGATCGCGGGCCCTGGTGTCGCGAGATCGACGCCCTGGTGGACCCGCTGCCCGCTGGCGACTACGAGCGCTTCCTGGCGCTGCGCGCGCGCTACGAGGCGGGCCGCTACTGCCCCAGCGAGCAGGCCCCCGACCGGCAGGTGCTCATCGCCCTGGCCGAGTCATCCCCCCTCGCGCGCGGCTACGGGCTGCAGCTTCGCTTCCTCAACGAGCCGGTAGACAAAGAGCTGGTGGACGACCTGGCGGCCTTCTACGCCGAGAGCCCCCACGAGCTGCACTACGCCGAGGCCCTGTGGGGGCTGGAGCCCGAGGGCCCCGGCCTGGAGCAGGCCCGCAGCGACGCCATTGAGGCCGCCCGCAAGGCGCTGGGTTCCGAAGATCCGCTGGACGTGCACGCCGCCCTGCACGTCTTCCGCGCGGCCCAGGACATGACCGGCATCGCCGCTTCGGCCAAGCGTTGCCAGGAGCTGGATCCCGGCTGGCGCGGCCCCCGGCAGTCCGCCAGCGTCCAGTCCCAGTGGGCCCTGCGTCGCGAGCTGCAGTGGTCTCCGCTGCAGGCCAAGATCGACCGGGCGCGGCGCAAGGCCGTGGCCGGAGTGGCGGTGCGCGAGCTGCGCAAGCTCGACGACAAGGTGCCCGAGCAGGGCCTGACCCGCGCCTACTACCAGGAAGCCATGGGCATGGCGCTGGAGCGGGCGGGCAAGGAAAAAGCCGCCCTGAAGGCTTACTTCGACGGCTGGCAGGCTGAGCCCTCGAACGGCAGCATGGCCAACACCTACGCCTACAGCGCCGCTCTGGCCAACCGCGACCTGGGCAAAGCCCTCGAGGCCATCAACTCGGCCCTCATCGAGGTGACCGCCTACGATCCCCAGGTGGATTCCTCGGTGGACGGCTACGACGAGTGGCTGGAGAAGATGGCGCACCTGGCGGCAGCCCGGCTCGACACGCGCGCCTGGATCCTGCACCTGCTGGGCCACGACGAGGAAGCCGCCGCCGATCTGCGCAGGGTGCTGCTGGTGGCCCGCGAAAAAGAGCCCATCTTCCACCTGCACCTGGGGCTGGTGTACTACGACCTGGGGCTCGAAGGCCCCGCCCTCGAGCACCTCGGGCGCGGGCTGGGCATGGGCCCCAGCGACGAGCCGGAGCTCGACGCCCAGGCGCGCCTCGCGGCCCAGGAGCTGTTCGAGACGCGCCGCTGGGCCCCGGGCGGCCTCAACGCCTGGCTCGACTCCAGGCTGCCCGACAGCTTCATGGGCAGCGAACCCCTGCCCCCGGACCACCTGCACGTGGGCGAGGCCTTCCCCGATCTGAGCATCCTGATCGACGGCGAGGAGCACCTGCTGTCGGACTTCGACGGCCTGCGGGTCATCGATATCTGGGCCTCAGCCTGCGAGCCCTGCATCGACACCCTGGATCCCCTGAACACCGTGGCGGACGCCTACGAGCCCAAGGGCGTGCAGACCTTCCTGCTGTCGGTAGACGAGCGGCCCTTCATGACCAAGTCCTTCTGGCAGGACGCGCCGCCCCGCAAGTACCACGTGGCCTGGGCTGGCCGCGAAGCCCTCGAGGAGATCGACGCGCCAGGCATGTCCACCGTGTTCGTCATCGACGACGCAGGCACCGTGCGCGCCTGCATCCCCAAGTACCAGGGCGAGTCCGACTCGCGCCTGGCCCGCGCGCTCGAGGAGCTGCTGGCTGAAGAGCCCGCAGAACAGGGCGCCGAGTAGAGCGCTACTGGGGCTCCCCCAGCAGCAGCCGCAGCTCCGCATCGTCGGCGCCGCGCCAGGCCAGCGTCTGCACCAGCGACGGGGTGCGGGCGCCGCGCAGCTGCATGCACATGTGGCGGGCCTGCAGCTGCACGAAGACCGTGCTCGCTCCCAGGCGCTGCAGCAGGTCTTCGGCCAGCTGGGCGCCGAGCCGCTCCTGCACCTGGGGGCGCAGGGCGTGGTGGTGCAGCAGTCGGGCGATGCTGCCCAGGCCAGCCAGCTGGCCGCCGGGACGGATGCCGATGCAGGCGGTGCCGCTGAAGGGCAGCAGGTGGTGGGCGCAGAGGGAGTGGAAGGGGACCTGGCGAAGCAGGACCGGATCGGTGGAGCGCGCCCGGATGAGCGTGATCTCGGGGGCCGGCCTGCGAGGATCCAGGCTGCGCAGCAGCTCCAGGAATGCGCCGGGTGTGGCCGCGGTCTCGGGATCGGTGTCGAAGCCCACCGCGGCCAGCACGGCGCGCAGGTGGTCCTCCGGGCTCATGGGAGCGCTCACTCGCCCTCCGTCTCGTCGGGGTAGAAGGCGTCGAGGATGGCGCGGTGGTTGGTCTCCACCACCCTGCGCTTGATGCTCAGCTTGGGCGTGAGCTCGCCCGCGTCGATGGACAGCGGCTGATCGAGGATCTGGAAGTCCTTGATGGTCTCGAAGGAGGCCAGCTGGGAGTTCACGGCGTCTACAGCGTCCTGCACCTGCCTGCGCAGCTCGGGCAGCGCCGCCAGCTCGGAGTAGCTGCTGAAGGGGAGCTGCTGCTCGCGAGCCCAGCTACCCGCCGCGTCCTCGTCCACGGTGACCAGGGCGGTGCAGAATCGGCGCTGATCGCCGTGCAGCACCACGTGGGAGAGCAGGCTGCAGCGGGCCTTGAGGCGACTCTCGATGTTCTGGGGAGCGACGTTCTTGCCGCCCGCGGTGACGATGATGTCCTTCTTGCGATCGGTGATGGTCAGGAAACCATCGGAGTCGATGCGGCCGATGTCGCCCGTGGCCAGCCAGCCGTCGGCGGTGAAGGCATCGCCCGTGTCGTCGGGGCGCTGGTGGTAGCCTCTCATGATGCCGCGGCCCTTCAACAGGATCTCGCCGTCATCGGCCACGCGGGCCTCGGAGCCGCGGAGCGCGCGGCCCACGGTGCCGAACTTGTAGTGTCCCAGGCGGTTCACGAAGGTGGCGGCGCTGGTCTCGGTGAGGCCGTAGCCCTCGAGGATCAGCAGATCGGCGGCGTGGAAGAATTCCATGTGGGGCTTGGGCAGCGGCGCGCCGCCCGAGATGAAGAAGCGCATGCGACCGCCGAAGAGCGCCTTGATCCTGGATAACACCAACTTGTCGGCCAGCCTGTGCTGCACCGCGAGCAGGCCGCGCGGCTCCCGCCCCTGCTGGCGCAGGACGCTGACCTGCCGGCCCACTGCCATGGCCCACTGGAAGGTGGCCCACGACACCGAGCCGTCGGCCTTGGCCTTGCGGAGCACCTCGGCGTGCACCTTCTCAAAGAAGCGCGGGACGGCGCTCATGAAGGTGGGTCGGGTCTCGGACAGCTGCTCCATGAGCACGCTCTGGTCGCCGTCCACCACCGTGGGGATGCCCATGCGGATGAAGCAGAGCTGCATGACCTTGGCGAAGGAGTGGGCCAGGGGCAGGAAGAGGTAGAGCACATCGGAGGGCAGCAGCACGTCGAGGTTGTCGATGGCCTCGCCTTCGTAGACCCAGTTGTCGTGGGTGAGCATCACCCCCTTGGGCCGCCCCGTGGTGCCCGAGGTGTAGATCAGGGTGGCCAGGTGGTGGGAGTCGATCTGGTCGCCGATCTCCTGGATGGCGCCGGGGTGTTCCTGATCCCAGCTGCGGCCCAGCTCCTCGAGCTGCTCCAGGGAGATCACCCAGTCGCCGTCGGCGCCGTCGGTCAGGGTGATCAGCCTCTCCACCGTGGGCAGCTCGGCCCGCAGGGACCGCAGGCGCTCGGCCAGCTCGGCGTCGTCCACGAAGACGAAACGGGTGGCGGAGTCCTGGATGATGTAGGCGCAGTCGTCTGCCGGGCTGGAGGGGTAGATGGTGGTGGTGGCGCCCGCCGCGCTGAGGATGGCCAGGTCGGCCAGCACCCACTCAGGGCGCGTGCGGGCCAGGATGGAGCAGCGCTGCTCGCTCTCGAGCCCCAGGGCCCGCAGCCCGCAGGCGGCGTCGTGCACCCGCTGGTTCACCTGCCGCCAGCTCAGGTGGGTCCAGGCCCCGTCGCGCTTGAAGAGCATGGCTCGGGCGTCGGGGGTGGAGGAGACGCGGTCGCGGAACATCTCCACGACGGACTTGTAGGAGTCGCTCGGCATGTCAGCCCTGGGGGATGGGGCGAGCGGAGGGGGCCGTCCCCGCCATGGGCCTCCTGATATCACGGAGCCCCGCTCCGGGTGTCCCGCTCTCCCGGCCGGCTCTCGGCCCTCCGGTAGCCCCCGGGACAGGACGGCGGCGGGTGAGGTGCTACATTGGGTGCGCCCCGCAGGGCTCCCCGCGAGCGCAACATGATCGGCAGGCACAGCCCCGGAACCCGCGACACCCGCGTGCTCTTCGTGAAGTACCACGAAGCGGCCGATCAGCAGCCCCTGTCGCGCAAGGCTGCCGAGAAGATGGGCATCTACCCCAACCTGTCGCTGGGCGGGCTGGCGGCGTGGCTGCGACAGCACGGTTTTCCCGTGCACTTCATCGATCTGCACGCCGAGAACATCCTGGTGGAGCAGGCCGCCGACGCCATCCGGCAGATCGATCCCCACATCGTGGCGCTCACCTGCAAGACCCTGGGCTGGCCTGCGGTGCTGGAGATCGCCCAGCTGGTGCGCCGGGTGGCCCCCGGGGCCCTGGTGGTGGTGGGCGGCCCCCACATGACCATCTACCCGCGGGAGTCCTTGAGCTGGGACTGCATCGACATCACCGCCGTGGGCGACGGCGAAGAGACTCTGCTGGAGATCTGCCTGCGCCTGGAAGGCGGCGACGAGCCCTGGGACGTCCCCGGCACCGCGGCCCGCAGGCCCGACGGCGAGGTGGTGCTCAACCCCGCGCGGCCTATCGCCAGGGACCTGGACCGCTACCCCTTCACCGCCTTCGATCTCATGCCCATGGAGCGCTACCACTGCCTGACGGTGCTCAAGCCCATGGCCACCATGGTCACCTCGCGGGGCTGCCCCTGGAAGTGCGGCTACTGCTCCCAGGTCTACTCAGAGAAGCTGCGCTTCCGCTCGGTGGACTCCGTGGCCGAGGAGATGGCCTGGCTGGAGAAGACCTGGGGCGTGCGCGAGATCGTCATGTTCGACGAGACCTTCACCATGGGCAAGAAGCGCATGCTCCAGCTGGCCGAGGAGCTCGGGCGCCGAGACCTCAAGGTGCGCTTCAACATCCGGGCGCGGGTCGACACCGTGGACCGCGACGTGCTGCGGGCCCTCAAGGGCGTGGGCCTGCGCTCCATCCACATGGGTGTGGAGGCGGGCACCGACCGCATGCTGCGCATCATGAAGAAGGGCATCACCCGCCAGCAGTGCCTCACCGCCTTCCGCGCCGCCCGCGAGGCGGGCATCGAGACGCGCGGCTACTTCATGCTGGGCTACCCCGACGCCACCCGGCATGACCTGCAGGAGACCATCGACTTCGCCTGCGCCCTGGGGCTGGACTGGGCCAGCTTCTCGGTGGCCACCATCCTGCCGGCCACCGACCTGTACCGCATCTCACGTGAGCGCGGCTACGTCGATGGCGACCCCTGGCTGGACTACACGCTGAGCGGCGGCGGGTCCATACCGCAGCTGGAGACCGAGACCTTCAGCGCCGAGCAGCTGCGTCGCTGGCGCACCAAGGCCTACATGAAGTTCTACCTGCGCCCGGATCTGCTGCGCCGCAAGCTGTCCAAGACCGGCAGCCGCGAAGAGCTGGCCGAGCTGCTGTCGGGGGCCGTGGTGTTCAAGGAGATCCTCAAGACCTCCCTGCTGGGCCGGGTGCCCTGGGTGGGCAAGGGGAAGATCGCGGCGGTCTAGTGCCCGTGCCCAGAAGTACCTGCCCACCCTGCTGGGCGGCCAGATGCTTCGGCCGTACGGTCGCCAGCGACCGTACATGCCGCTCCGCGGCACACGGGCAC